>NZ_JBINJF010000017.1:0-103387 GCF_043951865.1 Halalkalibaculum sp. DA3122
TGACGCTATTGCAGTACATCAATTGGCAAAACGATGAACCCATTAATCGCATTAAACATGCATTGGCTGCTTAAGGTTAACCCCTAAACGCGTTATACATAATAAAATTTCATGGCATTATTTATTTATCTCACGGGGTAAATCCCAGCCCTTTAAGCGAATGGATTTTCGGTATGGCAGGTTTCTCTTTTGCATCTCATCTCCCGGATTACAACCATCTCATGATTTGTGAACTTATCTCATTCTTGTAGCTGTGGGGACATGCCATGGCATGTCCGTACACGGCCCGGCATCTTAGCCCAGTCCTCCGGAGGCCAGCACCTCATCGCAGGCATTGATCGTCTCCCATCCCAGATCTTCGAAAAGGTCAATTGCCGGTTGTTCTACCGCTTTGTCTTCGGAGTATTTGGACATGATGATACATCTAATTCTAAACCCAACTAACCAACGTCTAAATCTTCATTTCTGATAATATCTACAAATTTCGTCCAGCGTATTCCTTCAGCACGGCACACATCCGGCACCTTTGGCCCATTCATATTATTCGTCATAGATTCATTCGTGACAACCAGGCAATCTTCAACCATAGCTAGAGCCACAACATACGGATCACCTTCATTCTTACCCGTAATTAAACCAAAATTGCTGTAGGTATTAACCAGGTAGGTTACCGCTTCTTGTAACTCATCACTGTTTTCAACCACAAAATCACCTTTACGAGTTTTCACCCAATCAAACAACTCATCCCCGCCTCGTTCTAATTCTTCATAAATGACCGGGGCTATACCTACTACATCATCCTTTGCCAACTGGTGGAGACTCTCCCACACTTTTGGGAAGAAGTCGATCGGGTAATCTATCCATGCCTGAATGACAGCGTCTGAATCGAGCGAATACCTCAAACGTAGCTGCCCTCCTCCGGCCACCCGAAGGTTTTGGCCGCTAGTTCATTTAAATTCGGCACTTTCCAGCCGGTGATATTGGCTAATTCACCTAATGTAATCTGTTCCTGGAAGTAGCTTTGAAATGCATTACGCATAAACAGTCGCCCTTTTTGAACGATCCTCGTGTAATAGGGATCACCCCCATCGCTCTGCCTGCTTTTATCATAAAAAGTGACTTCGGGCAGGCAGGCTTCATACACTTCCTCACTGATAAGCTCTTCAGTCTTAAGCCGTATCAGTAAGACATAGGTAGATACCCCATACCGACGACTCAGGCCCCTGATTTGTTTGACAGGTTCAGTATCTGCATTAAAGTCGAGGACCAACTCTTCTGAAGGCACCAATATTTCGGCAGCCAATCGATTACAAAACTGTTCAATATTACGCTTTCCGTTGGGGAAATAGCTGGTCAATTTATCATTAATCATAACGGAATCCCGCAGCAGCACATGGATCAGTTCATGGATGAGCGTAAAGATGCGGGCATTTGAGGAATCCTTGGAGTTAATGCCAATAATAGGAATTTTTGACTCCGCCAGTGCAAATCCACGGGACTCCGATACATCTACATACGGATATTGAACAACGTAGATATCTTTATTTTCCAGAACTTCTTTCCATCGCGTCAATGCTGTGGATGAGCCGGACCAGCTTTTTTGTTCATCTATCGATACCTCAAGCCATTCTCTGATGGTTATGGCCAGTGAAGCGATGTCCTCATCTTCAGGATTAATAGTAGGAATTTCAGCCGGAGTTTTTCCTTGATCTTGATAAAGCTCAAGCAGTATATCCCGATTCCGTTTAGCTTCACGAATGGCTTTGATAAGCTTGGGACTTGCTTCTAACAGCAGCTGATTATTGATTGTACGAAACTCAGACAGGGGATCTGTTTCTTCAGGGACTTCTTCCAGATAGAAAAATCCCGGAGTTCGATCTAAATATTTGGCTAATTTTACTAATTGATTCGTGGTGGGCTTTTTCTCCCCTTGCTCCCACTGCACCCACTGCTCTTCCTTAACCCGCATTTTTTCGGCAATCCTGCCTACAGGATACCCGGCACGCTCACGCGCGAAGGATAGGGTCTCTGGGTTTATATTTACACGGGCCGTAGGCATAACTTCTTTAAAATAACAAAAATTTTGCCGTCAGATTGTATGTAGGTAGATCCTGTAGAGATTAGCATGCTACAACCCAACAGGAGCATTATCCCAAATATTATCGGCAATTATATATTTAATACCTGTTCATGACCCCGCTCCGGATTCTCCCGATCCTGCTGCCAACGCAATGGGTTATCAAAAATATACTTCCTGATACGATGCAGGGCCTTTTCATTGCGGATTATATGATCGTAAAACCGGGACTGCCATGCAAAATATTCATGGCCATTGGCATTGCACCACCGGGTGAGGGATCCTTTGTAATGATTGATTATCATGGATAATGATTGGGATTGTGGTTTTCCAAATTGTGCCTGGTTCTGTTGGTTGGTGGTATGATCTTCCTTCTGTGGGGACATGCCATTTTGTGGGGACATGCCATGGCATGTCCCTACCCGGGCATGATCTACATGATCAGGTGTGATCCCCACAATCCCATGCAGATGATTGGGCATTACCACAAATTCATCCAATACCACATTGGATTGATGGCTCGGAATCTGCCGCCAATAATGCCAGGCCAGGCACCCCGGCACCGACAGGCCCATGATACCATCCCGGATCTCCCCGAAATGATGCTGCCGATCCTTGGTGCAGATGGTCACAAAATACAGCCCGGGATTCCGGTAATCCCATCCTTTTAATCTAATTGATTTTCGGTATGGCAGGTTTCTCTTTGGCATCTAATCTTAAAATTGTAAACCATCACAAGATTGCTGAACCTATCACATTCTTTTGCGTGTGGGGACGTAGCATGCTACGTCCGTACTTGGCCAGTATTCCGTGGCTTATCAACGGAGGCCAGCACCTCGTCGTAGGCGTTGATCGTCTCCCATCCCAGTTCTTCGAAAAGCTCAATCACCGGCTGTTCTACCGCTTTGTCTTCGGAGGATTTGGACATTACTCAAGTGTTAGTAATTCTGTTCCAAAATTTCTGGAAGTTTGGGCCCTCAGATAATGGTCGAGTATTTGGAGGAATTATCTGCATACTCAAAGGAATTGGAAAATCAATTCCAATAATTGCTGCTTCACCAGGCTTTAGATTTGGCAAAAAGGATGATGCTGATTTATCAATTTCTCCACTAGCTTTTTCAACTATATACCTATCCTGATCATTAGTGAGTCTATGAACTATTAATGTTCCCATTTGACTCAATACTGCTTTGGTAATATCGCGTGGTCTTTGAGTCACGAGACAAATATTAAGTCCGTACTTTCGCCCTTCTTTTGCAATAAGTTCAAAAGAATCTAAATCAGCAGAATTTTCATCTCTTCCAAGCGTACCCCCTAGAAAATTGTGGGCTTCGTCAACAAAAACTACTAGGGGTTTTTCAACAAAGCATTTTTTTCTTGCCTCCGTCAATAATTTTCTTCCTATAACATTAGCAACAATTTCTTTTGCTTGATACTCCTCAGAAACACCTGATAGACTAATCCTCAATAGTTTTTGATTACTCTGACCATTTTGATCATTTAAGAAATGATCAATTTTTTTATTTAATGATGGAAGATTATCCGTGCTAAAGATGAAATCAAATTCATTGCTATTTAATATGTTTCCAATCCGACTTACAAGAGTTGAACAATAACCCCAGTGTTGTTGGTTTTTCCTTCCATATGATTCATCATTTTCCCACACACATTCGTTTTCAATTTGGCCTATTAACTTATTAACATCGAACTTGGCGTTTGGGTTATATGCAACTTTAGAAATATCCGACCTAGACAAAATTTCGTTATACTCTTCATATGTTCTTCCTGTTTTAACAAAATAACCATTGGCATCAGCAAGAGATGGATCTTCATGTACAATTCTTAGGCTTATTATAGCCTCCCTTAATTTTGGCATTTGAATACCCGATGAGGGTCGGAACATCGCTATAAAATCAGATTCTGCGAAATTACTTGGAGGTAAAGAACATTTTATTGCATTATCAGCTTTGTTCACGGGTTCCCCCAAATACAAATGCCTAATTGAATCGTGACTAAAGTCTCTATATTCACCTGTAGCATCTAGTAATATGATTTTACTATCAAACTTGAGACACTCTTCAATAATGTGAGCAGTTGTCCAACTCTTTCCACCTCCTGTTGCTCCAAGTATTGCACAATGTCTTCCAAATAACTTTTCGGGGGTTATTGACACATTAGATTGTGTATTCGCTTCGATAGCACCAATTTTAAGTCTCACATCATTTTCACTCTTTAATTGGTCCTCCATCAAACTTGGAATTAATGAAATAAAGGTATGAGGGGCTGAGTATACCTTGTCACCTAACCGAGGATAGGTTTCGAGTCCTGCACTAATTCGCATTTTATCAGTAGTCACTGTTCCTAACAATTGGATAATTCCAATAGCATCTAAATCAGGTGATCCAGTAAGTGTTTTATCAATGTTTCTACGCTCTCTTTCAGGTAATCTTACCTCGATCATTCGACCAAGAAGCAAATTTTGTTGTCCCTCAATTAATAAGAATTCTCCAACTTCACCTTTGCCATACCTGCTGCCTTCAAAAAATGATCCACTTGGCTTACCGGCATCATATAAATTGACACGCACTTCTGTAGCAGAAACTGAAGAAATGCTCCCTAAATATAGTTCAGATCTAAGTATTCCTTTTGATTCAAGCTTGTTCAACTCCTTTGAAAAATCCATGGCTACGAACTTATGTCTTTAATGGTACGCTCAAGTTGTTGTGCAGATGTAAGGGCTTTTAAATTCGGAATCAATTGTGCAAACTTTTGAAATGAGGCATTGATAAACCAAATATCCTCACCAGCTAATGCCTTCTCTTTCAATTTTTCCCAATATTTTGATGGTTTATCAGCTTCCAATTGTTTCTCTGCAAATTGATCAGCGATTACAACCTTTAAGTGTGGATTGGTATCGATTGCCGAAATTACAGGTTCTGCCAAGTGGTCATCATTAAATCCAAACCCTGAAATGATCAAACAAGTATTCGGTTCTCGTAGTGAACTTAAATACCTTGAGAAAAGCTCTAGATGCGGTTGAATATATGATTGCTGATATTTTCCATGTGCTGGATAAATTATGCAGGCCTTTTTCGGATTAGGTTCATCAATTTCGATAATCTCACTCCCATTCCTTTCCCAATTTACAGATCCATGCAGTTTAAATAATTGAAAAACCCCTTCAAGAAAATTAGTGGTTTTATCATGACTATTTGTTCTTCTTACGATATCACAATTAAAATAGTTTGGATCATATCTTCTTGGATTAACGAAAGAGAAACCATCTAATATTATTAATCCCTGTAGTGATGCTGCTCTTTCGAAACATAAATCATAATTGGTTGTAAATATTTTAAGTCTTGGATCTCTAACTCTCCTTTTCGATAAACGGTGCAGAAAAGTTCTATGTCCTTCAAGATTATCGTTATTTAGAAAAGAAGAGCACTCATTTAATATTATTTTTTTTGCTTCAGTTAAAAATCCTTCAACTTTTAAGTTTTCTTCCTCGATTCTTAAATATGCCTCACATTGGGTAAGTAAAGCCTCAATGTTTTTATCACGTGAATCATGCTTTACAACCTCTATTATCTCCTCTGGGTTTATTTCAATTTCTTTCTCTTCGCCATTATCTTTATACCTGTAAGTGGGGTTATTATTAGTGACCTTTTCCCAAAGATCACCCATAGATGGCCCACCTACTTCGCCCAAAGATGTGCCACTTCCCGCCAATACAGCTAAGTGTGGCATCTGTAATGAAGATAAAAGGGTTTCTTTTATAGATTCACTGTTACTTTCAACTTCCTTTTGTTTCTCCTTGTCCTCTTGCTCGTCCTTAGGTAATTCAAGTAGTTTCCATTCAGAACTATTTGGAGCTAGAAATTTATCCAAGTTCTCCGATTCCTTACTTTTATTCCCTGAAGTCCTTTTAATTTTTATTTTTTTGCTCATAGAACTAATCCTTGATTCTTTAGTCGTTGAATATCAATCTTTCCCGATATAAGCTTCGGCAAAAGTAAATTTCTCGTTTCCTTAAGCTTAATATTCTGCTTTTGAAGTGTACTTATTTGATCAAATAGAGGCCCAACTTTATAATGAAAAGTATCAAGTAAATCTTGGTTAGGCATAAGAGCTGGCAGCCCCTTAAATTTAGTTTTACTAACGTTTGTCATGGTTGCCCCCGTAGATCCAATTTTTTCCATCAACGGCTTTAGGTCTTTTGTAGTGAAGTACAAGTACTCTCTATAGGATTCGTTTTCTGGTACAATTGAATTTATTTGCTGATTGGTTTGGGAGGGCACCGATGTAAGAGCAACAACACCAGCTGTACCAATACAACTTACACAGATACTGCTAGCCGGCAAGGTTTTATTCTCTTGGGTTTTGACACCTTTTTTTGATAAAACATTTTCAGTTTCATGAATAAAAATTTGATCATGCATGTCAGGTGTCTTTATGAAAGGCATGTAGTCACCATAATTTGCAGAATCTTTGGTGCTTGGTGTTTTACCTAAAACAATCTCTCCAAAATCCTCCAGCTTCTTCACCTCCCACCCCTCAGGAATTTCCCCGAGCTCCGTACCCGAATCCACAAGCTCATCCTCCTGGTGACCGGGATAGCGGAAGTGCACAAACCACTCGCGGTAGATCCGCCGCGCCATCTCCTCCAGGATCTCAATGCGGCGGGTGTTATTTTCGATCAGGTCGTCAAAGCCGGAGAGAATGGAAGCTATTTTTTGCTGAATGGGAAGATCGGGAGGATCAATCTCAACTTCTTCGACAGCTGTTATATCTGCTCGCTGTCTACCCGAAGCCCCTGCCATACTTTTTTCAGCCGTTTTTCTAATAAGTGGACTTCTACTCAAATAGTAAACAAAGTTTGGATCTGAAACACCTTCTTTAGCCCGAAAAACAAAAAATTCAGTAGAGCCAAAACCCTTCTTTATTCCATCTGATTTAAACCGAGTAATTTTCCCATTTTCCAAACAAGGAGTGATACGTGCAAAAAGAGTATCTCCTTCCTTAAATTTTGACCTACTATTCTTGTATTCCCGTGTTTCAGAATTTGTAACATAACCACGGGATGGGTTAACATCAGCCATTCCCACATAGGGATAGGTTTTTCCTTTCTTTAAATCTACTTTGGGATTTATCTGTACGAAATCTTTAAACAGCATCAATTACTGATTTAGAATAGATTGAATATTCTCTGTAATCTGATTTTCCAAACTATCAGCTTCTGCATTGAGCAGTTCCAACTCCTCATATAATTCACCTAATCTCACCTGAAAATCCACATCATCCTCTTCCCGCTCGGCCACGCCTACGTAGCGGCCCGGGTTCAGGCTCCAGCCCTGCTCCTCAATCTCTTCCACCGTAGCCACCTTACAGAGGCCGGGGATGTCCCGGTACTGGCCGTCATCAAATAATTCGTACATGTTATCGGGCTGGGTGATATTGGACGATTGGGTGTCCTCATCGGCCGTACCGTGGTACGGCCCTACAGATTGGTATTCCTCTGCCTCCTCGGCAGCCATTGCCATTTCCTCATTCCCTGCCTGTTGGGACACGCCATGGCGTGTCCGTACGGCAGCATCTCCTTTCACAGAATCCAGCTCTTCGCCCCGGTATCGTCTCACAATATTGGCAATGAAATCCAGCTGCCGGTCGGTGAAATCCCGGTGGGCGCGGTCGAGCTGCCGGTAGATATTTCTTGCATCGATGAAGAGCACGGTATTGCAACCGCGGGTGGATACTTCATCTCTGCCCTTTTCTTCATCCTGTGGGGACACGCCATGGCGTGTCCGTACATCCTCGATATCTATTTCCGGCAATTGCTGCTTGCCCTTATCAAAAAACCACAAGGTACAGGGCAGCGTCACCGTATAGAAAAAGTTGGAGCCGACGGAGATGATCACATCCACCACGCCCTCTTCAATGAGTTTCCTGCGGATCTCCTGCTCGCTGTGGCGGGCATCGGCGGCGGAGTTGGCCATCACAAACCCGGCCCGGCCGCTATCGTTCAGGGCGCTGAAAAACTCCTGCATCCACAGGTAGTTGGCGTTGTCGGTGCTGGGGATGCCGAACGGGTAGCGCGGGTCGCCCTCAATGGCCTCCTTGTCCACCCCGCTCACGTTAAACGGAGGGTTGGCCATCACGTAGTCGAACCGTCCCACGCAGTCGTGGGCATTCTCGTAGTAGGTGTTGCCGGTGCGGATGTCACCCTCCAGCCCGTGCACGGCCAGGTTCATCTTGCATAAGCGCACCGTATTTTCTTTATTCTCCTGGCCGTAGATAGATAAAATATCCTTAGCCTGTTGGGACACGCCATGGCGTGTCCGTACGGAGTCATCTCCGTTTTTCTGATGCCTATTCCTAAATTTATCGCTTTGCACAAACATGCCGCCGGAGCCGCAGGCCGGGTCCAGGATCTTACCGCCGTAGGGCTCCAGCACTTCCACGATCAGCTTGACAATGGCGGTGGGCGTAAAGAACTCGCCGCCTTTCTGTCCCTCGCTCATCGCAAACTTGCCGAGGAAATACTCGTAGATCTGCCCGAACACGTCCCCTTCCACATCGGCGCCCACGTTGGAGAAGTTCTTCAGTAGGTCTTTCAGTACCCGGTCCTCAAACTGCTTGTAGTCCTTGGGCAGCACGTCGGCCAGCTCGGGGTTCTCCTCTTCAATGGCCTCCATCGCCTCGTTCACCTTCTGCCCGATATCCTCGCTTTCGGGCAGCTGCAGCAGGTAGTTGTACCGCGCCTGCTCCGGAAGGTAGAGCACGCCTTCGGCCTTGTAGTCGGCCGGGCCTATGGTGCGCCGCCCGGAGGACTGGCCTTCCAGCTCCTCGTGCAACGGCTGAAATCGGTGCCAGGCGTAGCGCAGGAAGATGAGTCCCAGCACGGGCGTGGAGTATTCGTAAGAACTAAGTTTGGAGTTGGCGCGGAGGTTGTCGGCGGCCTGCCACAGCCGGTCTTCGAGTTCTTTTAGGTTTGTCGGCATGTAACCCCGTTATTCTCTTGTTTAACGCTTTTGTTCTGTGCCCTATATATAAATTTTTTAAGGGATAAAACAAGCATTTATTGGGGATCCAGCCAGATTGTTTAATCTTTTCCAGGAATACACACTTTTCCACACTAGCTATTGAGTATATAAATAAGCGATTAAACAAGCTCTGGTATCTCAATTTCAATGGTATCATATAGACTGGATATGCCAAATAACCGCAGGAGCTGATTTTCTTTTTTCTATATGTGATGTGATATCTATCGACGATGAGGGCCCATTGCAGATCTGGTATGTATTCCTCCAACACTAAATACCTGCAAGTCCCCTACAAAAATTTTCATCCATCTTCTCCTGATTGGTTTACCAATAACTGTCCCATCCAAATATCCATGTAAAATTCCTGTATAGTGGCTAAAATCAGTGTCTTTCTAAAAGAGTTTATGAAATTCAGCTCCATCCCTCCCTATGGCACACCTGAAACCGGTAATAATATGTACTCAGGCAACCCTTTCCTTCCAGAACTTGTATAGACTAATACCGGAACACGGTCAAGACGTACGTGGATTACAAATATTAACTAAACAGGAAGGGATGTTATGAGGAATAAAACAGTATGGCTAATCGGATTACTTTCAATTGTGTTCGTGATTGGATATGCGTGCCAGGATCAATCATTTAACCCGGTCCATTCCGGACAGGAACATGGAGTTAGTCCTCAAAACGTGGAAGGTAAAGCACCTGCATGGGCCAGCTCAAACCAGCGAAACTTTCGTGCTCACCTAAAAGGCAGCAACGAGGTTCCGCCGGTAGAGACGGACGCGCAGGGACAGGCCATCTTCCAGGTAAGTAAGGACGGCAGCTCCATTGACTATAAGCTGATTGTTGCAAACATTGAAAATGTGTTAATGGCTCATATCCATAACGCCCCCTCCGGTCAAAATGGCGGTGTAGTGGTTTGGCTCTATCCGCAGGCGCCCCCGCCCCAGCTGATCGAGGGACAAACCCAGGGCATTCTTGCCGAAGGGACCATCACAGCGGATGAACTTGTTGGGTCACTGGAAGGTCAAACACTTGATGCACTGATCAGCGAGATGAAGGCTGGAAATACGTATGTCAATGTACATACTACGCAAAACCCACCGGGGGAGATCCGGGGCCAAATAAAATAACGTTTAATCGCTGATCTAATACCAGCGTTTGACGTTAAAATAATTATCCGCCTATACTCCCAAAAGTTGGCGGACACTTGTAGAGCAGCTTGTTCCCGGCCGGTTAAACCGGTCGGGCTTATTTTTTTAAGAGATTATTTCCCTGCAGATAGACAAGCACAATCTAGAATGGGGTAATCATGAGAGCTCTTACATTGATAATTCCAAGTATTTGGTTGATTTCCGGATGCAATATTTTTTTCACTTCGGATTCCGGCTTGCCAATTGAAATAAGCGGAATGGTTTATGATAAAGATTCTGGATCACCACTGCCCCAAGCTGCAATCGAATTGTGGGGCGTGGACTTTTGGGGTGATGATGAACTAATAGTCAGAACCTTTTCATCCGGCAGCATTGGACAAACCAGTGGTGCTGGATTTTATATGGTCGATACCAGTACAAAGGCATATCATCGATGCGATTCTACCGGTATTAGATTAAAAGCATGGCACAGTGTTCATTATGCGGAGGTCGACTCATTTGTGTCGTACCGGCTTCCTGAGCGGCTTATACCAATCAACTGCAATAGTAATTTCAAGCATATACAACGAACCATCAATCTGGGTCTTGAAAGAGAGTGAACCGTACAAATTATGCCCTCTTTATAAATGAGAAAATCCCAATTTCGATCAATAATACTGATATACGGCTATGGACTTTCGCGGATAGCAATAAATATTCCTGGATGAATGCGGAGAGCTTCACAGGCCTGGGCTGAGGGGTGAGGATCTGGTTACATTTTTTATAACGGTTTTACTTGCTTAGCATAAAAAATAAAAAGTATTTTGAAGAAGTAATTCTTTATGCTTTATATTTGCAGGTGATTAATATTGATCACTGATAAATTTCCCGTTTAAGCAACGACGGGGAAAATTTCAGACACTAAAAAGTACGATATGAACTACTTTTTAAAACAATTAAGTGTCCCTGCAACCCATTGTATTCAAATGGATTAGGCGATTTGCCGGTGTGGCGGAATTGGTAGACGCGCGCGACTCAAAATCGCGTTCCCTCTGGGAGTGAGAGTTCGAGTCTCTCCACCGGTACTTTTACCCTTGCAAGTTATTGGCTTGCAAGGGTTCGGTATGTAAGATACAACCAAGGTAACGGGATTGAAACCACCTGCCTCCCCGACCGAACCAGTTATCAGGCAGGAACAGGTTCTTGCATAATCTTTTCCGTGAATCTGCCGAACTTAAAGAATAGTAACGAGAATCAGCCAATGTAAGGCAGATTTTGCGATCTTTTGAAGTGAACACGGGATCTTTTTATGAAAATATCGCAAAATCACGCCAATATGGGATGGTTCGCTATAGGCTCCAGCCTCATGGTGTGAGGCGATCGCATCCCGGGAATCGATAAACCACGTAAAATGACAAATATATACTACGACCAGGATGCAGATATATCCGTCCTCGAGGGAAGGAATATTGGAATAATTGGTTATGGGAATCAGGGCAGGGCCCAGGCGTTGAACATGCGTGATTCCGGCCTGTCGGATATCTTTATCGGCACGGCCAGGGATGAAACATTTACCCAGGCTCAGGAAGATGGGTTCAGAGTGGATGATGTGCCCGAAGTCGCGATCCAGTCCGATATCCTGTTTCTGTTAATCCCTGATGAGATCATGCCCCGTATCTACCAAGAGCAGGTGGAACCCCATCTCAAAGCGGGCAACGTGTTGAATTTTGCCTCGGGATACAACATCACCTTTGATCACATATCACCGCCCTCACATTGCGATACTATCATGGTTGCTCCCCGCATGATCGGGGACGGAGTTCGCAACCGTTATTTAAACGGGAAGGGCTATCCCGCCTTTATCGCGGTAGAACAGGACGCATCGGGAGAAGCCCTGCAAACCGCCCTTGCCCTTGCAAGGGCGATGGGGGCCACAAAAATGGGATCGATCGAGGTTACCTTCAAAGATGAAACGATGCTGGATCTGCTGGCAGAGCAGGCAATATGGCCGATGATCATATCCATACTGACCGAAGCTTTTCATTTTGAAGTTGAACAAGGACATCCCCCGGAAGCTTCACTGATCGAGTTGTACATGTCGAGAGAGCCTGCCTACATGTTTGAAAAAATGGCTGAAGACGGCCTCTTCAAGCAGTTCCCCTATCATTCTCATACCAGCCAATACGGGCAGCTGTCGCGTATCGAAGATCTGGACAAATCTTTTATCCGAAAAACACTGGCCGATGCCTACCAGTATATCGAAGACGGCAAATTTTCCCGGGAATGGGAAAAGGAACAGGAGAACGGTCTGCCAGAGTTGAAGAGACTCCTGGACCAGGCATATAATTCAGTGATATCCAACATGGAAGAAAAGATCAAAAACCAGTGATATTGTCTTTCACCGACTCCGACATGCTATTGCAAATCTGAGACCGCCCGCTTATGATCTCCACTTCGCTGTTAATTACCAATTTAGTAGTGGCCATTGCCATTATCCTGGTAGCTATTATCGCGTTTCGGTGGAGTCCTGTTGTCGCCCTGATATGCGGAAGCATCTATATGGGACTGGCTTCCGGGCTGGGATTGATGGAAACCGTCCATCAAATTACTGAGGGATTCGGAGAGCTTATGGCAGCAGTCGGTTTGTCCATCGGGTTTGGCGTTATTATCGGGCAGTTGATATATGACAGTGGGGGCGCGCGTTCAATCGCTCTCAAAATGGTCGACATTTTCCCCGGTCAGCTGGTATTCTACGGTATCGGGCTGACGGCGTTTCTCTTTTCGATACCTGTATTTTTCGACGTTACCTTCGTTATTTTGATTCCCCTGGCCCTCGCCCTGGTTAAAGAACTTGATAAGCCTCTTCCCTACGCCGTGGGGGCCATGGTTATCGGGGCGGCTGCTGCACATACGCTTGTGCCCCCCACGCCCAACCCGCTGGCTGCTGCCGATATTTTGGGATTTGATCTCGGGATCATGATCGTGGCAGGCCTGCTTTTTGGCCTCGTCGCGGTCTCCCTCTCCATCAAGATCCTCTTTTATTTTCTCGATCACGGTTTCTGGAACGAGGAGAAAGACCAGGTCAAGGAACCGCTGGAAGTTACGGAGGAGCACCCTCCGAACGCCCCGGGTGCCCTCCTGGCGGTTATACCCATTGTTGCTCCCATATTGCTGATTCTGAGCGGGACCGCATACCAGGCTTTTTCTGAACAGGTCCCCGGTATCATTCAATTTCTGAGTCACAAGGTGATCGCCATGCTTGTGGGGGCCATACTGGCTTATCTCATTGCTGTACGTTCGATGAAGAAAAAAGTCATATCCGATTCTGTTCAAAATGCGATGTCTGCGGCAGGCCTCGTACTGCTTATTACCGGGGCAGGTGGAGCATTTGGAGCAGTCATCGAGAGCACAGAGATAGGCACTACGCTGGCCGGCGGCATAAGCAGTTTTTCCAATTCTGCAATCTGGGCGATCCTCATTACGTACGGGATAGCGCTTATATTTCGTGTCTCCCAGGGATCCGGCACCGTGGCCTCCATAACCACCATGAATATCATGGCCGGGGCCAGCCTGGCGACCACCGTCGGACTTCACCCGGTATGGATAGCGCTGGCGGCCCTTTCCGGTGGAATGAGTATCGGCCATGTCAACGACAGCGGATTTTGGGTTACAGTTGAACTCAGCGGTTTTTCGGTAACCGGCGGATTGAAGATTTACACTTTTGGAGAGTTCATTATTTCAATAATCGTGCTGACGCTGGCTATACTGGGCGGGGTTTTTCTGCCCGTATTTTAGAAGGTTACTGGTTTCCCAACTCCCCATCCACTTTTTTATCAATATCAGCCAGGAATTTGCAGCCGTACGGTTTTGCAGTACTCTTCATCTGCCGGGACGGTTCTGTTTCCATATTTGTCCGAAAATAAATTCGTATTTTTCTTGTTGACTAAACCAAAATCAAGCGATGGTACTTGAGTTGTTCAAGGGCCAGGCCCAACTGTTTATTGGATTGAGAAATGGATAGAATCCAGGAAAAGGTGTTGAGAGATAGTATTAAATCGTGTCCATCTGCAGTGGCATATTATAAAACTATTGACGGGGATGACGACCTTGCCGATTTTGAAATCTGGACCACCAACGATGCTTATGCCCGATTTTTTGATCGAACGCCCGGGGATCTTGCCGGCACCCGGGTATCCGAACTGTTGCCCGATCCTGATAATGCAGCAACCAGCTGGAGACGGGCGTATACCCGGGTTGCTTCGAGTGGACAAAATGAGAAGTTTGAACTTTACCTCAGTAATCTGGACAAATGGTTCGAGGTACAGGTGTGGCGCATCCAAAAGCGGGTTATCGCTACGCTTCTGATCGATATTACTAACAAAAAGGAGGCGGAATTCCAGAGCCAGGAACGCACCAAAGAGCTGAGTGCGATGTACTATCTCTCAAAAATATCGCACCATGATACCTCCCTGGCCGAGATGTTGCAACAGATAGCCGATACGTTGCCCGAAAGCTGGCAGTTCCCGGAAATAGCCTGGTGCAGAATTGTGCTGGAAGGACATGAATATAAATCCGGGTCAACCACCGATTCGCAGTGGACCCAGAGCAGCAGTATCGAAATTGAGGGGAAGCGCCGGGGAAAGGTTGAGATCGGCTATTCGGAAGAACGACCCATTCGGGATGAGGGTCCCTTTCTGAAGGAGGAGCGACAACTACTGGAAGCGGCAGCTGATAGAATTGGACGAATTGTCCAGCGAAAACAGGCCGAAAAAAAGCTGGAGGAGACAAAGAATATTATCGACAGAAGTACACTGGTCGCCTTTACCTGGAAAAATGAGGAAAACTGGCCGGTGGAATATGTTTCGGAAAATGTCCGGAAAGTCTTTGGATATTCCGAAAAGGAGTTCACCTCTGGCAGCGTCACATATGAAGACTGTATCCACCCGAAAGACCTGGAGCGGGTCTTTTCCGAAGTTCAAGCCAACAGCCAAAGCGATGTATCAGAGTTTGAGCACCGTCCCTACCGGATTGTTACCAAACAGGGAGTCGTCAAATGGGTCACCGACTGGACGTTTATTGAGAGAGATAACAGGGGCCAGGTTCTGCATTACCGGGGCATTATACAGGACATTACCGACCGCAAGCAGGCGGAGCAGGAGCTGCGCGAAAGCGAGCAGGTCTATCGCAGCCTGGTATCCAATCTTCCCGGAATTGTATACAACTGTGAAAATGATGAGCACTGGACCATGCTGTATATGAGCGACCGCGTTGAAGATATTACCGGGTACCCGGCAGAGGAGTTTATCGGCAACAGGGTCAGATCCTATGAGAGTATCATCCATGAGGAGGACACCGGGCGTGTGGACCGAGAAGTGCGGGCGGCCGTTACCGCGGGGAAAAAGTGGGAAATTGAGTATCGGATCGTCGACAGGGACGGAGACATTCACTGGGTATGGGAAAAGGGGCAGCCGATCGAAGACAGGGAGAACGAGAGAGTGTATCTAAACGGTTTTATCGAGGATATTACGGAGCGCAAGCAGATCGAGAAAAACCTGAGAACCTCACTGGTAGAGAAGGAAACGCTGCTTTCGGAGATCCACCACCGCGTTAAAAACAACCTGGCGGTAATATCGGGATTGATGCAGCTACAGGTACTTGACACGAACAACAAAGAATTAGAGCATCAACTCTACAACAGCATCGCCCGTATCAAAACCATTGCGAGTGTGCATGAACTGTTATACCGATCGGACAGCTTCTCCAGGCTCAATTTTTCCGATACCATAAAAGAGCTTTTGAGCCATATATCGGATACATTCCAGGCCGATCATTCGGTAACCCGTGAGATCCACTGCGATCCCGTAACGCTGAATGTAAACCAGGCGATACCGGCTTCACTGATACTTAACGAGGTGCTGACGAATGTCTATAAACACGCCTTCACGGGAGATCATCAGGCAAACCTGAAGTTAACGATCGTTGAAGACAACGGGACGATAAATGTTGAAATTGAAGACAACGGAATTGGAATACGGGACGCTCAAAAGGAGGGACAAAACTCGATGGGCATGAAACTTATTGATACCCTAACCACACAGCTGATCGGGAAAAGCGAATATCAAAACACCGGAAATGGGACCAAATTCATCCTCTCATTTAAACGAGAAGACCGGAAAACAGGCGTTGGGAACGCCCTCCTGGATTAACCCTGCATCTCGGTATGTTAGCGGAAAAAATGTTGGCACCCGGCTTCCGCGCCCCATTCAAGACCGGAAAGGCGGGTTCACTTTTTGCCTCCTCTCGTCAGACAGAACTTCTACCAGTTGAACATGGTGCTATAACCCGTTTATACAACCTCCCTTGAAATTCTTCATTCTGCATCCATAATTCCCAACCGATGATTCAGGTTCATTTTTGTTCTCACAAACAGGAATACCCCTGCCTGGGAAATGCTGCAACCACTTTTTGAGTATCTCCCTGCTTGGAGGGCTTTAAAATCCTCGATTCCTCGACCTGAGGGTTGTACTGCCCGCATAAAAGGGCAAATAAGGTCGGTTGTAAACCATCTCCCAACAAATTAGCAGGTTCTGCAAAGGTCCTGATTAAGTATTTCTAACTTGGAAGTGATCCCATAGTTTAGAAAATTACACGTGAAATTAAGAAGGGCAAAGCATGCTTAATTTAAGAGGTCTATGCAAAACCGTTGTTTTGGCCAATATCGGCATTTTCGCGGTTTCGAATCCGCTGAGGGGTTGGTCTTGACCAAAACTCCTGGTTTTTCAATGCCCTTTTTAAGAAAATTTTCACCAGTTTTTACTTGAGCATGCTGGCTGGATACATGCTTTAGGTTCAGGCATTGGGAGCTTTTTTCCGCCAGACGGTATAAAATCAAAAATCAAAAGCAGGAACGTCGGTTTGATGGGTCGACGTTTTTTTATTGTAGGTGCTTGTCCCGAAGAACAGCGGCATACGCTGTCATTTGGCCGCCTGTGGTTCTTCGGCTTCCGTTTCTTCCGGCAAAAGCTGGTCTTTGTACTGAAGTTCATACAGCTTGCGGTAGATACCGCCACTCTTCTCAAGCAGTTCGGCATGCGTGCCCATCTCCCTGATTTCACCTTTGTGCATTACCAAAATATTGTCGGCGCCCTGGATGGTCGAAAGGCGGTGGGCAATCACGATCGAGGTGCGTCCCTTCATCATGCGGTCGCACGCCTTGTTGACAATCGCCTCGGTTTCGGAATCGACGCTGGAGGTGGCTTCATCCAATACCAATATCCGGGGATCGTACACCATGGCCCGTACAAAACAGATCAGCTGCCGCTGTCCCATCGACAACGAGGTGCCCCGCTCATTCAGCTCATAGTCATACGTTCCCGGGAGTCGCTTTATGAACTGGTGGGCCTGGACCTCCCGGGAAGCTTCAATTACCTTCTCCCTGCTGATAGCCGGATTGCCCAGCGTAATATTCTCCATGATGCTGCCCGAAAAGAGGGCGTTGTCCTGCAATACCATTCCAAAATTCGATCGGAGATCCTCCAGTTTTAAATCCCTGATATCCACCCCGTCCAGCAGAATGGCCCCATCGTCAATATCGTAGTAACGCATCAACAGGTTGATAATAGTCGTTTTGCCGGCCCCCGTAGCGCCCACGATAGCCACAGTTTGCCCCGGTTCTACCGAAAAGGAAACATTTTTAAGCACCTGTTCCTCTTTGTTGTAGCTGAACGACACATGTTCAAACTCAATTCTCCCACTGGGATTACGTATAACCCTGGGGTTTTCAGGGTCGGTGATCTCATTTTTGGTATCCAGCACATTAAAAATTCGTTCCGAAGAGGCCAGTGCCGACTGCAGGGTATTGAATTTTTCCGAGATTCCCTGTATCGGCCGGAAAAACTGGCGCACGTATTGTACAAACGCAAGCAGGATACCGAATGTCACCTCTCCCAGCAGGGCACGTCCGCCGCCGTACCAGATCACCAGCGCCAGCGCCAAGCTCGAGATAACCTCGATAGCCGGCCAAAAGATGGCATAATAAAAAATGGTGTCGATGTGGGCTTCCCGGTGCTCCCTGTTGATGGAATGATAACGCTCGCGTTCCCGCTCCTCTTTATTGAAAAGCTGAACGATATCCATGCCATTGATATGTTCCTGTACAAAGGAGTTCATTCGGGCCACCTGGTCGCGCACATTCAAAAATGCCACCCGAACCTTGGCTTTAAACCAGAAGGTAACGTAGAACAGGATCGGCAGCACTGAGATAGAAACCAGGGTCAGTTCCCAACTCATGCTGAACATGAAATAGAGGATAAAGAAGATCCGAAACAGGTCGCCCACCATGTTCACCACTCCGTCGCTGAGCAGCTCACTCAGGGCCTCAATATCACTGGTGGTGCGCGTTATGAGCCGGCCGATCGGGTTCTTGTCAAAAAACTGAACATGAAGGGACTGTATCTTTTTAAATACCGCATTGCGCAGGCTGAACAGCGTACCCTGTCCAAACCAGCGGGTCAGGTAGGTGTTGGCAACCAGCACAATAAACTCTCCGACAAGGGCCAGGGCCAGCAGAAAAATAATCCACAGCAATCCCTCAAAATCGTTTGTACGTATATACTCATCTACGGCAATCTGGGTCAATTTGGGACGCACCGTCCCCAGAAAAGACGCTGTCAGCGTCAGACCGATGCCCAGGAGGACATACCATTTATACGGTTCTATAAAAGAGTAAAGCCGCCGAAGAAGATCCCTGTCGACGGCTTTACTACTGTTCGATTTGTTCACGTACCTTGCTAAATTTTAAAAACGATCGAAATCGTCAAATGGAGTGCGCGGCGTTATATGTTTGGGCTTTCGCTGGTTGTCATTACCGCCGTTGTTATTGCTGTTCTTTTTATTGTAGTTGCGTGAATTACTGTCGCTGCTCCTGCTTTTACGCTTGCTCCGGCCGGAGTTGCTGCTCGACTTGGAGCGGGAACGGCTACTGCTTTTAGAACTCTTACGCTTGCGGAAACGTTTCTTTTTCTTCCGCTTGTCGTTGCCCCGGTTCTTATTCTTGGATCGCCCTTTATTCTTGTTTCCACCGCTGTTGTTGATCTCCTTGAGATAAACCTTGGGCTTGATAATGCCTTTTTCATGAGCGGGATCAGTGAAAATGGGACGAAGCTCGGTGGCAACCCAGGTGGGGAAGAAATCGTCGCGCGCTTCCCTCAGCAATACATACTGGTTGGTATACCGGGCTGAGAAGTGGGTCAGTACCAGCAACTTCGTCTTCGCCTCATTCGCCACCCGGGCCGCATCCTTGGCCGTGGAATGGCCGGTTTCCTCGGCCTTGTCAGCGAGGCTGTCGCTGAAAGTCGCCTCGTGCATCAGTACGTTGGTGTTCATCCCCAGCTTAACCGAGTTCGGGTGATACCGGGTGTCGGTAATGTAGGCAAAGCTGTCTCCCGGGCGCGGGTGCCCCACAATATCATAAGATTTGACGACTGTCCCGTCGTCGAGTTCAACGTCATTCCCCGCTTTCAGCTCCTTGTATTGCCAGTCTTCCGAGATTCCCATCTCCTGAGCTTTTTCGGCATCTACCTTGCCGGGCTTGTCCTTCTCCTGGAATCGATAGCCGATGCAAAATTTGGAGTGGTTCAGCGGTCGGGCTTCAATGTAGTATTCATCCTCATCGAGGACCCGTTCGTGTTCAAAGCCCTCTTCTTCGATCTCTACATAATCGATGGGGTAATTCAGCTCAATACCGGCAAAGTCGACGTTGAACTCCACATACTCCTTGATCCCTTTGGGAGCTACAATCGTCAGCTTTTGGTCTCTGCGTTGTAACTGAAGCGTGGAAAGCAGCCCGATAAGTCCTGAATAATGGTCGGTATCAAAATGAGAAAGACAGATGCATTCGATTTTTGAACGTTTCATTCCACCCTGCAGCATACGCATTTGGGTGTTTTCTCCGCAATCGAATAGAAATATACTTCCCTCTCTCCATACTGCTACCGATGCTAAATGTCTTGTGGCGGTTGGTGTTGCAGATGCAACTCCGAGTGGTACGATAATCATTATTGTTACTCCCGTTTTTTACGTTGGGGGATTGCGTTCAAGCAATGAGACCCCGATTACTTGTTTCTGGTTTTATTTAAATCTCAGCCAATTCTTCTTCTAGCAGTTGTTTTTTGTACATAGCTGAGTATCTACCTTTTTTTTGCAGAAGTTCATCGTGTGTTCCGTGTTCTTTGATTGTTCCTTCTTCCATGTAGTAAATGATGTCAGCATCCTTGATGGTAGAAATCCGATGACTGATCATAATTGTTGTACGTCCTTTTAATTCTTCTCGCAGGTGCTGGAGAATTGCCTCTTCGGTTTTGGTATCTACCGCACTTAACGAATCGTCAAGTATAATAATTTTAGGGTCCCGGATTAAGGCCCTGGCAATGGCCGTCCGCTGCTTTTGCCCGCCGGAAAGGGTAATCCCCCGCTCGCCGAGCATGGTCTCAAATTTTTTGTCAAAATCCATAATATTTTCACGGACCTGGGCCTTTTCCGCAGCTGCGTGTATCTGTTCTTCACTGGCCTCTTCCGTGCCGAAAGCAATATTTTCGCCAATAGAATCGGAAAATAAGAAAGTATCTTGGGGGACGAAACCTATTTCCGCTCTTAATTTTTTAACCGGTATGGTCTTAATATCGATGTCATCGATCAATATGGTTCCCTTTGTCGGATCAAATAGCCGGGGAATAAGCTGCACCAACGTGGATTTTCCGCTTCCTGTTCTCCCCACGATGGCAACATTTTGGCCGGCGTTGACCTTCAGATTTATATTTTTCACGGCATATACCTCGGCCCCGGGATATTTAAATGATACATCGACAAATTCGATCGACCCTTCAATCTCTTTAACTGACTGATCAGTGCGATTATTATCGCTTATTTCCACCTTCTCGGTTAATACCTGGTCTACCCGGTTCCAGGAGGCCATGGAGCGCTGGAACCGGTTAACGGTGTATCCCAGCGACGCTACCGGCCATGTCAGGTAGGCCACATATACAACAAACTCGACGATATTCCCGATCGTCAGCGTACCCTCGATCACGTACTGGCCCGCCTTCCAGATAACCAGGATAATAGAAATACCTATCAAAAAGTTGAGCCCGGGGTGAAACAGCGATTCAACCAGGTCAAGCCGCAGTTTCTTCTTTCGGTACGATTCGCTTTCATCCTCAAACCGATTTTGTTCGTAGTCCTCGCGGTTATACGCCTTAATAAGCCTGATGCTTGAAAAAGCCTCCTGCGCCCGGCCCGCCACGTTGGAGTACTGCTCCTGGATAATCCTGGAATGGGTGTTGATATAGCCGCTGATCCAGTAGGCAAAACCGGAGAGAAGCGGAAGCGGCAGCAGCGCCCAGAACGTCAACTCCGGGCTTACAATAATCATCATGGCGATAACAAATCCCGCCCGGGAAAGCGTGTTGACGGTATACATGAATGCGGGACCAAAGTATTCTCTCACCTTGGAGATATCCTCGGTTGCGCGCACATAAATTTCTCCTTTGTTAAATTCGCTGAAAAAACGTTGAGGCAGCTCCAGCAGCTTGTCAAAAACATCATTCCGGAGGTCGAACTCAATTTTCCGTGAGGTGACGATCAGCGTCTGTCGAGTCGCAAAAAGAAGCAGGCCCGATGCGACCACCGCACCCACCAGCATCAGCGCATTCTCTGCCAATATAGCCCCCGCCTGGCTGCTAAAAAGCACTTCTGCGAGCCCGTCAAAAGAGCCGCCTCCCTTGCTCTCCAGTGCTGCTACTTCATCGATGGTCCGCCGAATAAATATCGGGATCCAGACCAAAAAGAAATTGGAGGCAACCAGGAAAACAGACCCGAGAATGATGGTCCCCAGGTACTTTTTGAAATATGTATTCAGCTTTTTGAGCGATCCTGTCAAGGAGAAATTGTTTTAAAGATCAATAGATTGTTGGCAGACAAGTATTTTACAGCCTGAGAACCTTTTATGTTACAGCCGTAACGAAATGCCTCCGTGCTTTTTATTATTTCAGGAGGTACAACCGAGCAAATTTATATGATATAACAGTGGGTTAGGATGAATGATTCAGATTTAGGTAACAATATTTAGACCCTGGCCAGCTCATATTTTTCGTTCCAGTATTCCGCCAGGCGGAGTCCTGATAAATAGGAGCTTTCTGCCGAGTTCCCTCCCAGGTAATCCCCTATAAGGGCCAGCGGGGCTTCTTCCATCTCCAGTTCCATAAAACGCTCGTCAATCGGGTTCCTGCAGCTTGCATACTGCCAGTAGTGGTAATGCTCGGCCGTGGGCTGGGCGATCCAGTCCTGACCGGTGATGCGCGCAACCTGCTGCAGCAACCCGGAAGCTGCCTTTTGTGGGTCTTCTTCCTTGTTGTTCCGGGCAAACGCGGCGGAAGAGTGAATGACCAGAGAGGTATCGGCATTGTCCCGTTTTGACGATTCATTAATTACCCACTTCAGGTGCTCTCCAGCGCATTCAACAGCATCCCAGTCGGGCACCTCCTGGTTCCTGTAGCTGGCCATCACGGTGAATGAAGGGTCATAGTTAAATTCATCGACATGCCGAATAATACGGCGGGCCGGCGTCTCATCCTGTGCGGTCATCAGGATGCCGTAGGCCACCGTGGCGGGGGTGGCGATGATTACCGCATCACACTCAAAAACGCTGACATCCGTTAAATTGATCATCCACGCCCGTTTTTTGGTGCGGTCGGCCCCGATGTAGGTCAATCCCCCCGCTTGTACGGACGACTTAATATCGACCCAGCGACTCAACTTTTGTGCAACCCTGGAAAAGCCCCTGGTTGACGCATAATGCAGTTCTGGAGAGCGGTTGGGATTCAGATCGTGAAGCTGAGAACCGTCAAAATACTCAAACCGGGACGACCATTCATCCACCAGGTTTTCCTCTTTCAGGTAGTTGACAAATGAGACAAAATCCGGGTTGTTGGCGTGAAAGTGTGAAATCCCGTAATCAAATATATTTCCTTCTCCATCATCGAGCGTGGCCATCCGTCCGCCGAGCGTTCTTGTTTTTTCAATAACGGTTACTTCATGTCCTGCCTGACCCAGTTTTTTACCCGCTACAAGACCTGCCAGGCTCGATCCGATAATTCCTATCTTCATTCTGTAAAATTAAATTTTGATTAGTTCTCAACTATAAAATAGCAAATCATATTGTATAAATCCGAAATTCGAATCACCTAAATCCGGAACTACCTCCAAGCATATCGTATGGACAAATGGACAGGTGATATCTGCCCGCAAGCTCACCGGTTACGAGCCCACCTTGTTGCTATCAAACGGGAAAAATTTATTTCCAGTGAGGACTCTGCAAACAACGGTTTTGCGAACGGACTTTTCCGGTGATTTAAAGAGGACTTTTCAAAACCATCAATTCTTCGTTCTGAGGGAGTTATACTCCCATTAAAAGGTCAGTAGTACAACTACCTCCTAACAAAATAGCAGGTTTTGCAAAGGTCCCTTAAATCTTTCGGTACGGGGTGTTCAAATCGTAAACAACCTCATCCGGGGCTCTACTGCACTCTTGTCAAGCAAGGCGGGCCAGTAGGCGACAATTTCCGCAGCTTTCGGGCGGCCGGCGGCATAGCCAGTTACCCCGCCCGGGCCTGTCAGTACCAGGGGAATAACCTCTTTTCCGAATCGGTCGAGCACTTCCCGGTTCATCCCCGAAACAGAAATTCGAAGCTGAATTTCCTCAAACTCCCGTTCCAGGGCTTCTTGCGTGACCGGGTTTTCACTGCACCCGTTGTAGCCGATATATTCCGCTTTCCACTTCCCCAGCTCAAGCCCGAGCTGTTCGGCCCTGCCCTGCAGGATATCGGCCGCCTTTTGCGCTTTGCCCAGGGCGCGGGGCCAGGAATATACCAAAGTAGAAGTTATTTTATAACCCGCCTTGTAGCTGGCAGAGACCTTGTACGACCGGGGAGGCGGCTTGCCCTTGATATTAAAAACACGAACACGATCCGGCCCGGACTGCTGCAGCTGGAGTGTGGTGAAGTCAGCCACCCCGTCCGGGGTCAGGTAGGCTGATGGGTCTGCGATCTCATACACGAGCTGCTCCTTCACCGTCATCTGGTTGATCAATCCCCCCGTGCCCTCGTGCTTGGTAACGGCAAACGTTCCGTCGGGGAATGCTTCGACAATCGGGAACCCGATATTGACAAAATCTTTGACCTCTTGCCAGTCCGTAAAATTGCCCCCCGAGGCCTGGGCTCCGCATTCAATTATGTGGCCCGCCACAATACCGGAAGCGATCCGGTCATAATCATCAAAATCCCAGCCGAATTCATGTATCATGGGACCCAGAATCAGCCCGGCGTCAAATACCCGGCCGGTGATAACGATATCCGCACCCTGGTCTAGCGCTTCCACAATCGGGCGGCTGCCCAGGTATACATTTGCACTTGTCAGCTGGTCACGCACCGATGTGATCGGCTCACCGGTATCGATATTTTCAAGCTGATGACCCCCCTCGACCAGCGCATCAATTTTTCCCAGGATGTCGTCGCCGTCGACTACCGCTACCGAGATATCCTCGTATCCGCGCTCTTTGACCAGCGTCAATATCGCCTCTTTACACGCCTCCGGATGCACGCCGCCCGCATTGCTGATCACTCTGACTCCGCGCGCCGTGATATACTCCAGGATTTGATCAATAACGTGAACAAAATCGAGGGCGTAACCGTGATCGGGATTGCGCATCCGCTGCTTCTGCAGGATCGACATGGTGACCTCCGCAAGATAGTCCATTACCAGGTAATCGATTGAGCCCTTTGTAACCTGGTCGACCGGTGCCCGGGGCAGATCTCCCCAAAAACCCGAGGCCGATGCAATGCGAATTGAAGATTTCAATATTCTTATCTTATTTTTTCAGTTGACTTTATTTGACTATTCATGCGTCATTATTTGCAAATCATCCCGGCACAGGGTGGTCCCTAATCGTTGCTGTACCCGGTCCGGGCGTGTTGGTCCGAATGGTAAGATAAAAGTTCATCCCAGAGGAACAAATTGCATTGCGTGCCTGAATATTGTCTACATATTCTTCTCGCAGGATATACAACGCACACTTTACCGAGCATGCGGTTGGCAATTCAGGGAACTTCATTTTGTCCCGGCCAATCGTGGACGAAAGTGATACCAATGTGTAAAGTACAGGCTAAAATACTTGCCGGTCTCCCGCGATCACCTTACCATTACTGCATAATGTTGAGCAACTAATATTCAAGTCTGTGTTTATATCAACCTATGATGCAATTATTGTTGGGGCCGGTCCAAATGGTCTGGCGGCCGCTGTAGCGCTGGCTGAGCGGGGCCTTCACGTTAAAGTACTGGAAGCCCGGGAAACGATTGGCGGCGGCACCCGAACACAGCAGCTGACCCTGCCCGGCTTTCACCACGATGTATGCTCGGCCATCCATCCGATGGCACTGGCCTCTCCCTTTTTTAATACGCTTCCGCTGGAAAATCATGGTCTTCAATGGATCTACCCGGAATATCCACTGGCCCACCCGCTGGATGAAGAACCGGCCGTTGTGCTGTACCCTTCACTGGATCAGACGGCCGGAGAGCTGAACCGGGATACCCCGGCATACAAAAAGCTGTTCGGACCGATTATTTCTAACTTCGAACGGCTGATTCCCCAGCTGCTGGCCCCGTTTTCCCCGTTCCCGGACACCCCGATCCTGATGGCCCGCTTTGGGTGGAATGCCGTTAAGTCGGCCCGATCCCTCGCTTTTTCACGATTTGAATCGCACCGCGCGCGAGCCCTTTTCGCCGGACTGGCGGCCCACAGCATCCTGCCACTGGAGCAGTCCGTTTCCGCTGCCATCGGGCTCATACTTGGTGCTGCGGGCCACCATCGCGGCTGGCCCCTTCCAAAAGGGGGATCCCACCAAATTACCAACGCCCTGGCTTCTCACCTCAGAGCCCTGGGTGGCGAAATTGAGACCGACTGCAACGTGGAATCGATCGATCAGCTGGAACATGCCCGGACAGTATTTTTTGACCTCACCCCTGCCCAGGTACTGGAAATTGCGGGAGAATCGATTCCACCGGGGTATGCCAGAAAGCTACAGAAATTCCGCTACGGGGCCGGGGTTTTCAAACTGGACCTGGCGCTCGACGGGCCGATACCGTGGAGTGATTCCCGCTGTCTCAAAGCCGGAACGGTTCACCTGGGCGGCCTCTTCGAAGATATT
Source organism: Halalkalibaculum sp. DA3122 (assembly GCF_043951865.1). Taxonomy (NCBI): domain Bacteria; kingdom Pseudomonadati; phylum Balneolota; class Balneolia; order Balneolales; family Balneolaceae; genus Halalkalibaculum; species Halalkalibaculum sp. DA3122. Next base: position 26,507 of record NZ_JBINJF010000017.1, read on the forward strand.
GCCGACTCCGAACGAGCCACATTTAAGGGCAACCATCCTGAGAAACCGTATGTGCTCGTCGCCCAGCAAAGCCTCTTTGATGATACTCGTGCGCCCGACGGCAAACACACCGCCTGGGCTTACTGCCATGTACCGCAGGGCTCTACCGTGGATATGTCGGAGCCAATATTAAATCAAATCGAGCGATTTGCCCCCGGTTTTCGCGATCGGATTATCGGGCGGCACTCGATGAACACCGAGCAGATCCAACGGTACAACGCCAATTATATCGGGGGCGATATCAACGGCGGGCTGCAGGATATAACCCAGCTTTTCACGCGTCCCGCGGGGCTCTTTAATCCTTATCACATCCCCGAGACTTCGTATTATATCTGCTCCTCTTCGACCCCGCCCGGCGGCGGAGTTCACGGAATGTGCGGATATCACGCCGCAATGTCTGCCCTGAGAAACCACTTGGACACCTGATATCTCCAAAAATATCCTCTAAAGAATAATTACATGCTTTTATTTCACCGTTATTTCTCTTTACAGGGACCTCTGCAAATCAAATTTTGATGGCAAAACAGATTCAACCCAACATTCATGCCTGGTACATGCAACTTTTAAAATACACGTCAAATGCCGGTACTGGGCACGGATACGATTTCGTAAATTCTCATTGTCGTTTTACCATCATCCAACCACATTAATTTTCAGGAGCCGCTGGAGTCCATGCTGAGTGTCAAGGAACAACAGCTTCAAATTCTGTTCTCACTGCTGTCTCGCGGCAAGCGGACCCGGTACGGCAGGCAACACGCTTTCGACAAAATTGAGGGCTACCAGGATTTTTGCACCCGGCTGCCGATCAGCTTTTACAGTGATATTGAAGATAAGATAGAGGCGGTAAAGCAGGGCGCGCCCAACCTGTTGTGGCCGGGAACCACCAACCGGTTTGCCGTTTCCGCCGGCACTACGGGAAAAGGCAAGCACCTCCCTCTTTCAGACGAGCGACTCAAGAGCGATTGCCGGTTTATGCGTTCGGTGGCCTTCAGCTACCTGAAAAGTTGGAATCGTATTCCCCCGGTCTTGGGCAAACATCTGAGCCTTCCGGGCACAGTGGAGCGGAGAGATCACCTTTTAATTGGGGAAATAAGTGGTTTCACGGCCCTGCATTCGCCCTGGTGGCTTCGGCCCTTTCACCTCAAGCCTCCCGCCGAACTGACCCGGCTTCCCTTCAAACAAAAGTTCGAAACCGTTCTTGGGGCCGCCCTGGAATCTGATATCAAGGTCATTGTAGCCGTACCAAGCTGGATTTTAACACTATTCCAGCAGGCTCTCGATCGAACCGGTAAACAAAAAGTTTCGGAAATCTGGCCTAATCTTGCATTGCTGATCTGTGGCGGAGTGAAGCTTTCAAACTACCAACCGCACCTGGAACAGCTCTACGGGGAAAAAGCATCTCCCCTCGATTTTATAGAAACATACGGTTCTTCCGAGGGCTACTTCGCCTATACTGATACGCCAAATAATGAAGATATGAAGCTGGTATACAACAACGGCATATTCTACGAATTTGTACCTGATCCTCTTCCAGAGATGGAATCACTCAGTATTCAGCCGACTATACCGTTGTGGCAGGCAGAGCCCAACCGGCCCTACGCCATGCTCGTAACCACCAATGCCGGGCTTTGGCGTTATGCGGTCAATGATATCGTGGAGTTTACCTCGGTCACGCCTCCGCGCATTTCAGTTATGGGCCGATTAAGTGAGATGCTGGATGATTTCGGAGAAGCCCTTCACCTCTATGAAGCGGAACAGGTTCTGAACGAAACAGCGGGCAGGATGGAAATCGAAACCTGCTCGTTTACCGTGGGCAGCAGCATTACGTCTGAGCAGGAACTGCCCCGACACCACTGGTTTGTACAGTTTGTGGAACCTCAGCACAAGCAGACACTCGAACGACTTGCCCGCGCTGTTGACCAGTCCCTGCAGGAAAAGAACAGGCATTACGCCATCCGGAGAGAAAGTGGTGCACTGGGCCGGCCAGTAATCCGTTCAATCACCCAGCAGGAAATCAACAGCTGGCTGGACCAACAGGACAACAGTTCTGCACAAAGCAAGCTGCCCAAACTGCTGAAAAAACGGGAAGATATTGACTTTTTCCTTCATCAATAGGGCCTCATAACATCTTGATATCGATCTCGTGTGGCAGAAATATTTCTTTATTGCATGAATACATCCACAGGCGAAGGAAAAATACCATTTCAAGGGTATCCCAGGTCCAGAAAATCCCAGCTGTAAACGGGACAAAAGCGATCATGCTGATACATATGTGAACAGCAATTCGTAATGATTAAGCAGTTTTAACAGGGGAACGTTCATTTTATAAGTATTTATTTTTTATACTTTTAAAAGCACGATACCTATCATAAAACTGTCAAGGGTGAAATCATGAGTTCAGAGAATAAAATTACCGCTTTCTGTCTGTGTTTCTGTATGTTTTTTATTGCCTCAACAGCTACCGGACAATCAACCTATTCAGATACCTACCTTTACTCTCCTGGTTCCGATTTGCAATCAGTCCATTCTACAGCCGGGATTTTTCCATTTCAAAACACGGGAACGGGTATCACGAACGACGCCGGGGAAAAAACACGGCGAAATACCACGTCGGTGACTGCAGGATATATCGAAGATGAATTTAACCTGAGAAGTGATAACGGAAGCTACCGATACCGGTTTAACGGCAAATCGACGGGTATTATGCTGAGCTCCAGATCCTCTTCTGCCATATTCAGTTACGGTATTGCTGATGCGCAGGAGACCGAAGGAGATATTCGAAGTATCACAGCCGACCTAAACCTGGGCGGTAATATTAGCATCTTTCGGCACCTGTTTGGCGTGCCCATCGGCAGCTTTATTCCCGTTCGGGTAAATATGGGCTACCGGAATCTGGAACTGATGGACAACACGGAATATCCGGGGCACGCTGTCAATATCGGCACCGCCAGCCTGGGTGGCGGACTCGGCGCCCACATTCGAATTCCCACCGGCCTGCCGGTCTTGCAAGATAACCTCACCGCGTTTGCCTCGGTAGTTACCAGCGTTGGGGGGATCGGCGAATTTTCCGGGCTCACCAACGACCCGATGCCCGATTCAGGGGACGCCATAAGCGGTATCCGGCTCACCAAAAACACCGATTTCAATTTTGAAGCCAAGTTTGAACGCCTGCTCGGTGGCAAAACAGGCGTTACGGCAGGCCTGACCCTGCGCTGGCTGCACTGGACCGATGAAAGGGCAGACAACGCCAAACAGCTGCTGGATGTGATTTCCGGAAAACAGCAGGGCTTGGGATTGCAAGCTACCCAATCCTTTTTCCGGATAGGAATTAACTGGTAAGCACTACACCAGTTTGTGCAATCGTGCCGCCAGGGTTTTCTTTATTTAGAGGAAGCCCGACTGAAAGGGAGCTTTGCAGAACCTGCTATTTTGTTGGGAGGAGTTGTACCACCGCCCTTGTTGACCTTTTAAACGGAAGTAAAACTCAGAACGAAGAATTGAGGGGTTTGCAAAACCCTCTGGAAATAAAGATCAACCTCCGTAATCTGAAGGCTGGTGAGCCCCCTTTTTGAGGACCCATTATTTTACGACCAGGTTCACAATCTTGCCCGGCACAAAAATCTCTTTTACCAGCTTCCCGTCATCCAGATACCGCTTGACGTTTTTCTCCTCCTTGGCCAGACCCAGCACGAGCTCCCTGTTCTCAGCCTTATCAGTGGATACTTCAATCTCTCCGCGGACTTTGCCATTCACCTGTATGGCGTAGGTCGTTGTTTCGTCGACCAGGTATTCCTCGTTGAATTCGGGCCATGCAGCATATGCTATGGACTGGTCATGTCCCAACCTGCTCCAAAGCTCTTCCGCTATGTGAGGAGCGAAGGGAGAGAGCAAAACAAGAAACGACTCCAGGCTTTCACGGGGAATCTGGTCCCATTTATACGCCTCATTGATAAAAATCATCATTGCAGAAATTGCCGTGTTAAAGGAGAGGTTCTCCACATCACCAGTTACCTTTTTAATACATTCATGCAGCGCTTTTAACTGCGCTTTTGACGGCTCCGTATCCTGTACAGCGCTGTTTATTTCACCGCTCTCCTCATCGATAATCAGCCGCCAGACGCGACCCAGGAAGCGATAGACCCCGTCCACATCCTTGGTGCTCCACGGTTTGACCTGCTCCAGCGGACCCATAAACATTTCGTACAAGCGCATCGAATCGGCCCCGTATTGAGCTACAATATCATCCGGGTTCACTACATTTCCGCGCGACTTCGACATCTTGTGGGCCTTCGCATCCACCTTGATGTCGGTCCCTTTCAATACAAACCCGTCACCTTTCTTATCGATTTCGCTCTCGTCGAGCCTGACCTGCTCCACATCCTCCAGCTCTTCTGCTTCGTCCGGTGAAATCCATTTTCCATCTTTCTTAAAACCGGTATACTCCATCTCCCCGAGGATCATCCCCTGGTGCACCAGCCGCTGGAACGGCTCTTTGGTGGAGACCACCCCGCAGTCATACAACACCTTGTGCCAGAACCGCGCATAGAGCAGGTGCAGCACGCTGTGCTCGGCGCCGCCCACGTACATATCCACCGGCATCCAGTATTTTTCCTCGTCAGGGTCCACAGGTGCCCCGTCAAAATCGGGACTGCAATACCGCAGGTAGTACCAGCAGGAGCCCGCCCACTGCGGCATGGTGTTGGTCTCGCGCAGGGCCGGCCTGCCGCTTTCGGGATCAGTGGTTTGCACCCAGTCTTTGGCCCGGGCCAGCGGCGGATCGCCATCGGGCGTAGGTTCAAAATCCTCAACCTCCGGCAGCGTTACCGGCAGGTCGTCTTCATCCAGCGGCTTCGGCTCGCCATCCACGTGGATAATCGGGAACGGTTCGCCCCAGTAGCGCTGGCGGGAGAACAGCCAGTCGCGCAGCTTGTAATTGACAGACTTCTTCCCCTGCCCTGTTTCTTCCAGCCAGTCCGTGATTTTCTTCTTGGCCTCATCCACCGAAAGCCCGTTCAGGGAAACCTCATCATTTTGGGAATTGACCAGCACGCCCTCTTCGGTATCGGTATAGGCTTCTTTGGTGATATCGCCGCCTTTGACGACCTCCACGATATCCAGATCAAACTCCCGGGCAAACTCCCAGTCGCGCTCATCGTGACCCGGAACGGCCATAATCGCACCCGAGCCATAAGTAGCCAGGACATAATCGGCCACTAAAATCGGAATTTCTTCTCCAGTCGCGGGATTGATCGCATTCGCGCCGGTAAATACGCCCGTCTTCTCCTTGCTGAGCTCGGTGCGCTCCAGGTCGGATTTCCGGGCCGCTTCTTCCTGGTAGGCTTTGACCGCTTCTTTCTGATCATCGGTCGTGATTTTATCGACCAGTTCATGCTCGGGCGCCAACACCATGTATGTAGCACCAAAAATCGTATCAGGACGAGTGGTAAATACTCTGATGTCTTCCTCGTAGCCGGAAATCGGGAAGTCGATATCGGCACCGATTGACTTGCCGATCCAGTTGCGCTGCATCTGTTTGGTGGATTCGGGCCAGTCCAGGTCGTCGAGCCCTTCCAGCAGGCGGTCGGCATATTCGGTGATCTTGAGCACCCACTGGCGCATCGGCTTTTTGACGACGGGGTAGCCGCCCACTTCGCTCTTGCCGTCGATCACTTCTTCATTGGCCAGCACGGTTCCCAGCTCGGGGCACCAGTTCACGGGCACGTCATCCTCGTAGGCCAAGCCCATGTCGTACAGCTTCAGGAAGATCCACTGGGTCCACTTGTAGTAGTCGGGATCCGTGGTGTTGACCTCGCGGTCCCAGTCGTAGCTGAAGCCGAGCGACTGCAGCTGCTCGCGAAACCGGTTGATATTCTTTTCAGTGGTGTCGCGCGGGTGGGTGCCGGTCTTCACGGCGTACTGCTCGGCGGGCAGGCCAAATGCATCCCAGCCGATGGGGTGCAGCACGTTGAAGCCCTGCATGCGCTTGTACCGCGCCAGGATGTCGGTGGCGGTGTAGCCCTCCGGGTGACCTACATGCAGGCCGGAACCGCTGGGATAGGGAAACATATCCAGCACGTAATATTTGGGCTTGTCGTGGTTCTCCGGCGTCTTGAAAGTCTTATTCTCCTGCCAGTATTCCTGCCACTTGGATTCAATATCTTCCGGATTGTACGAGCTCATGCAGTCTGTTTTAACTAAATGTTAAATTTAGGATTAGTCGCCAAAGATAAGGAAAAAAAGGGGTGTATCGAAGAGAGGATTATTGGTTCTGATAATGAATGGAGAAATAGGAATTCCTATTTCTCTGCGCAGTCGTCGTCTTCTCATTCCGCTGCATCAGCATTCCTTTAACCCTATTTTATCCCAAAGAACCCCGGGGTGAACCAGATTTTCTGAACGAAGATTGAATCAACGATGTCTTTCTATTGAAAATCTCAACCTCAACTGAAAATTAGGAAACAGGAACCGCATGTATCAGCTGAATCAAACGCAGACCCTGCAAGCCCCGATCGAAGAGGTATGGCGGTTTATTGCTCATCCGGCCAACCTCAACAAGATCACGCCCCCGGAACTCAATTTTGTGATCACTTCTCCCGTTCCGGATACCATGCACAACGGTTTGCTGATCCGGTACGAGGTGACGCTTCCGCTGCTGGGAGTATCAGACTGGGTGACGGAGATCAAACATATTATCCCCAGCCGGCAGTTTATCGACGAGCAGCGGATCGGCCCGTATCGCTTTTGGTACCACTTCCACGGGCTGGAGACCACCAGTGACGGCGTGGTGATGACCGACCAGGTCTCCTATTTGCCTCCCTTCGGTGTACTTGGAAAGCTTGCAAACCGGCTGTTTATCAGGAATCAGCTGGAGTCAATTTTTGACTACCGCTACCGTGCCCTGGAAGCCCGTTTCGGTTAAAAATTCTGGATGAGGTATTTTTTGATTGCCACATTTAATCGGCGCAGCAACCTCACGACATGTCCCATTCTCAGAAGATTTAACGAGTTGAGGCTATCCACTTTCTTTTGTTACAGCCGGTTTTATTCAGACACCGATGTTTTCCGGATAAAACGGCGTGCGGCCCACAAACTTCCCAGGTATCCCATAAAGACCGAAAGCAACAGCATCGCCCCGCAGAGATAATACCAGCGCCCAAACGGCCAGGACAAGACCCCGAACTGCGGGATATATTCCGGCAGCAGGAACAGGAAAAACAGGTACATAACTCCTACGGCCGCCACTCCCGCTATCAGTCCCTGGATGATCCCTTCCACCACGAAGGGACGACGAATAAAGGCATTGGTGGCTCCGACCAGCTTCATCGCCTTGATCAGGCCGCGTTTGGCATAGATGGTCAGGCGTATGGTGTTAAACACCAGGATTAAAGCGGCTAACAAGATCAACAGCCCGATCCCTCCGCCTGCAACGGCGATCGTTTGGAACCGCGATTGCAGCATCTCCAGCAGCTGCTGGTTAAATTGGACCTCCTCGACTCCCCGATACTCCTCAATCCGTTCCACCAGGACTGCTATATCACTGACTTCAGCCTCCGGATCTATACTGAGTCGAAAAGAGGCCGGCAGAAATTTCAGCTCTGCCAGCGACTCTCCTCCCGCACCAAACTCCTCTCGAAAAATGGCCGCAGCGCTGTCTTTTGAGATATAGGTAAACGACTGTACCAGGGGCTCCTCTTCCAGTTTATCCCGGAGTTCCCCGGTTGTCCGTTCATCCAGGTCTGCCAGGAACACCTCCACGTCAATCGACTGTTTCAACGCGTTGCCCACCTCGTAAACGTTATATGATATTCGCGCCAGTATCCCCAGCAAAAGGACTGCAATAAACAACGAAAAAATGGACGTAAAGGAGGCCAGGCGCGCCCGCTTGAAGCCTGCCAGACCCTCTTTAATAACGTAACCTAAACTCATGTTTTATACTTTGTATCAATAACAGCTGTTTCACCCCTTATCGGGGATGCCGCAAGATGATTTTTCCTGTTTTCAGTTGTTGAATACCGCCCGTACGCCAAACATGAACCGGCGGGGCGGCATCGGGTAACCGGCCGTCTCAAAGTAGCCGAGTTGACTAACATCGTCAAGCACATTTTCAAAGCGGAGCACAAACATGATGGAGCGCACCCGTGCGGAAATATCGACATCCAGTCGACTGTACCACGGCAGCGGCTGATCGGTGCTGGCGGGCTGCCAGTAGTCCAGGGCCGGATCGTAATGTTCGGCAAGATACTGTCTGGGAGAAAACATCCCAGAGAGTCCCGCCTTCACGTAGGTAGCCCGGTTAAAAAGATATCCTTTCCAGTACGCCCCTCCCTTCAGCCAGATGCGGGTCGTGTTAAAGGCGGGTATCTCACCAGCCGGATCCAGCTGAATATTTCGATATTGCTGTACCGTGCCGGAGCCCGACAATTCAAAACGGGAATTCTCAAAATCCATGAAGCCGGTAACCGAAACTGCTTCATATCCCGGTATATTCACGAACTGGCCATCGGTATTCAGCAGGATACCATCCTCTATCTGCTTGAGCTGCCCCCTGCCCCCCACGCTGCCCCCGCTGAAAAGGCGTAATTCAGCAGATCCGTGGAGTTCCGTAATCTTTTCCGGATTCAGGTTTTCAGATCCCTCCACTCCCGATGAACTCCAGTAAAGCTGCTGCAGGGTTGCCATGCGGGTGCCGCGCGACCCTCCTCCCACAAGCTTCAGGCGGCCGCTGAAATCCAGTTCCATGTCAGCCCCGATCGAGTAGTCACGCTGTTGCCCGCGCTGCCTGAACGAAGCTCTGCCAACAGCTTTTCCCCAGGCAACGGGTTCAAACGCCGCATTTCCCGTGGCCGTCAGCTGGCTCCAGCGACCGATATCCAGGCTGGATGCCTCCCGTTCCCTGTTCGTAAAAAGCTCGTAGCGCAGCAGCCCCTCCACTCTGAATGGATTCAACTCCATCCACTTGTGCGCGTAGGCCCCGACCGAACCCAGTGTATAGCTGGTCGTATCCTCCGAAAACCGAACCAAACGCTTTTGGTTGTTCATAAACATCCCCGCCCGAAACCGCTCGGTCACAAGTGTGGAGTCGGCCGGCCGCCGGTGATAGGAAAGGGCTACCGTGGTGTTCCCTGATTCCGACCTGCCGCTCGACTGATTGGCCGTGGCGGAAAAACGATTGAAAGCAAAATTCTGCAGGTCCGGGATGTTGTAACCAAACGGTTCCCCAAGATTCCTGCTGCCGGTTAAAAAGCGCAGTTTAAAAAACTGCTTATTGTCATATTGATGATAGACCCGGGCGAATATCTGGCTGCCGGTAAACGAGGAGTTACTGTATCCCCCCCCGCCGCGCCGGTCCCAGTAGCTCAGTTCCGCATTTGTTTTTTGGGTAAAATTTTGTGTAACCCAAAATTCAAGGGCCCGCCGGTCATATTTACTTTCATCAAAAATTAGTCTTGATCGGGGCTTGTTTACGTAATACTGTTTCAGGTGAAAGTTGCTTGTGTGGGTGATCCCCCGGTTCTGCTCATGTATGGATTCGATCTTGTGGATCGGTATTACATTCCAGTTTACGGTGCCACTTACCCGATTCTGCATCGGGATATCTTCCCAAAGCAGCTGCTGATGACGCGGTTCGTGAGCATCAATCATGATTGCATTGCTGCGACCCACCGTACCCAAACGAAAGCTAAGTACCCCGGGATCCCGATTTTTTTTAACCGTCCAGTCGGGCCAGTTTTGCCACCGCATCAGGCTGTCATTTGACACCATTTGGGCATCAATAGCCTGGTTATATTTCCAGGGAACAATCGTTATCGCGGGCTCAGGTGGACCGGAAGTGGTGTCCTGGAGCGTGGTGTCAGCAACAGCCGCGTTTACCCGGGCATTTTCCAGATCGATATCCGGAGCCAGATCAATCTGAAGGGAGTCAACAGGAAGTGAATCGATCCGTAGCGAATCAACCTGAGCCTGCAGGTCAGATACACCGGTCACGGCAAAAATGAGGAGCGTGATGAGGTATGTCAGAATCTGTCGACTCAAGCCCACTCGGGTTCTAGGCCGTATGGCATCGTATCGAGGTCCAGCAGCACGCGGCGGACCATCTCCATCGCTACTGCTACGGTTCGTTCTTTGTTGACAAGCCGGTTATTGGTAAAAAGTGTGTTGAGGGCAAAATGTTTCCCGGTTGACCAAAACCCGACCCATATCGTTCCAACCGGTTTCTCATCGGTTCCCCCACCGGGACCTGCAATCCCGGTGGTGGACACCCCGATATCGGTACCGTATTTCCTGGCAATTTGCCGGGCCATCTGCAGGGCCACCGGTTTACTGACGGCCCCGTGTTCAGCCAGCATGGACCGGGAGACGTTTAATTCATCCGTTTTGACTTTGTTGGCATAGGCAACCGTCCCTCCCGTCACGTAGTCACTACTGCCCGGAATATCCGTAAGTGTACTTGCCAGGAGTCCGCCTGTGCAGCTTTCAGCCGTCGCTATTGTCAGCTTTTTTTCCCTGAGTTTTGCGCCGAGGGCTTCACTGAGCTGCAGGTCTTTCCCTTCGCCGATAACCAGATCGCCGGCCTTTTGATAAATGTAATCGGCGACCGGCTTTATCTTTTGTTCGATCTCCTCCACTGAACGCCCGGGACTGGTAATCCTGATACGCACGCCGTAGGGGCTCGGCAAATAGGCGACTGTTGTCCCGCTTTGCAGCAGATGGTCTAACTCCCCGATCACTTCATCACTGAGCGTGCTCTCCCCGATGCCGGCCGTTACCAGGTATCTTGAGCGCCGAAACCACTGATCCTGAAGCTTTTCGCGCAACCTGGGGAGCACTTTTTCGCGCATCAGGTGCTTCATCTCGAACGGGACGCCGGGTAATACCGCCAGGCTACACCCATATTCTTCAAACCACAAGCCCGGGGCCGTGCCCTGCGAGTTGAATAAAACCTCTGCGTTTTCAGGTCTCTCGGCCTGGTGGTAATTCGATTTTGTAAACGGGATATTCCTCTTTTCGAACATCTCCTTCACAAAACTGAGCACCGACTCGTCAATTACAGTTTCCACCTCAAACAGCTGCTGGAGCGCCAGCTTGGTGACATCATCATGGGTGGGCCCCAATCCGCCGGTGGTAATAACCAGGTCGCACTGCTCCATACTTCGTTTCAGGGTTTGTTTTACCACGTCAAGATCATCTCCGATGGTATGGATCCCGAGAACCTCCACTCCCTCTTCCGTCAACAGCTGTCCAATCCAGCTGGCGTTGGTATTGACGGTGTCACCGATAAGAAGCTCATTGCCGATACTTATAATCTCTGCTTTCATAAATGGATTTGGCGATTCATGGAATGAAGAGAAAATATCAAACTCTGTACGCTTTTCGAAGCTCATATTTCATCAACAGAAAAGATTTAATTCTGTAAAACTATTACTATCTTCCCACCGTGCAACGGATACCCAACATATTAAGTACGCTGCGGATTATCCTGGCTCCCATCTTTTTGATTATGTATATCCAGGATGAAGTGGTTTGGAGATCCCTGAGTATCGCCGTATTCGCGGTAGCGGTTGTCACCGACTTTTTTGACGGGTACATTGCCAGGCTCTACGGGGCGCAAACCTCATATGGGGTATTCCTCGACCCGCTGGCTGACAAGATACTTACATTTGCAGGTTTTATCTGCTTACCTTTTATTGATGCCGACCAGTTCCCGTGGTGGGCCGTTGCACTTATTGTGCTCAGAGATCTTTTTGTAACCGGTATGCGCATGCTGGCTGATCAGCGCAATGTAGAGATGAAAACCCGCTTAACGGCCAAATTCAAAACCATGAGCCAGATGTTTTTCCTGTATATTACACTGATGGTGGGCGTTTTCATTGAAACGGATGTGATGCTCAGCGAGTTTTGCGAACAGCTGTTGGAAACGGAACTGCTGGGATGGCTTATGATCGCCATCGTTATACTTACAGTATACTCCGGGTTCGAATACGTATTTATTAATCGCGATATCTTCAAGAAAAACAACAATGCAACGACTTAAACCGATTATCGGCAGTTTTTTTAACGCCGGCTTTCTACCCAATGCTCCGGGAACCTGGGGCAGCTTTTTTGCACTCTTTCCAATCTATTTTGTCGGAGTGTATGCCCCCTGGTATGGAATCGCCCTTTTTACCGCCGTCTGCTCATTCCTTACCCTCTGGGTTTCCGATGAGTGCGAACGGGTGTGGGGCGGCGATCCCTCCCCGCTGGTTATGGATGAGTTTGCGGGACAGGGCATGGCTTTTATTGCGATCTCCTTTACGCCGGACCTGACCACAAACATACTCATCCTGATCGCAGGTTTTATCATCTTTCGCTTTTTCGATATCGCCAAACCTCTTGGAGTTGATGCCCTGCAGAAGCTGCCCGGAGGCTGGGGCATACTGGTAGACGACCTGCTGGCTGGGTTCTACGCTTTTATCGTTCTGAAAGTTCTACTTTTAATTATACTTTAACCATATTGGCTTTATAAATTATTAACAAGATTTTCTTACTTTTGAAGATTGTCCGGAGGGGGCCAAAATAAAATTAAAACTGACAGAGTTAAACTATGATAATCGACGCTTCATTTGCGGAAAAACTAGCGCTTCATCTACTGGAGATCAACGCCGTGGTACTGCGGCCGGACGATCCCTTTACCTGGGCTTCCGGCTGGAATTCACCGATCTACTGCGACAACCGCCTGACGCTTCGCTACCCGGAAATACGATCCGCAATTGCAGACCAGTTTGTTTCATTTATCGAAGAGAAATATCCCGGCGTAGACGTAATTACCGGCACTGCAACCGCCGGTATTCCCCATGCCGCATGGGTGGCCGACCGAATGGAGAAACCGATGGCCTACGTGCGCTCCAAGGCCAAAGCATACGGTATGGGCAACCAGATTGAGGGCGGAGTTGAAAAGGGCGAAAAAACCGTGGTTATCGAAGACCTTATCTCCACCGGGGGATCAGTCCTCTCGGTTGTGGAAGCGCTTAAATTTATCGGGGCGGATATCCAGGCTGTTACCAGTATTTTCACCTACGGCTTCGACAAGTCGATGGAAAAATTTAAGGATGCCGGAGTCACCGTACATACCCTTACCGACTACACCACTCTGATCGATGTAGCGGTCCAGGAAGGATTTATCGAAAAAACGGACCTGGAGCTCCTTAGTGAATGGAGGACCAATCCAGAAACCTGGCCGAAAGATGGTTGATGCTGTCTTATTCTCACAGAGGTCTTTGCACAATCGTTGTTTTGGCCAATATCGTCATTTTCGCTTCATATAATACATTCAGGTTGCTGAAAAAGAAGCCATATACCTGCCGCATGGTGCCACAGCAAATATGCTTAATTTCTTTTCAAACATTGTTATATTTACTGCTCTAAATAAAACGCAGTAAACCCAAAAAGATCACTTCTGTATTTTGGATCAACGCACATTTTATATTGAGACTTACGGCTGCCAGATGAATGTCTCGGACACCGAGATTGTAAACTCCATACTAATGGAGGAGGGTATGACGCCCGTACAGCAACCCGATGAGGCGGACATCATTTTTATCAACACCTGCTCTATCCGCGAAAATGCCGAAGACAAGGTATGGAAGCGGCTCACCGAATTCCGCTCTCTGAAAGAGGAGAAAGAGAAGCTGACTGTCGGGGTGCTGGGCTGCATGGCCGAGCGGATTCGCGACAAGATTATTGAAAAAGAACACCTGGTAGACCTGGTGGTCGGTCCCGATGCCTATCGTGATCTCCCAGAGCTGCTGACCGATGTGGACGACGGGCGCAAAGCTGTAAACACGCTGCTCTCCCTGGAAGAGACCTACGCCGATATCGCTCCCGTGCGCACCAACGACAACGGAGTCAGCGCCTTTGTAACCATTATGCGCGGCTGCGATAACATGTGCGCCTTCTGCGTGGTGCCCTTCACCCGCGGTCGCGAACGAAGTCGACCGGTGGAAAGCATTTTAAATGAGTTGCACGATCTGAGTGAGCAAGGTTATAAAGAGGTTACCCTGTTGGGACAAAATGTCAATTCCTACAATTTTGAAGGTACGGATTTCACGGAATTGATGGATAAAGCCAGCAACGTGGACCCGGAGATGCGGATACGGTTTTCTTCGCCACACCCGAAGGATTTTCCCGAAGAGCTTCTTCACCTTATCGCGGAGCGGCCCAACCTGTGCAACTATATCCATATTCCGGCACAGTCGGGCAGTACGTCTGTGCTTGAGCGGATGCGTCGCCCCTACACGCGCGAGCAATATCTTGAGCTTGTGGAAAAAATGCGCAATATCATTCCAGGCGTCTCCCTCTCTACCGATATTATTGCCGGCTTCTGCGATGAAACCGAAGAGGAGCACCGGGATACCATGTCGCTGATGGCCGAGGTTCGGTACGACCTGGCCTACATGTTTGCCTATTCCGAGCGGGGGCGAACCCTGGCGCACCGCAAATACGAGGATAATGTCCCCGAAAAGGTCAAAAAACGTCGGCTTACGGAGATCATCGAGCAACAGATGCAGATCCAGGAAGAGCGCAACAAGCAGGAGATCGGCAAACGACACCTTGTGCTGGTTGAAGGCACGAGTAAACGTTCTGATGAGCAGCTAAAGGGCCGTACGGATACCAACAAAATGGTGGTGTTTGATCGCGGAGATCTTCAGAAAGGTGAGTACGTGGAAGTCGAAATTACCGACTGCACCTCAGCTACCTTGATGGCAGATGTGATCGGTCGAAGCAGCATCAAAGAATTTAACCGCGAAATGGTGGCGGCCTGACAGTCTTTTTTCCAAAAAGAAGGTACCTTTGCGGAACCTGCTATTTTATGGAGGATTGGTTTGTACCACCGACCTTGGTGACCTTTTAACGGGAGTACAACCCCTCAGAACGGGGAATAGAGGAATTTGTAAAGCCTTCAAAGAATTAAAACATCCAGGAATTCAACATTCCTGGATGTTTTTTTGTACAATATTATTTACTGAGCCTGTTCCAACTCAATTGTACCGAGTTCATTCGTTTCGCCCACCGTTACTTCAACACCGCTTGTATCTTCAGGACTGAAATCGGTGTTGGTTGGGTCGAAAGCAACCGTATAGCTCCCCTCTTCGAGCCCTATCAGTTTAAAATAGCCATCAGTGGTGTCTGCATACGTGGTAGCCAACGTGTCGGAACCGGCAATGGCATACACGACCGGCTCAGATTCGACCGGCGTAACGGTACCGTCTATGTTGCCGGTAACCGCCGCATTGGTGGCATTAATCACCGGCTTCAACAGGTATTCCGGGTTAGCTTGTCCTTGTCCCCGTTTGACAACCGACCGGCTGGCATCAAAATCGAGCAACAGTACATACTCCAGGTCTTCCTCTATTTCGGCGTCTACATTCAGCTTTATGCCGGTTTGTGCACCACTGGGTACGAACATGCTTTTTTCTTCTCCGTCAACAACTACGCTGTGACCATCGCTGTTCAATATCAGCCGGATCTGGTGGTAGGTTCCGGTCTCAAGCGTAGTATCCCCCAGCACCGTGTAGGCACCGTTGGTTAATTCGAGCAGGTTATATGTCTGCTGCGGTTCGCTGATCGTCATCCATCCTTCGGAATCTTCCTCCCGGTTGATCTCGACGCGTTCTACGAACACGTTTACCTCATCGTAGCTGGCCGGGGCATCGTGCATGCGCACCTCCAGCGTTCCCATACCGGAATTGGTACTTGTTCCGGATTCATCGCACCCGGAAATAAGCAGTCCCAGTCCCATTATTAACAATATTACGTGATTACGCAGTCTAGTCTGTAGCATAGCTGTAGATATATTTTTTAGAGTTATTTTGATACCGTCTGCAACAGTGTGACGAACAGCACAGGAAATGGTTACTGAATTATTGAATATTTGTTCCGACCGGTCTCGCAGGAACAAGTCAACTGTTACCGACCTGCCCCAGGTTCCTGCTGAAATACACCCATGGTTCAGGAATTTGACAAACACTCGAAAACCCTGCCTCCCAAACAGTCTGTTTATCTCCTCGCTATTGGTATGCTGATGGGTAATTTGCGAAAAAGGATCTTTACAAAACCTACTATTATGTTGGGTGGTGAGATTGTACCACCGACCTTATGGGCCTTTAAACGGTAGTATAACGCTCTCCGAACGAGGAATAGAGGGTTTGGCAAAGGTCTCTAAAAGAAAGCCTAATTATTCCCTCTCCCCTGACTCTGTCCCGGTCCCCTGTCCTGCCCCGGGTTTTCCTGCATTCCCCCTGGAACAGAGCCCGGCGGTCCGCCCCCAATATTGCCGTTAAAAAGATTTTGCAATATCCGGGATGCGGGGGTGCCGACCTGCAGTTGCTGGGAGGCTCCCTTAAGTACCCCGGCTGCCGGAAGCCGGCTCCGTTTTTGTGCCATATTGACCGCCATCGGCAGCTTCTGGAGTTCACTGCTGTTAAACCCTCCTTTAAGAGCCCGAATAACGAATGCGCGGGCGGTCCGGGGCTGCTCTGCCGCCCCGATATCCGGCAGAATGCCGATGGCCGTTATGATGTCAGAAGCGGTGGCCCTGGAAAGGATCGATTCGCTGCCCATTTCCGACAACATCTGGCTGACTGACTCCACAGGAATATCCTGGGAAATTGCCTTCGAGGAGGCTTCGATCATACGGTTGCGCACCCGCTGGTTGCTCCCCGGTCCATCGGTGCGCTCAATCATCTTTTGCACGCCGGGGTTCTGCATCCAGGGATCCACGACCTGGGCGGCCTGCTCTGTTGCGCTGTGGATTCTGTTGATTACAGAGACGATCTGCCGATCCGGCACCCCTTTAGAGAGGCCCTCCAGGGCTTTTTGGATGAGATGGTCTGCCGGCAGATTCTGCTCGGCCAGGCTCGCGGCAGGGCGGATGATATCGATTAGTTGTCCGGCCTGCATGCCCCGGCTGTCAGCCCTGCTCCGCAACTCGCTGAGAGCTGACTGTTCCATGCCGTTGTCAGTTGCCGTTTGCATGAGTTGATCGACCGCTTCCTGCTGGGCTTTAACGGGACTGATCCCGACCAGACACAGCAACTGCAAGATTAGCAAGAGTTGTAACAGCCGATCTTTTGTCAGATATTTCATAGCGTTATTGTGATTTCATTGTTCAATCAAAAGCATTGCATTTGTTCCGTCAAAACCATCGTTCACGGTGTACACGTTATCCGAAAAGGAGATCCATTCTTCCTCTTCTCCCAGAACCTTTAACACCTTGTATTCATACGCTCCGGTTTCCAGGGAAAGTTCTGCCATGTACCGGTTGTTTTCCTGCTCAACCAGCGGTATACCCGGGCGTTCCCAATTGTTAAAGTCGCCCACAAGGTATAGCTGTCCTTCACCGGCATACCGAATATACACGTGTTGCCGGCTCGCACTGTTTTGCCATTCAGGCTCAATGCGCCTCCCGCCGGACCGCCGGTCGGGCTCAAAGCTCAGCCGTACACCGCCCGCTACCTGTAGATCCCGAAGACTACCGGCTGAGGCCCCCGACTGGTAGTGCAGCCCTTCAGCGTTCAGAAACAGTGATATCCGATTGCTGACGGGATAGCTGCCCTCAATCCCCAGTCGAAACAGGCGATTGGTCTTTTCCACTGTTTCAGAGCCGCCTGCAGATCCTCCCACAGGTGGAAATCCACTGCCTCCATCCGGCGCCGTGGCGGTGAATTCATTTTGGTATTGCTCAAGTCCCGCCGTCAAACGAAGTTGTGTGCCTCCCTCAAACAGGCGGGCGGCACTTACCGTGCTTCGAAATCCTTCTCCCACTGAAGGCAGTGTTTCCAGGCTGCCATACAGTCCCGCCGACAGCTGCCACCGGAAGCTGGGCCATGTTTCAAATTCAACGGCATAGATACCGGTCTGATCTTGAGAGTTCACCCGGGTGCTGTCCACCACATAATTGTCGTATTGCCGGTAACTCGTACCGGCTTTTATCCTTAGGCTTGAAAAAGGAGTAATATGCCAGCTCAAAGCCGGCTGAGCCCACCAGAGAGTACGACTAAACGAGGAGCTGAAATAACTGCCGCCGGTTTCAATGCCCCCCGTCAAATTATCTGACAATGATCGACGGTAATTGGCCATTCCCAGAAATCCCTTCCAGGTATCATCATTCCCAAAATATGGCTCCCATACGGCGTTGCCGGTAAATTCTGCCACATTTTTTTCATCAAACCAGGCTGTTTGCCCCATGAGCGAAACCGTGCCATAGCCCGATTCAACCGAGCGGTCCCACTCGGAAAAGTAGGGATTCAGGTAGGTATTGGAAGAGAATCCCACCCGGGAATCGAAATACAACACCGTCTGCCACTGCTGGGCATGGGCCCGCCCCGCTATAAAAAATAATACCGCCATAGCCAGGAATATGATTCTCATAAGTAGATTACAGCATTTTTATTGCCAAATCCGTCTTCACGGTGCATCGGGGCCAGCGGATCGGTTACCCACTGCTCCCCGTTTTTAACAAACATGTAGCGATGCTCGCCCCGGTTCATCGAAACAAGGCCCGTCCACACGGTTTTTCCGTTCACCTGCTCTTTGGTGAGCGGCTGCGGCTCCCAGTCATTAAAATCACCGGCCACCGCCACGGAACGAGCTGTTTCATCGATATACACAAAACGGGTCCAGACCTGGTCTACCGAGGCCGAAATTTCCCGCACCGTTTGGCCCGAGGCCAGCTCCCGGTCGGGCGACTGCTGCTGCCCCAGATACGGGGGAACGACCAGTAAAACCGCCAGAACCAGCAACAATACCATCGTATAGGCCGGTCTCCACTGGATCGGCCGGGGACGCCAGAGCCACTCAACCCAGGTGCTGTGCTCCTCCGCCTGTTTTGACGTTTCAGCAACAGGAGCTGAACGTGTTATCTGTTTCATAACCCTGTCGCTGAATCCCTCCGGAACCTCGAATGATGAGGGATCCCGCCCGCCCCGAAATGAATGCCGGAGTTTTATCTCAAAACGAAGCAGCGATCTCAATTCCTCGTCATCCGCGATCAGATGCAGGATTTTCCGCTCTTTTTTCCCGGGGAGTTCCCCATCCAGATAGTTCCTGAAAAGTTCCTCTTTTTGTGCATTCATCACAATTGACCTTTGGTTTCAAAATATTCCTTCAACGCTTTTCGCGCCCGGTGAACCCGTACTTTCAGGGCGCTCTCCGAAACATCCATCCGTTTTGCCATCGCCCGGTATGTCATGTCATCCCTGTATTTGTACAAAAACGCCTGCGCATACTCTTCTGATAAACGGGCAAGTCCTTCATCCAGCAGCTGGTTCCACTCCTCCTGCTCCAGTTGTTGGTCCGGGGTTTCGGTTGTAGCCATCATCGCTTCCAGCTCATATTCATCCATTTCGCTGAACTGCTTGTTGTGCCGCCTCACATTCCTGGCGTAATCGCGGCAATGATTCTTGGCAATCATATACAGCCAGGAAGAAAATTTGGAATTCATATTAAAAGAACCGAGTCGTTCATAACACTTAACAAAAATCTGCTGTGCCAGCTCTTCTACTACCTCTTCATCCGTTACAAATTGGCGAACAATGTGAAAAACCATCGGGGCATACCGGTCTACGAGTAGTTGATAGCGCTGTACCTCTCCGTCCAGGATTTTTTCTACCAGTTCAAATTCTTTGCCAGCTTGCTCCATCAATACTCAATTTGTTACGCTATCAATGCTCATAAATGAGGCCTTTGCCCCCATTAATTGACTTAACACCTTCGCTACAGGTAGTAGCTATTTACTTATTAAGTGAGGGCTTTGCAAAATCCTCATTCTGAGGGAGTTGTACTCCCGTTTAAAAGGTCAACAAGGTCGGTGGTACAACCAACTTCCACCAAAATAGCAGGTTCTGCAACCTTTTGATTCTGATAACTTATCTTTGTGCCTTTACAGCTAACTCCGTTGCAGGCTATATTAAAACTACATCAGCAAAACCTGGATGTCCCTGAAACGGGAACCGGTTAAGAACAACTTTCCGCTTCTTGTAAGATAGGACGATCAACCAAGGAAAACGTTACTGAATTTATCAAAACAACCCGGTTAACAGTTGAATTAACCACTTGAAATCGCCATACTTGAATGCGTATGAACATCTCTTTTGAAACTTTTTTCCTGCAGAAAATTTTTATTTAAACAAACGAGAACTATTTATCCTAATCACAATTAGTACATTTTGGCTACTAAATCATTTGATGACATTTTAAACAAACTTGCCCCCCTGGTAGAGCAGTCGCGGGAGATGAAAGAGATTCTGCTCGCTAACCTCGTGATGCTCGGGGAGATACCTGCTCCCACTTTCGAGGAGGAGGAGCGTATAGAATTCCTATTGAATCGCTTCAAGGAGGCCGAGCTCGACAAAACCTCGGTAGATGAGGTGGGAAACGGCATCGGTATGATTGAAGGTGAAGTGGGCGAAGAAAATATCCTGATCGTTGCCCATGCCGATACCGTCTACTCCAAAAAAACCGATCACACCCTGACGGTTCAGCCCGATACTGTTACCGGGGCCGGTGTCGCCGACAACAGCCTGGGGCTGGCCGTACTTGCCACGCTCCCCTTTTTCCTTGATAAGTTTGATATCACGCTGAAGCAGAACCTGTTCCTGATGGGTGCCACCCGCAGCCTGGGCCGGGGAAATCTCGAGGGGTTGCGTTTCTTCCTTTCCAATGCCGACCGGCCGGTTAAAGTGGGGATCGGCCTGGAGGGAGTTGAGCTGGGACGTCTCAGTCACACCTCCATCGGCATGCAGCGCGGGGAGATCACCTGCAAAGTGCCTGAAGAGTACGACTGGTCGCGTTTTGGTGATGCCAGCGCCATCCTGACGCTTAACGAGGTGATCAACAAGATAAACGGCATTCGCCTGCCCCAGCGGCCGCGCACCAGCATCGTGATGGGCTCCATTGAAGGTGGAACTTCGTTCAATACAACCGCTCTGAAATCGACTCTCGGTTTCGAGATACGGTCGGAATCGGCGCAGCTGGTCAGCGACATCAACCGGGCGATCCATGAAATTGTAACCGAAGTTTCCTCCAAAAGCGGAGACACGATTGAGCTCGATATTTTCGCCGAACGCGAGCCGGGCGGAATCCCCTTTTCGCACCCGCTCATACGCC
Organism: Halalkalibaculum sp. DA3122; assembly: GCF_043951865.1. NCBI lineage: Bacteria > Pseudomonadati > Balneolota > Balneolia > Balneolales > Balneolaceae > Halalkalibaculum > Halalkalibaculum sp. DA3122. Next base: position 47,687 of record NZ_JBINJF010000017.1, read on the forward strand.
GGACGAGGGAGATCATGGAGGAGCTGGAAATCGAATCGCGTCCCGGTCCCAGCACGTCGGAACTTTCCGCCTTTATCGACCATGATATCCCCGCCATTACGCTGGGACTTACCCACGGCGACCAAATTCACGAAGTAAACGAGAACATCGAAATTGCCCCTACTTTCAAGGGAATTGCCCAAGTAATCGGCACGCTGCTAGCAATTGACGGAGGTTACTGTGAAGAAGATTAAGAACTGGATTAAGAATAATACCTATCACCATTCCCAATTTTGGGATCTCAAACAACTCGTGGAAAAAAAGGAGGAGCAGGATCTGACTATCTCTCTCTGCCTGCCCACCCTGAACGAGGAGAAGACGATCGGCAAGGAGGTGGTGATCTTCAAGTCGGAGCTGATGGACCGATACCCGCTGCTGGATGAAATAGCGGTGATCGATTCCGGTTCCACGGATAAAACGTTGGAGATCGCAGAGGGATTTGGTGCCGACACGTACCTGGCAGACGACATTTTGCCCAACCTGGAAACCAAAAAAGGGAAGGGCGAGAACCTCTGGAAGGCGATATACCAGCTCAAGGGTGATATCATCGTGTATGTAGATGCGGACATCAGCAACATTCACCCACGCTTTGCCTACGGCCTGGTGGCCCCTCTTATTCAGCGACAGGAGATCCAGTACGTGAAAGCGTTCTACGATCGACCGCTGGCCGTATCCGGCGGCATTCGTCCCTCGGGTGGCGGGCGCGTGACCGAAATTTTGATCCGTCCCCTGTTTTCCCTGTTTTTCCCGGAACTGACCGGTATCATCCAGCCGCTCTCCGGTGAATATGCAGTCCGGCGCGAGGTACTCGAACAGATTCACTTTCCGATCGGCTACGGTGTGGAGACCTCCCATCTCATCGATGTGTACACCAGGTACGGGCTCGACGCTTTTGCCCAGACCGACCTTGACCAGCGGATTCATGAAAACAAGCCCACGCGCGCGCTCGGCAAGATGGCTTTCGGCATTCTGCAGACCTTCATAAAGCGGGCCAAGGCGCTGGATATCATCGAAGATATTGCCGATCACGAGACAATACTGCGGCAAACCCAGGCAGTGGAAGACTCCTACGGTCAGGAGGAGATCGAGATTGTGGAGGAAGAACGCCCCCCCATGATCGAGATTGAGGAATACCGGAAAAAATTTGACCGCAACCCCGAATAGTTCTCATCCCAACGGCATATCCTTCTCGCTGCATTTCGCCGAGAAAGGAGAACCATACCGGTGTGGTCGTGTTGGATCAAAACATTTGCAAACACTAACTCCTAATCTGTTTAACCGATGGACAAGGCGTTGCTAATCAGTCGTATCCGCGATCTTTCTTCTCCCATGGACCCCGTTCCAACGGAACAGCAGGCCCGGCTGCAGTCGCTTTCTGGTATCCACTCCGTGGCGTTCGATTTTTATGGCACCATGTTCCTCTCGGGCGTGGGGGATATTGGCATCGATGAGGAACAGAACACAGAAAGCGTAGAGTTGTTCGGGCAGGCGTTGCAGGATACCGGCTTTACCCTGCGGGACGAAGAAGCACCGCTTACCGGACTTAAAACGTTTGACCGGGCGATCCGGGAGTATACAGAACTGCAGCAGTCCCGCGGTATAGACTATCCTGAGCCGGATATCGTGCTTATCTGGCATGAAGTGCTGGAGCACCTCATTGAAAACGATCTTGTAGAAGGAGCACTTGATCGCGCAACAGCACAACGCTTTGCCGTGGAGTATGAATTCCGGTTCAACGCTGTATGGCCGGTTCCCGATTTGATGTCAACCCTTGAGTCGCTTCGGGAAAAACGATATATCCTCGGTATTATCTCCAATTCCCAGTTCTATACTCCCCTGGCGTTCCAGGCCTTGACAAATCGGGAGCTCACTTCAGTCGGCTTTGATAAGAATTTGCGGGTATGGTCATACCAGGCCAGTGTCAAAAAACCCTCTACCCATTTTTATGAACGCTTTTTGGAGGTCCTGAAGAACAAACACAACTTGCAGCCGGAACAGGTGCTCTATGTGGGTAACGACATGCTCAAGGATATCATGCCGGCCTCCGGGCTGGGCATGAAAACCGCGCTGTTTGCCGGTGATGCCCGCTCATTGAAGCTCCGGCCCGAGGATCCACGCTGTGCCGATGTCAAGCCGGACCTGATGATCACCAACCTGGGGCAGATTACGGAGTGCCTGGGGATGGCCGTCTGAAAATGGGAGAAACATAACGACATTGCGCTTAACGGGCGCGCGAATTGGTGTTAATTCATCTCCAGTTTAGTATTTGTCGCCAGTACCCTTAATACGAGCAGGCCCGGGCTAGGCGCGTCCCCTTCTTGAAGCTTAAAACAAATAATTACCCGATTTTGTATTTCAGCATTTCCAATCCATCAATGAACCGAAAGTCTTTTCTGTTCTTAGATAACAAAGGAATATCAAGAAATAGGGCAGTGGATGCTATGAACATATCTGGAATTAATACTCCATGGCTCAACCGGTAGTTTTAAAAAAATTCAACCGCTGTTTGAGAAACTGAGCTGTCGAGTTGAATAATCTCAAAGTCAATTAAGAACTCTTGTAGAGATTCAAATTCAGGTCTCGGTAAATTATTTGGTATAACAATATTTTGAGCTGATTTTCCCTCTGTCTTTTATGTGAGTACCCCTTACAGGTTAGTCTCAAAAACCTTGCAGCGAGGTCTTTCCGCTCATCACCTTTCAGTGTGCAGTCAACCATAACCATTCGGATTTACCGGATACTGATATTGCAGATTAACCACAGCGTAGTTGTTCAAACAGCATCTCCACATGATCTATCCGTGTAGATTGGCCTGATCGGTGGTATCCGCGTTCTGCAGTAACGGCCGAAATCCGGGCTAGGAAGAAGTATCCCTTAAAATTTTCTGGGCCTCGTCCAGCATATCAGTCCATTTCTCTTGCTCCGTATCAATATTCGGAAGTGCTTTATACGCCTTGTAGACGGCAGCATAATATCTTTTTTCGCGCTTGTTGCCTTCTTTCATCCTGTTTTCAGAGGGCGTTCCGTCAAAAATGATCCGCTTTTTAACCTCCTGTAACAGCTGTCTCCGCGTCTTCTGCCCGGAGTTCCCCTCCTCTTCCATAAGTGAACCTACCTGGGCAACATACCACTCCAATCGCTCATCAATCGATTTATTCATCCATTCTTCTTTTGTCATTACTTCAGATAACCTTGTTCAACTTACTGTTCATATCAGTAATATAGTTACAGCAAATATGCGGGGTGTATTATTCCATGACGACACAAACCCGGGAAAAGGAACTGATCCCTAAGGCCAGCCGATGTATTACATTTGATATCGGATCTGAATCCTTTTCAACAGCTTTTACAGCCCGAAATTAATCGGAAATTAACTCCCGTGCGGATGCTCCCGGAATCCAGGGCGCACAGACCCGCTGTCATTGAGCCATGCAATCCACTAAAAGACCACTTAGCTACGCGCTGTTAATTTTGACAATCAATTTTGCCGGCTGTTCCGGGAACCTCTTTGATATACACGGGGAGAACGACGACATCGCTGTGGAGGTTACCGATAACGCACTGCTTGTTCAGAACAGGTTTTTAGAACCGATCTACTATTTTGCCGTTGAATCAAATCTATCTATGCTGATACTTTGGGCGCCCATCTCTTCAGACAGTAACCGGATCGATCCCCTTCACACGGTCAAGATCGAGTTCAACGATGTCTATGGGTACGCCCCGGGAAATCGCATCTTATTTTACCACTGGCACGGAGAAGACCCGGATCAAGGCGAAATACTGAGCAAAACCATCGATACGGGTTGAAATCAATCTCCCTCCGGCGGTACCAGCCAAACTGTTTCAAAAGGTTCCAGCAAAAGCGTGCCATCGCCACCCCGCTCGCTGTCGCTCAAAAGATCCTTCCACGAACGCTGAGATGGGGGAAGCGGCAGCAGCTCGCGGTCCACACTCAACGAATCTCCGGTAACATTGCTGACCGCAACAACAGCCTCGCTTTCGTCCAGGGCTGTTCGCTTTATTACAAACAGGTTGGCTCCGCAGTCATATACCTTCTGCGGCGCATCGGGATGGAAAGCCGGGTGTTCTCCCCGAACCCGGAGCATCTCCCTGTATTTCTGCATAACCTGGTGCGTGGTGGTCGATTCATCCTCCAACCGGTCGACCAGCTCTTCATACTCCCACTGCATTCGGTTGATAGCTCGTTTATGTCCCGTTGATACGGCTTCCCCGGTGTTGTTCTCGGTCGCTGTAAGATTGTGGAAATAGATCCCCGGCACCCCTTTAAATGCCAGCATAATGGCCTGCGAGCAGAGGTACCGCTTCACCTGTACTGTCTTTTCTTCGGTACCCGGAACGGAGAACGCGTCGAAATAGGTGATGTTCAGCTCGTAGGGACTTTCACTGCCGTCCTCGTTTTTTTTGTACGAGACAAAACCTTCCCGCTTAAATACCTCCTCAATCATAACGTCAAATTCCTCGTCGGGAACCAGTCCCTCCAGCGGGCGAACGCCGATGCCATCGTGCGAGGCTGTAAAATTCATGAAATAGCACCCTTTTTTAACCCCCTCAAGCCGGGAGGCCCACTCGGTCAGATATCGGGAATTTTCCGTTAAAATGGCATGCAAAAGCAGCGGTGGCAGGCTGAATTGATACACCATGTGGGCTTCATCCTCTCCGTTGCCGAAGTAACTTATATTCTCCTCGTGTGGCACATTTGTTTCCGTAACAAGCGTTACGTGCGGTGCCACCTCGTCAACCAGGGTACGAAACAGTTTTACCACTTCATGCGTCTCAGGCCGGTGAATACAGTTGGTGCCAAGCTGTTTCCACAGGTACGCGATCGCATCGAGCCGCACAATCTGTATGCCCTTTGAAAGGTAGAACAGGAAAATATCGAGGTATTCAAAAAGAACATCCGGATTGGAAAAGTCGACATCCACCTGGTCCTCGCTGAAGGTGGTCCAGACACAGCGATTCCCCTTGTCGGTCTGTACCGGCGTCAGCAGCGGGGAATTGCGGGGACGGGTTACCTGCGAGATATCAAGATCCGGATCGACATCGATAAAATAATCTTTGCCCGGTCTTCTGTTCTCTTTAAAATTTTGAAACCAGTCGCTGTACCGCGAGGCGTGATTGATCACCAGGTCGCCCATCAACCGGTACTTTTCTGAAAGCTTCCCGATATGATCCCAGCTGCCAAGGTCTTCCCGCACCTTCTTGTAGTCGATGACCGAGAATCCCCCATCGGAAGAGCTCGGGAAAAACGGGAGTATGTGAACCGAGGTCACGGAATCACCCACGTACCGTTCCAGAAACTCATGCAGAATTTTGAGGCGCGGTTCTGCGGGACGGTTAAGGTCCCGCAGCACATCGCCATAGGTGATCAGGATCGAGTCCTTCTCGGACCATTTGTCGCGGTCGGTCTCCGGAACATCAATTTTGGGCTTGTACTCCCGGATCATCGACTTGAGTCGTTCTACACACGCCCCGGCTTGCTCTTCACCGTAAATTTTTCTGAAGTGCGATGCAAAATCGTTATGTAGTTCCAACTGTTCTGTATCGTTTTTTGATATATCGGCCAATATCAGAGATTCATTTTCGGTTCAAATCAATTCCAAATTTAAGAAATTGATTTTTAAAAGTAAGGGGGATTAAAGCGGCTATTCCGACTGGTATCTGCGCTTATGTAATCCTGTTTGGCAAGTAGAATATCCGGCAAAAAAATTGGGCTCCGAAAGAGTTATGCATCCCCCATCAGGAATGCTTAAATTTAAGCTTTAGCATTCTCAGGGATCGTAAAATTTTAACCGTACACAAGCTTAATGGACCGCGAAGCATTTCAAGAACGATTCGGACTCATCGGTGAATCTACTGCGCTCAAACAGGTTATCGACAAGACGGTTCAGGTTGCCGATACCGATATTACCATCTTATTACAGGGCGAAAGCGGCGTCGGCAAAGACGTTACAGCCCGCGCGATCCACGCCATCAGCAAGCGTAAAAACAACGACCTCGTAATCGTAAACTGCGGGGCGATACCGGAAGGCATCATCGAAAGCGAGCTGTTCGGCCATGAACGAGGTGCTTTTACCGGAGCCCATGAGGCGCGAGAAGGATACTTCGAAAAAGCGAACGGCGGCACCATTTTTTTGGATGAGATCGGGGACACCCCGAAGAATGTACAGGTTAAACTGCTCCGCGTGCTGGAAAGCGGCGAATATTTTCGGGTGGGTTCAAGCAAACTGAAAAAGACCGATGTTCGTGTTATCGCCGCGACCAATAAGGATCTTTGGGAGCACGTACAAAATGGTGAATTTCGTGAAGATCTCTACTACCGACTCGATACGGTCAAGATCAAGCTGCCGCCGCTGCGCGAACGCCCCGATGATATCATCCCGATTTTCCGCAAATTTGTAACCGAATTTTCCGCTAAATATGACTCCGTGTTCAAGGGGTTTTCTGACGAGGCGAAGGAGCTGTTGACCTCCTATCGGTGGCCGGGTAATGTGCGGGAGCTGCGGAACGTGGCAGAACAGCTGGTAGTGCTGGAAAAGTCTCAGTTTATCGACACCGAAACCCTGAAAAAATACCTGAAAGGTCGCCAGCATGCGGGATCGCCCGACAACCTGCCGGTGCTTTCCGGTGATTCCAAGCAGTCCGGCGGACCGGAGTCTTCTTTTGGAAAAGCCGATCGCGAGCTGGTCTACCGGGCGCTTGTTGAACTGCGAAGCGAAATCAGCGACATGAAAAAGATGCTTGCCACCTTTCTCTATGGTACCTTCTCCGGCCGCCAGCTCAAGGCGTTGCCCCAAAATATCCAGAGCGAGGTGGAACACTCCAATATGTCGGATATCGATTTCGGTGACGAGCCGGAAGAAGCCGGGACCCTGGGCGTGCAGAACTTTGCCGAAGCCGATATTTCGGAAGAGGATGAACCTGAAGAGGAGATTACCACTGAATTTCAGCGGTTTTTTAATGGAGATCGCATCCCCTCGATCGAAAAGACAGAGCAGTTCCTGATTGAACAGGCATTAAAAAAATTTGACGGCAACCGCCGCAAAGCGTCTGAAGCGCTGGGAATCAGCGAGCGCACGCTCTACAGGAAACTGGACCAGTATGGACTTGACTAGCCCCCAATGCACTACAGCTTCTTCAATGATGAATAACGATAAAACAGCTGTCTCTTCTACCGTTCAACTACCCGACGCCTCGGGGCGGCCGAAGTACATTCCGGACCGCATGCGGAAGATCGTTGTTCTCCTTATGCTCTGTATCCTGCCCTTTTCCCTTGCGGGATGCTACAGCTACAGTTTTACCGGTACCTCCATCCCCGAGGGGGTCAACTCCATCTATATACCGTTTTTTGCCGACCAGTCGAACAGCAGCATCGGCAATTTGAGCGATCAGCTTAACCAGGTGCTCATTGAGCGGTTTGTCAATCAAACAAGACTGCAGCTAGCCAATTCCAGAAGCGATGCCGACGCGGTTCTCGAGGGACAGATTATAAACTACACCAACCAGCCTTTTAGTGTTACCGGAGAGGAGGAGACTTCCCAAAACCAGGTGACCGTCACGGTGCGTGCCACCTATCAATATACCAGTGAAGAGCAGCCGGAATGGAATCAGCAGTTTTCGGGGCAGGCTACCTACGATCCCAACGAGAATCCGATTGAAGGCGAAGAAATTGCCGCCGCTGAAGCGATCGAACAAGTGGTCAATAACATGTTTAACGACGCAGTCAGCGACTGGTAACATCAAACGTAGATCCGGATCTCAAAATATGTTGATTGTTATCTGATGCTGTTTGTATTATTGGGATCCCTTGTATTGCCGTTGGGAGGTGAACAACTGTATTTCCCGGCATAAGACATGCTCCACCCGGCCTGTGAGATTATAACTATCGACTCAAACAATCATACCCCATGGCGGATTTTCCTTTCAACATACCACAGTCACTTGCTAACTATGCCGAGCAGTTTGAAGATGATCCGCTGAAAAGTACGAACAGGCTCAAAAAACACCTCGAAAGCCGGGGACCGGATGCCGTCGGGCACTTCCTGCTGGCCTGGTTCTACCACCTCAAGGGACGCAGCGACCTGGCTGTTGAGCAGGCACTGAAGGCGAAGGCGTATGCCCCGGGCAGCCCGTTCCTGGAAAAATTGCACTATTATATGTCTCATCCAGACACCTTTGCCGCCTGGACACCTGAGCATATTTCTGAATATTCATCCCAAAAATACCGGCCACAAAAAGGACCTGAACCGATTTTAGATCTCGACAACTTGATTGCCCGGTTATCAGAGGTTGACTCCGAACCTATCTCCATATCGGAACGTGAAACCAAACTCAGATCTCACCCGGTCAGGTCAAAAGACGAGGATGAGGTTGATGACATCGCCTCTGAAACGCTGGCAAAAATTCATGAAACGCAGGGAAAAACCGAAGCTGCAATCCGTACCTACGAACGCTTAAAACGGCTGAATAGCGACAAAAAAACGTACTACGATGAGCAGATCGAACGCCTGAAAAAGCAGTTGAACGCATCAGACGAAGAGGAGTAACTTCTCTCCTGCTATCCTTTTATAAACGGGTTGTTCGCCTTTTCATGGCCCACTGTTGTTTTAGGTCCATGTCCCGGGTAGATCTCCGTGTCGTCTGGCAGACTGTAGAGTTGCGTTCTGATGGAATGTTCCAGCGTGTTGAAGTCGCCCTTGTAAAGATCCGTGCGACCGATCCCCTCCCGGAAGAGTGTATCGCCCGCTATGAGCTTTCCCTCTACAGGCAGGTACAGCACAACGTGGTCGGGCGCGTGTCCCGGTGTGTACCGCACATCAAAAGTAAATGGACCCAATTTCCAGTTTTCTGATATCGGCAGCCGGCTCGGAACTGTCTCAATCGGTTCCACGTCAAAACCAAACATCTGGGCCTGGGAGGAATAGTTTTCCCACAGGTAGCGGTCTTTGTCGCTCAGGTAAACCGGAACCTCGAACTCCTTCAACACCCGGTTTAAGCCCAGAATGTGATCGACATGAGCGTGTGTTAATACGATTGCCTGCAGCGTCCCGGATTGACTTGCCAGCTCTTTTTTGCACTCGTTGAATTCAGATTCCTCATAAAATCCGGGATCAACAAGGATCGCTGCATTATCCCTTGTCAGCAGGTATGTGTTTTCGGCAAAGGGTCCGACGTTGTATTGGTATAGCTGCATTGTTCAGTTATGTATTGATCGGTGCGGGGTATAAGTGGACGGGGTTATTCTTCCGGTTCGGCCAATAAAAAAAGGATGCAGAAACGAGTCCTGCACCCTTCAGTATCGCTCTGAAATAGAAAACCTAATCTTTGTTGCCGTAGCGCTTGTGGAAGCGGTCGATACGGTCGGCTTTTTTCTGAACTTTCAGGTTGTCGGTATAGAACGGATGGTTTTTGGAATCGACTTCGCTGCGGTAAACGCCATCTTCGGTGTCAAGCGTGCTGCGTGTCTTGAATTCGCTGCCATCACTCATAACAACCGTAATTTCGTGATAGTCGGGGTGAATTCCTTTTTTCATGATTGTAAAACTCTTTTTGCCTTTGATTTTGAGTGGTCAAATATACGAGGAACTGACGGGTTATGCAATGCCGGGAAGGCACTTACCCATGGCAACAGGGAACAGCTCGCACTATTATGCTGATATGTTACCGACAATAAAAGGTGCCAATGTTTCACCAGGAAATGTGTTCCGCATCATGGCGAACAAAATGGCCGGTACGCAGAGAGAAGTTCACAAACGCCTGCTGCCAGGTTAAAAGCGATCCGTTCAACGGTGTTCTTTATCCTTAGCCGTTTTGACCGGGACGCTCCGTACCGGTAACGGCCTTTATCCCGGATAAATCGACTTCTTGGCTGCCAGCAGCGTATTTTTCATCAGCATGGCTACAGTCATGGGCCCCACCCCGCCGGGAACGGGGGTTATCCAGCTGGCTTTTTCCCTGACGCTCTCGAAGTGGCAGTCGCCCACCAACTTGTAGCCTTTTTCACGGGTTTCGTCCGCCACGCGGTTTATCCCCACATCAATCACCACAACGCCCTCCTTAACCATCTCTCCCTTGATCAGGTTGGGCTGGCCGGCCGCAACAATAATGATATCGGCCGCAATCGTATGCTGGGTAAGATCCTTGGTATATTTATGGCAGATGGTAGTAGTGGCTTTTCCCTCGGAATGCTCGCGGGAAAGCATAATCGAAACGGGGGTTCCCACGATATTGCTGGCCCCCACCACCACTGCATGCTTGCTCTTGGTAGGTATGCTGTAATATTTCAACAGCTCAAAAATACCGGCCGGGGTACACGACCGAAACGTGGGTTGTCCCACGGCCAGCCGTCCCACATTCATCGGGTGGAATCCGTCCACATCCTTGCGGTAGTCGATCGACTCGATGACATCGTGCGACGACAGGTGGCTGGGAAGGGGAAGCTGCACCAGAATACCATCCACATCATCATTTTGATTGCACTGGCGGACCGTTTTCTTAAGCTCTTTGGCAGAGACCGTGTCGGGGAGTCGCAGGGTGTCGGTTTCAATACCCACTTCCTTGCAGGCTTTCGTTTTCGCCCCGATGTAAGTGTTGGAGGCCGGATTATTTCCGATAAGAATAGCTTGTAAAAATGGCGGGCGATGGCCCTCGTCAACCCAGTCTTTTACATCCTGGCGGACTTCATCCCGGAGTTCTGATGCAACCTTGCTGCCGTCAATAATTTTTGCTGACATTAAACCTCTGTTAATTGTTTTGATTATGGGTACTAGAGACCTTTACAAAACCGTTGTTTTGGCGAACCTCTGTATTTTCGCGAATTTGAAATCCTCACATATAGCAAATAAGCTCCGGGGTCAAATTCGCTCAAGCGTTGACTTGACCAAAACCCCTGGTTTTTCAAAGCCCTCTACTGATAAAAACTGGATTATATTGCTGATTTAGCTCTATCGCACGTTTGTGCGAAATACGGATTCAACCAGAAATTCAGCTTTTCCCACCATTAGCCTATTCTATAATACCGGCGCACCTTTCGCAGAGGTGAAAATAGTTTTACCGTTCGATATCATATTTTTTCATTTTGGTATACATGTGGCTTCGCTGAATGTCGATCGCTTCGGCTGTCTGGGAGATGTTCCAGTCGTTTTCTTCCAATTTTCGGACCAAAAATAATCGTTCTGCAGCTTCTTTGAAATCCTGAAATGTCTGGTTTTCCCGGATGAGATTCTCCTCCCGGCGGTTCGTGGTGGTATGCCGTGCAGAGGCCATCTGAGCCACGTCATCCTTCGTAATCGCAGAATCATTAACCAGCAATCCCAGCCGCTCCACCGCATTTTGAAGTTCACGAACATTGCCGGACCACGGAAGCGTTGCCAGTTCTTCCAGGGCCTCCCCGGTGAATTCAATTCCGGAAAATACGATATCCTCGTCGGCCAGCTGCCGGAGGTAATGTTGAGCGAGCATCGGGATATCCTTTCTTCTTTTTCTGAGTGGCGGCACATGGATCGGCAGCACATTGATCCGGTGATACAGATCCTCCCGGAAGTTGCCCTCTTCAATTTCTTCGACCAGTTCCTTGTTAGTTGCCGCAATCACCCGCACATCCACTTGAATCTTTTCGGTGCCCCCTACCCGGGTGACCGTATTTTCCTGGAGGGCACGCAGTACTTTGGCCTGCGCATCCATGCTCATATCGCCAATCTCATCCAGGAAAAGCGTGCCGCCGTCGGCCTGTTCAAATTTTCCGATTCGCCGACTCGTTGCCCCCGTAAACGCCCCTTCTTCATGACCAAAAAGCTCGCTTTCGAGGAGTTCACCGGGAATCGCCGCACAGTTAACATCCACAAAAGTCCCCCCGCATCGCCTGCTTTTTTCGTGAATCCAGCGGGCTACCAGCTCTTTACCCGTACCGTTTTCGCCGGTGATGAGAACCCTGGAATTTGTGGGGGCCACCTTGTCAATGGTTTGCTTGATCTGGCATATAGCCTCACTTTCCCCGATAATTGGAGGGACCTGCGGCAGCCTGGAACGCATATTCCTGTTTTCCTGCTGCAGGTTGTGCCGTTCAATAGCGTTTCGCACGCTCACCAGCAGGCGATTCAAGTCGGGTGGCTTCTCAATAAAGTCGAAGGCCCCCAGCTTGGTCGCCTTCACAGCGATTTCGATGTTGCCATGTCCCGAGATCATTATAACGGGAAATTCATGGCCTTCATCCCGGATGCCCTGCAGCACCTCCATGCCATCCATTCCCTGCATCTTTATATCCAGCAGCAACAGGTCGGGCTGCTGTCGTTCGATTCGTTCGAGCGTATCGGGGCCGCTTTCCGCCTCCGAAACGGTATATCCCTCAAACTCCAGGATATCCCTAAGCGAGTTTCGAATGCTCTTCTCGTCGTCGGTTACCAGGATATGTATGCCGGAGTTATCTGCCATCTTCGATTCTAGTAGGACTCATATATTTGCATCAACAGTTGCTGGTGAAGCCAGTCAATATAAGAAGTTTTGTTTGTGTAATTATTGGTATATATGCTGAAAACCAGCTTTTTCCCGGAGCGCGCCCGCATATACCCGCTGATTGCCCGCACCCCGGAGACATACCCCGTCTTCCCGCTTACATTGCGCTCCAGCGGTGTCCCCCGAAACCGATGTTCCAGCGTTCCGTTGAAACCGGCAACAGCCAGGCTCTTTTCATATGCCGGGAATTCAGGATGCTCCTGCATAACAGAAAGAAAATTCGTTAAATCGTCGGGCTTCAACAGCGTGGAGGAGGACATCCCCGACCCGTCGCTCAACTCAACATCCGTGGTATCCATGCCCGCGGTGTGGGCGAACTCCTCCACCAGGCCGATTCCCAGGTCAGTGGAGCCCTGGACGCCGTACTTTTCGGCAGCAGCCGTCTTCAGCATCATCTCTGTATAAAAGTTGCTGCTTTCGGTGTTCACTTCCACCAGCAGTTCCGAAAGCGGCGGCGAATCGTGCCGGGCCAACACCCGAAACCGATCGCTGCTCCAGTTCCTCGGCTGGCTGTCAATGATGATCTGGCCGGTAATGTCGATGCCGCTGTCTTCCAGGTACTTGTTAAAGGTATCCATAAAAAAGAGCGGTGCATTCATGATCGAGAGAGACTCCTCCTCGTAGTAGCCCTTCGGCAGCTTGCTGCCCAGCACAATAGTGTTGGTTCCCAGCATGCGGCGGTAGAACTCATCATATTCGGTATTGGGCGGAGCGATCGTCTGCTCGTTTATAAAGTCAACATAATCGGTGTCGAAGGGGAACCACTGAATTCGGGGCGTCTCCCCCACTTCGTCATCGGCAAACACCTGGAGATCCACGGCGTTGTTGTTGAACGAAAGTGCGCTGATCTCCACCCCGTAGTAGAAGGAAAGATCCTCCCAGCTCCACCCTTTTGGATACGGCTGCTGATCAAAATAGGAGTCATTCCCGATCAGATTTCCTTCCACCCGGCGGATCCCGAGCGAGTCCAGCTGGTTGGCGATCTCTTCGAATACGTGGAAGCGGTGTTCGTGGTAAAAACGGCCCGAAATGGACGGATCACCCGAACCGCGAACGATGAGATCCCCTTTCCAGACTTCTCCCCGCTGCTCTCCCATTCCATAAATATACGTCTGATACCGAAAATCGGATCCCAGCTGGTCGAGGATGGCTGCCGAAGTCAGCAACTTGAGGTTGGAAGCCGGGCGCACGAGTTTGTCGTGGTTATGCCCCACCAGCAGCCGGCCGGTACTGTCCTTGACCGTAACCGACCAAAAAGCATCGCCCGCACTGCTCTGCTCAACAATGGATACAAGATCCGGCGTCCGGGGCTGGGCAAAGAGCGGGCCGATGGCAACCAGAAGTGCCAAGACGGCCAATCCCGCCGTTTGTTTGAACATTCTTTTTATATCCATGTCAATTTTAGTGATAACCATGTCCCCCGTTATTCAGCCCCCGAAATGCGCTTTTTCTTCCTCCTCGAACACCCCGATAATCTCATCAGCCGTAGTGCAGCTGGTCAGCCGGTTCCTGAAATCGGTATTATTCATTAAACGTGAAATCTTGCTCAACATTTTGATATGCAGGCTGTTGCTCGATTGGGGTCCCACGAGCATAAAAACCAGTTTTACCGGCTGCCCGTCTACCGCTTCATAATCGATCTGGTCTTTGAGAATCGCAAATGCGGCGTAATTATCGTCAATTCCCTCCGCCTTGCCGTGCGGAATGGCGAGCCCTTTGCCCACGCCGGTAGACATAATTTTTTCGCGTTCCAGGACCGCCTCCCGTATCGCCTCAAGCTCCTCCGCTCCCACCTGCGACTGCAGCGAGTCGACCAGCTTGTTCAAAACTTCGATTTTATCTTCGGCTTCCAGGTTGGGAATTACATTTTCGGTATGCAGCAAGCTGACGATATTCATGCAGATCTGTTGTTACAACATTAGGTTTTCTGTTCGGGGTAAAATATACTCATCGTTTATCTTTTGATACAATTATTAAACCTTTAGCAGCAAGCTTTTTGAATCTAGGTAAAATTCTTATCCTCCAGCATGGATAAACTAAAAGGTATATGGGCCGTTTTCGGGAAAGATCTCAAAACCGAATTCCGCTCTCGATATGTCATAAATACTGTTTTTGCCTTTGTGGGGGCGGCAATGCTCCTTATTCTGTTCTCCCTGCGTGCCGAACAGCTGCCCCCGACCCCCAAAAGCGGCATCGTGTGGATTGTGATCCTGTTCGCCGCACTCTCCAGCCTCTCCCGTTCATTTGTGATGGAAACCGAGCGCCTGACCTATGACCTGCTGCGGCTCCACGGGCAGGCCTCGGAGGTGTTCCTGGGCAAATTATCCTTCAACTTTTTCTTCACTCTTTTTGTGAACATCGTGACGTTCGCGCTCTATATTTTTCTGCTGGGCATACCTGTTTCAAATTATGGTGCGTTATTATTGACTCTTATTTTGGGCACAGCCGGTCTCTCGGGCGTCGCTACAATGCTGGCAGCCATTGTTTCGCAGGCAGATCGCAAAGGGGCAATTTTTTCGGTACTCAGCATTCCACTTTTTTTTCCCTTACTTTTGGTGCTTATACGAGCTACCAAGGCCGCTCTTTTTGAGGGCGCAGGCGGCTCTTTTGCCGACGATCTGGCAGCCCTTGTCGGCTATGCCGGTGTTACTATTTCAGCGGGAATTCTACTTTTTGACTATATCTGGGAAGAATGAACAGCAGTTATAAAGATCTCAAATTTTCGTTTGGCGACCGGCGACTGGTGGGCCAACAGTTTGCGCGCGAGCACCTGGAACGAATCGTGCATTCCGGGAGAATCAGCCACGCCTATCTTTTTTCCGGACCCTCCGGCATCGGTAAAACCGCCTTCGCCCTCGCATTTGCGGAAATCCTAAACGGTATCGACAACCTGACCGACTTGGGGGAACAGGCCTTCTCCAAAAAATCATCCTGGTTCCCGCACCCGGACGTTCACCTGTTTCTCCCGCTTCCCACAAGCGCAGTAAGCGGTAATAACGTCTCCGCCGAGCTCCGCCCGCGGCTGCAACTGCTCAGTGAAGACCCCTATGAAATTGTAAACTTCCGGGTGCGCCCTTCTCTGACCGATGATGAGAGCTCAAAAAACTTGCGCGCTTTTTATCCCATTGATTATTTCCGGGATCATATCAGGCCAAAGGCGTTTTTGAAACCCAACGAGGGACAAAAAACCGTTATCATCCTGACCAATATTGAGGAGATGCGCGCGGAAGCAGCCAACGCATTCCTGAAGCTGCTGGAAGAGCCCTCCGAAGAGCTTGTTTTCGTGCTGACGACGGAAAATATGGAACACCTGCTCCCGACTATCATCTCCCGGTGTCAGCACATCCGCATGTCGCCGTTGAAGACAAATGAAATTGAACAGGCGTTGGTCGAGTATGATCGTGTGCCCGAGGAGCAGGCCGGCTACCTGGCCCGTATTTCCGGCGGCAACTACGCCATGACCCGCTTTTTTGACGCGGATGCGCTCAAGTCAACCCGCAAAGCCATTATCGAATTCCTGCGAAATTCATACATGCAGGAAGCGGTTGAAATTATTGATACGGCTCAACGTTGGCAGAGTGAGAACAATATTGAGGGCCAAATTGCCATTTTGAATATACTGGAGGTCTTTATCCGCGACATCATGGTTTACCGCGATACGCGAGAACGCTCGCTGCTCACTCACTATGATCAGCTCGACGTTATTGAGAAATTTTGCTCGCAACTGAGCGAGGCCAGGCTTGAAGAGATGATTGAACATGTCAACCTCTGCAAGCCGATGATTTATCAAAACGTGCAGCCCAAGTTGATCTATACCACGCTGTCACTCCGCCTTTCAAATCTTATGAGAGGTCGGGATCCGGCCATTTCGGAGCAGGACTCCTGGAAACACCTACCCGCATTCGCAGGAAATTAACACTATGACATATATGGATATCGATAAAATTGAATTTACCAAAATGCAGGGAGCCGGTAATGACTTTGTGGTCATTGACAACCGGAAATACCAGTTCAGGATGAAAGATCTCATCCAGTGGGCTCCCCGCCTGTGCAACCGCAAGTTCGGCATAGGAGCTGACGGCTTGCTGGTTTTGAGCAATCCCCAGATCGACGGGCTGGATTATACCATGATCTACCGAAATGCCGATGGCAGCGATGCCGGGATGTGCGGCAACGGCGCCCGCTGCCTGGCCCTTTTTGCAAGGAAGTCGGGTTTCGACACCGAGCAACGGTTCAACGTGCATGACAACATCTACCGCGCAAAGGTTCGCTCCAACGATGAGGTGGAAATCTCATTCCCGGTAAAAACTCAAATCACTGAAATCACCCTGGATGACCAGCCTCTTTTTGAGGTGTATACGGGAACCGAGCACGTGGTCAGGCAGGAGCTGGATAAAAATACACTGCGCCGGGAGGATGAACTCCGCAGGATCGGGCGCCGTTTCAGGATGCACGAACATTTTCAACCCATTGGGACGAACGTAAACTTCATGCATGGCAGCGGAGAGAAGGAACTGAACATCCAGACATATGAACGCGGCGTCGAAGATCTGACCCTGGCTTGTGGTACCGGGGCGATCGCCTCTGCACTGGTATGGCATCATATCCAAAACAGTCACCGGGAGACCAAAACCGAATATACCGTCAATGTCAAAGGGGGCAAACTATCTGTCGAATTTTCATTCGATCCCTCTACCCGAACATATTCGAATATAAAGCTAAAGGGCAAAGTAGAATTTGTTTTTACCGGAGAATATTATCTTTAAGCGTACCGGTGTTCTGTTGCTTGCGTTGCTTCTGGCTCAGTGCGTGCCACTGTCAAACAATCGGGAAGAACCGAGCAACAGTACAAAACACCTGAAAAACACTTTTACAGTCGCTCCCCAGTCTGCTCCCCCGCGGCAAATACAAAGCCTGCAGCTGTATCGCCTGGATCAGCCCTCCTCTCCCCCTGTTATCGAGCTTGGCAGCCGTCAGCAGCTGGTGCTGAAATTCGATCACCTGGGTTCGGACGCCAGGCAGTTTAAAATTGAAGTGCGTCACTATTCCGCCGACTGGCAGGAAAGTCCCCTTGCACTCAATTACTACCTGGATGGGTTTTATGAGGACTATTTCGGGGCGGGAAGCAAAAGTTATGTTCAGCGCCCCGCCTACCGGCATTACGAGTACGTCCTGCCAAACGATCGCCTATCCATGACGGTCAGCGGCAATTATTTGCTCACGGTACGCGAGCCCGATTCAGGAAACCTGCTTTTCAGCCTTCCTTTTTTTGTTTCCGAACAGGAAGGAGAACTTCAGACCAGTATCAAAACCGAATATGCCCGCCGCGAGGACCTGCGAGAACAGGATCGTCCATTCAGTGAGTACCGGTATCCCCCCTTCGTGGAGATGCCGCAGTTCGACCTGTCATTCCAATACGTGCAAAATCAGTTCTGGGGACGGGCACGACCGGTCAAACATTTTGATACCTCGACGCCCGGGTCCGTACACTTTCACCTGTCACAGCAGGAAGCGTTTCTGGGTGATTATGAGTTTAACACCCTGGATATCCGTTCTTTCACTCCCGATGGCACTCACATTCTCTCCTATGAACCGGAGTTTACGCCTCCAAATATAATTCTCCGGCGGGATGTACAACAGTTCACGCCCGCACCCGCTTTTTGGGGTGGACCCCGTTTGGGACGTCCCGATGACGATCGCAGCGCAGAATACGCCAATGTTCATTTCCGGCTGGAAACGGCGGCTGAGGCCGATGCCCTTCAGCAGATCTACCTGGTCGGTGATTTTAACGGTTGGACGATCAACCCGCTAAACCGAATGAAGTTCAACCCCGGATCGGGACTTTGGGAAGGCAGCGCATTTATCAAGCAGGGGGAATACGCCTACAAATATGTTACTCTTGAAGAAAACCGTATAAACGACCTGGAGCTGGACAGGAGCTTTACCTACCGCAGGCAGGAATATATCACACTGGTGTACTACCGGGATCCGGTGCGCCACTACGACCGCCTGTTGAACGTCGCCAGCACGGAATATTAACCCGGCTTCCCCGATGTTCGACCCTACAGCCAGCGTCGCACTTGTGACTTATACCGGGAATACTCCGCCCCGAATCTCTCTTCCATGACGACCTCTTCCGGGATGAGCTGATAGCGATTCATATATGCCACAAAAAACGGGGGCACGAAAAAAGTCAGGCTATTGCCCAGAAAAAATCCATAACCAATTAACAGCAACAACAGGGCCAAATACATCGGGTTTCGGGATATCCGGTAGACTCCACCGGTAACCAGTATATTGGCATTTTCCGGGCTATGGGGATTTACGGTAGTAGCATTCCTGTAGAACTGTACCAGGGCCGCCGTGCCCAGCAGTCCGCCGCATCCCAACAGAAAAACCACGACCCACCGCATACCTGAAAATATTACGATATCGGGATGGGCAAAATAATTTATGCCCCACATCACAGCCAAGAAGAAAAAGGTTACCAGAGCCGGGGGTATTTTCAGTTCCATATAACACCCGCCAAATAGTTAATCGATCTAATTGCTAATGAGGTATGGCCTTTCACCCTCTTACAGGTCTTTCTATAAATGGAGATTACAGAAAACAAGGCTCTACTCCCTCAAATAACGATTATACGAATCAACCAGTAACTACCTCAATTACTTTCGAGTCCTGCACTTACCAGGTCTTCGAATCCTCCGATGTTATACACATTTTCAAACCCGTTTTCGACCATCAACTGGGCTGCTTTTCCACTGCGGTTTCCTGAACGGCAGTAGAGATAGTACGTTTCATTTTTGTCGAGTGTGTTGAGTTGGGCTTCAAAATCGCCGTTGAGCAGATCGTAATGCCGGTCGGCTTCGGCCAGATGCCCCGCATCGTATTCTTTCTGGGTGCGCACATCTATGACAATGCCGGGTTGTTGATCTTTTTTCTGCAGAAATTCTGTTGGGCTTATGTCCATAACTTGATTGGATTCTTGTGTTGATTCGGTGTTTGAGAACAGGGTTATCGCCATAACTACTGCAATACCGATTAATGCTATGATCAGGATGGGCTTATTCATGATATCTCACTTTTTATATTAACTTGTTGATGATTGAAAACTGGACGCTACAGCTAATTATGTTCTTTTAGAGGGCTTTGCAAAACCCTCAATTCCTCGTTCTGAGGGAGTTGTACTCCCGTTAAAAGGTCACCAAGGTCGGTAGTACAACTCCCTCCCAACAAAATAGCAGGTTCTGCAAAGGTTCCTTTAAAATATAAAGTGTTGATAATAACGTCAGCATCTCTACAAATAAAATCGCAGCCGATAAACTGCATATCCGCAATGGCGCCCGCCAGAAGTGCACCAATAGCGTATCCCAGGTCACGCCAGATCCTGAACGCACCACCGCTTTCAAGCGTTTTGACCAGCGCCGACAGCGAAAACTGTTTCCAAATGGCTTTAAGTCCTAATTCTCGCATAAACATGTTGAGTTATCCGCCGGTGCTAACTGTTGGTCTGCAGGGGTGAATATTCATAGTCGGGATGCTGGTTCTTTTCGGAGTAGAATGTGGTTACCGCATCATGCACATCGAAAAAGAAATTTTTGATGCCCATTTCCTGGATGATATCGCATGTTTTAAGCTTATCACGCACCGGCCCGATAGCACCGGCGATATACAATTCAATGCCTTTGTCTTGCAGATCTTCAATAAAATCACGGAGTACATGAATACCGGTAGAGTCGATATCGTGGATCGACGAGGCGTCCAGGATAACCAGTTCCAAATCATCCCCCCGCGCGGCAATAAGCTCATCCAGTTGATCCTGAAAATGGGTCACGTTTGCAAAAAAGAGTGCCGAATCAAATCGATAGATAAGCACTTTCCGATCCGTTTTCGCTTTGGGGTATCGCTGTATGTTGCGGAAATTTCTGGTCTCGCCAAGTCGACCCAATTCAGTACTGTGCGGTTTTGAAGAGCTGTAGATCACGACGATCAGCGAAAGAACCACACCCACCAAAATGCCCTCTTCAATGCCAAGGGCTAGCGTGGCGACAAACGTCGTAGCCAACATCGCCAGGTCTTTTCGATCGGTTTTCCACAGGTATTTCATCTCTGCAGCATCAAACAGGCCGGCCACTGCCACAATAATGATCGAAGCCAGTACTGCCATCGGCAGATAATAAAACAGCGGGGTCAACAACAGCACGGTGAGTCCGATGATAGCCGCACTGATTATGGAGGCCATTCCCGTTTGTGCTCCCGCCTGGTCGTTTACCGCCGTCCGTGAAAACCCGCCGGTTGTGGGATAGGACTGGAAAAAGGCGCCCCCGATATTGGCTACTCCCAAGCCGACCAGCTCCTGGTTGGGATCCACTTTGTAGCCGTGTTTATTGGCAATAGCTTTGGCCACGGCGATAGATTCCATATACCCGACCAGCGAAATGACCAAAATCGTGGGAAGCAGTTGCTGAAAGTCACCCAGGTTAAATGAGAATATCTCAAGTGATGGCAGCCCCCGGGGGATTTCACCCACAATGGCGACCCCTTGCTGGTCCAGCCCGAAACCGGCGGTAACCAGCGTTCCCAGCACAACAACAACCAGCGCCGAGGGAAAAGTGGGTTTCCACTTTCGGATCATGATAATAAGGACAATAGCACCGATGCCGATGGCAGACGTATAGGGATCGATAATTGCGGCTTTTTCAAAAACGCCCATCAAAATCTCATGCACATAATTGGTCCGCGGCAGATCGATGCCAAGCAGGTTTTTAAACTGGCTGGCACCGATTATTAGGGCGGCGGCGGAAGTAAACCCGCTGAGTACCGGGTGTGAAAGGAAGTTGACCAAAAAGCCCATCCGAAACAGGCCCATCAGCAGCTGGAATACCCCCACCCCCATGGCGGTCATGATGGCCAGCTGGATAAACCGGTCGCTGCCCACTTCGGCAATTTCGCCCACGCCCGCCACCACCAGCAGCGATACCATCGCCACGGGGCCGACGGCAAGTTGACGCGAAGTTCCAAAAATGGCATACAAAATGAGTGGCACGATGGATGCGTATAACCCGTATATCGGGGGTAGTCCGGCCAGCACGGCATATGCCATACCCTGTGGAATCAGCATGATGCCTACGGTGATCCCGGCGTTCAGGTCTCCCTTAAAGTGACCGGAGGAATAGTTCTTTATCCAGTCGATCATCGGTATAAAACGAGATAGCTTGGATGAATTTTTCATAATTCTGTAGTTAATTTGGCAAACGCGCGAGTACAGCTGCCGGCTAATTTCTCCCGCGTAAACATATAATAGTCAACAAAACCACCGGGCGGGTCAGCACCCGACGGCTGAGGTGACACTTACACTGTTTTTACTTTTTGCTTGTAGGTGTCAAAGTTATCGTCAATCAATACCACATCGTGACCGTGTTTAGCCAGGAATGCCGAAGCCACGGACGAACGACCGCCCGACTGGCAATGCACGAGCAGCGTCTTGTCGCTGGGAATTTCGGACCTGGTTTCCATCAACCGGGTGTGGGCAAAGTTCAACGCTCCCTCCACATGACGTTCCTCAAATTCTGAAGCCTTTCGTACGTCCAGCACCTTGAACTGCGGGTCGTCTTTCTTTTCTTCGACCGTCTCAAAAGTTCCCACTTCCAGCTTGTTGAGTTCGCCGCCCTGGTTGGCGTACATCTGCAGGTCAGCCGGAGTTACGTACCCTTCTAAATTGTCGAGGCCGATGCGGATCAGGTCAATTACCGCTTCCCGCACGTTATGCTCTTCAACTACCAGGTAGATGGTCTCCTCTTCGGTAATATAGGAGCCCGCGGCCGTATTGAACTGCTTGTTAAGCGTGGAAAGCAGGGAACCCGGCAAGTGCCCGTCTGCAAACGCCTCCTTAGATCTCGTATCAAGCAAAGTACTGCTGCCCTCTGCCACGATATGTTTTAGTTGACCAAGTGTAAGTCGATCCGGCTGGGGAATTCCATCAAGCAATTTGGGTCCCATTTTGTTATCGCGCTTCATGCGGGCAAAATACATCGGGGGCTCGGGCTGCCCTTCGAGGATAAACTCCACGAAGTTGTCCTCAGATGTGGCCGACTTCAGCGAATTGTTGTACCGCAATTCATAGCCGACCGTACTTTCCGGGATAGCCCCCAGCGCTTTCCCGCAGGCACTTCCCGCGCCGTGCCCCGGCCAAATCTGCAGGTATTCCGGAACCTCCTTAAATGACTCCACAGACTTGAATAACGTCCGTGCCGAGGGCTCCATCACGTCTTTTTGTCCGGCTGCCGACTCCAGCAGGTCGGGACGCCCCACATCCCCGACAAACACAAAGTCGCCGGTGGCGATACCCATCGGTTCATCCGCTGCGGCCCCGTCGGTGATAAAATAGCTGAGGTGCTCAGGCGTGTGTCCCGGCGTATGCCATGCCCTGAAGGTGATATTCCCGATATTGAATGTATCGCCGTTGTTAAGCAGCTCATAGTCATAATTACTGCCTGTAAGCCACTCATACTTCCAGTCTTTGTCGCCCTCGTCGGATGCGTAAACCTTGACGCCGCGCTCGGCGAACTCCCGCAGGCCGGAAATATAGTCCGCGTGGATATGGGTATCGGCTGCCGCTACAATGGTCAGGTTTTCCTTTGCCGCTGCATTGATATACTGGTCAATGTCTCGCATCGGATCTATCACCACGGCTGTGCCGTTGGCCTGGCAACCGATGAGGTAGGCATACTGTGCTAACTTGTCGTCGAAGAATTGTTTGAAGTACATAATTTTGCTCTTTTAGGTTATTGGATACTCTTGTTAATGGGGAAGTTTGGGGCGCAGCACGCCATACACATACGTTCCAAGCACTGCGGCCACTATAGGCACAATCATAATTGTAAGACCACTGCCGAGCAGGGCAAACATCGGTCCCGGGCAGGCTCCAAGCAGGGCCCAGCCCAGCCCAAAGATGCTGCCACCCACCAAATAGCGCGTTACCTGCGAGGAATCTTTGGGGGGGATCGAAATAGGATTACCGTTCGCATCCTTCATGTTGTATCGTTTGATAAGCTGTACGGAGATGATGCCGACTACTACAGCAAGGCCGATGATTCCGTACATGTGTATGGAATCGAACCGGAACATTTCCTGGATCCGAAACCACGATACGACTTCGGATTTAACCAACGCAAAGCCAAAGCCGATTCCGATTGCTAGATACTTCAGATATTCTGTGAATTTCATGATGCTGGTAGTTTTTTATCGTTATAAAATCAGTGGATAGATGAGGTATGTCATCAGAAGTCCGCCTATAAAGAAACCTATGACGGCCAACAGCGAAGCCAGCTGCAGATCCGACAACCCGGAAATTGCATGGCCGGAGGTGCATCCCCCGGCGTATCGGGCGCCAAAACCGACCAGAAAACCACCCAGTGCCAATACCGTTACCCCCGTTGCTGAACCCAGAGAGCTCCATGAAAACAGGTCGTCGGGAACGAGCCCGTTAAAGTCCTGTATTCCCAGTGCCTGCAGCTCTGCTACGGTTGAAGAGGCAAGTTCTATAGGTTCGGGATTGGCAAAGACATAGCCCCCCAGGAAACCACCGATAACAGACCCCAACAGGAAGGTCAGGTTCCACTTGCCGGCGGATTTCCAGTCATAATTGAAAAACTCCACATTACCAAAATTGCAAGCCGCGCAGGTGTGACGCAGATTGGCGGAAACTCCAAACATCTTCCCGCCCATCAGCAATAAAATGGGAACTGTTAAGCCGATAATAGGTCCGGCCACATACCACGGCCACGGCTCATATAATAGATCAATCATAGTTGACACGCTTTTTTAAGTTTATAGGCCTTTAGCTGCCGGCCTGTCCTTAGTTTCTGTCAAGAATATAGATGATTCTGCCAAACATATCAATACTTGTAATAACAAGTTGTAATTTAATTATTTATCCACCTCATAGGAATTCTCTATCGGTTCAACCTTTAAATAGGGTTTGCCCGGGTTCCACATAAGCGTTTTCAGATACATTCCTGTAACCTTATGACCGGTGTATAGTTACACTATTTATAATGGCAAGATAATCATACTTTTCACACCCTGAATGTACTATTAGTACTACATGTAATAACAAGTCTTGATATATTCTGTAAATCGATGTATTATCATATAAACGTAATTTTATTTCTCACCACCCAATGATGCTTAAAGAAGGTATTCCGCGCCATAAACAGATCACCGAATGGCTTCGAACACAGATAGAAAAGGGCTATTACCAGGCCGATGAAAAATTGCCGTCGGAAAATGAGCTTTGCCAGAAGTTTGATGTCAGTCGTGTTACCGTGCGAAAAGCCCTGCAGACACTCGAAAACGAAGGCCAGATTTATCGGTCCCAGGGCCTGGGGTCTTTTGTCTGTGACGACCGCCCGCGCCAGTCGTTTATCCAGCTTACCGACTTTGAGGAGGATATGCATCGCGCGGGATTGAAGCCCTCCTCAGAAGTCCTTCAGTTTAAGCCAGTACCCGCCACAGACCGTATTGCCGGTATTCTAAAAATCGATCCCGACAGCACCGTTGTTCGGCTGGATCGGCTTCGGCTCGGCGACGGGCAACCGATCGCTTTTGACATTACGTGGCTGCCCATGTTCTACGGTCAGCTTGTGGAAGGCTACGACCTGCAGGGCAAAACCATTTACGATATCCTCGAAAATGATTTTGATATCCCGGTGGAGAAGGGCTATTTCCGAATGGAAGCGGAAAATGCATCCGAGGAGATTGCCGAACATCTCAATGTGAATACCGGGGCCGCCCTGCTGCTGATCGACCGCCTCTCGCTGACGGTTGGGGACAAGCCTATTTATTATCAAAAACGGTATTACCGGAGCGACCGCATCGTATATGAACTGACGGCCGAACGGGAACCAGACATGGATACATCAACCAGCCGCATGCCGCTTAGAGAGTTTTTACCGGTGTTCAACAAAGC
Organism: Halalkalibaculum sp. DA3122; assembly: GCF_043951865.1. NCBI lineage: Bacteria > Pseudomonadati > Balneolota > Balneolia > Balneolales > Balneolaceae > Halalkalibaculum > Halalkalibaculum sp. DA3122. Next base: position 73,224 of record NZ_JBINJF010000017.1, read on the forward strand.
CGAGAATTAAAAATGAGGAGATATTGTTTTATCACGCCTATCTTATCCGGCTGCTGTACTCTTCGGGAGCCTTCCAAGACCACAATCTTTCCCCCGCGTTATCAACAAGCAACAGTGGAATAGTTTCTCGTGAGCACAAAAAATCAGTTTTGTCCGTCTCCCGACAGACTCCTAACATTAGTTTGACAACCGCGTAAAGTTCACGGGCAGCTCTCTTCGTCTCCGTGGGTACGCGCAAAAGATGCCATGTCCCATCTTCCGGGATATTCACTTTAGTTTAGGATTATATAATCAGATCCGCAGGCAGCCGCGGAAACCCCTGGCTGCATAATAGGATTGTGCACCGTTATGATATATAAAGACATGTCCATAGCGAAAATCACCGAAAATAGCCCCGCCCTGTTTCCTGATATCAGCAGGTGTTTTCAACCAGCTTGAGGTTTTGGCATCAAATTTTCCAAGCTGCTGAAGCTGTCGATACTGTTCTTCTGTTAAAAGTTCAATGCCCATCGCTGCTGCCATATCAACCGCATTGTTATCTGGTTTGTGCTTTTTCCTGGACTCCAGCCCATCGCGGTCGTAACAGACACTTCGGCGACCTTTGGGACTTTCGGCCGAGCAGTCATAAAAGATGTATTCTCCCGTCTTTTTGTCCTGATCCACCACATCCGGCTCACCTCCTGTCCTTTCCATCTCATTGAGCGACCACAACTTTTCAGGATACTCCTCCAGCTTTACCTTCAGCTCATCCCATTCAATATTATCGTGGCGGTCCATATGCTTCTCAAACCGGGATTTTAGCGTTCCGAGGAGTGATTCGCGCTTTTCCCGGGACATTATTTTATTTTTGCTGCTCATATCGTCTCCACGTTTATATCGGCGTTAATATAAAACAACCGCTATGTTGATTGCCTGTAAACCTTGGTTCGACTGAGTATGGGCGACCTGTCCTTTGGCAAGACATCAATACTAGACTAGCGTCACATCAAACCCTGGATTTCGGACTCTTCCTGACCGAACACGGATAAGTATCGATCATGCCGATCTACACAGGCAGCCTGAAAAGAAAGATGCTGTAAGAACTGCGTTGCCCTGCAGCATCAGTGTTATGTGCGTTCCAGTAAACCTAAATGTCCATGGTTGAGATGGTACTAAAAATATGTATTAAAAATCGATGCCAATTGAAAAATAGTGAATCGGGTCCCCGCCAAATCCATCGCGATAGTATGGCCAGCCAATATCATAGCGGAACGGGAGACCCAGCAGAATCGTCCGGATGCCAAACCCGGCCCCTATCAGTACATCTCCTTGCAAAGATTCAAAAGTTGAGTAGTTCCCTCCCTCGCTTGGCGGTTCTGTAGTAAGATCACCGGTCGAGCGGTTCAGGTAATACTGGATGGGTTCGCTCACCGCAAAATCAAGATCCGCATCATTTAACACTCGCTGGGAGCTCCCCCCCTGCTGATTTTGCAATTCAAGCGGAATATCCTGTCCCCATGCGGCCCCGGCATCAATAAAGGCGGCCCCGGTCATATTATAAAGGGGCAAAATCGGGATGGGTCCGGGCAGTATGGCTGCAAAGAGCGGGAACCGGAACTCCGCATTTATCAGGCTGAACCGGTCGCCATACAGGCTGTTGTATTCATGACCACGCAGAGGCAGTGCAGGAATGGTGAAGAAGGTATCGGCCAGTTTGTCGGTGGGGATGGAATTGCCTGACCAGCGCTGGTTGATCCACCCGAGCATTCCACCCATAAAATAGGTCTGCGAGTCGGGTCCGTACGATAGAGCCCCGGATCCCCGCAGGGCAACCGAGTAACCGTACCCGAGATTGAAATATTTCCTGTAATCGCCCATCAAAGAAACAAATTCAAGACTACCCGCCGGCGGACTCCCGGAAAGACTGAACGCGTACCGGTGACCACCCACCGGGGTAATAAATCCGGGCAGCGTACGGTCGACCGTGTATGTCGCCTGGGGGTAGAGGAATGAAGAGCCCTCGTTTTGCGAGAAGTCATATCCCACGACAGTATAATCCCGGGCAATGGAGATCCCGGACAGGCTCAGGTCCAGCCGCCGGAATTTGTCAATCGGATACTGGGCCGTAATTCCCCCGCCCATTGTACGGAAGCGGTACAGTTGCCCTGAATAGGTCTGGTAGCTCGTGGCCGAGTGAGAAAAGCTGACCAGCCAATTTGTGCGCTGTTTATAGTAGCCGTACGACAGGAAATAATCGCTGTTGCGCAGGTCAAAGACCAGGTTGCTGCCAAAGGTGATCTGGTGATCGCCCAGCAGGTCGCTGAATACGACCTGGGTTAACCCGTAAGAGCCGTAGTAGGTTGAGAAACTTCCTCCGGCGTAGGCAAAATCGGTGGTGAAGCGGAGGCGATACTCCCGTGGCTGATAACGGCCGTCGCGGGTGGTGTTGTTTTCCGGGTTAAAAAGCTGGGCATTCAGGTATTCATTGGCAAATGCCGTGTCCTGCTCCACCTCGGTGGCAAAGACATAATTACGGAAATCGATCTCCTCATCTTCAGTGGTATCCTGCCGTGCCTCTCCCGGTTCAATATTTTCGGCAGTCTCAGCAGTGAGCGTATCGCGGGCAGCTTCTTCTTCCCCTGTTTCTGTTCCCGCCTGTCTTTGCTGTTCTGCTGTTGTTTCATTGATATCCGACGGCAGTGCGCCCTCCCTTCCTGCTGCTGTGGCATCAACAGATGCCCCGAACATCTGCCGAACATACAAGGTCGCCGGCACCCGTTGAGTTACCGGTTCACGCTGGCGTCGCTCGGCCCACTCGTTGGGAGCCAGCGGACCATCTTTTTTGCGTAAAAACGGCGAACGGATCAGGTAGATATCCAGATTCCCTTCATTTACGGAGTTCACGGCCATGCGGCTCCCGTCGCTGCTTAGCGAAATCTGCATTACGCCCGACTGCAGGTTGGTGAGGGGCGCGCTTGTGCGATCTTCCAAATTCAACTGGTACACATTGGGAATCCCGTTTTGATCCGAAATAAACACCATTTCTCCCTCGCGCGTGGTCATCGGCTGCCGCTCAGACCAGTTGGGCGTTTTGGTCAGCCGCGTTGCCCGGGAGCTTCCCAGTTCCACTTCGTAGATATCGGTTGAGTAGAGATCGTCACTCAGCAAAAGCGAGGCATTCTCCTTGTAGCGGTTTAGCTCAACCCTGCTGCCCCGCGCCGAAACAAAATAGACTGATTTTGAATCGGCACTCCACGCCGGTTCGAAATCAGAAATAATATCATTGGTGATATTCAGGAATTCCTGCGTTTCCAGGTTGTATACAAAAATATCCTGGTACGGACCGATGTTGCCGTCAAAAGCGATTTTGGCCCCGTCCGGCGACCAGGCAACCGAGCCGATCGCATCGAGGCGGGGGAATTTCACTTTCTGTATTTCACCCGTTCTATAGTCAACAATCGCCAGGTCATCCGAGCCTTTCGATTTCGCAGAGAGCGTCAATTTCTCGCCGTCAGGCGACCAGCTGAGATTCGGGTTTAAGATATTGAGCTCCTCGAAGTTCACATTGTCGTTGCCCTTGATCAGCGTTTTGAGCTTTTCTCCCGTAATGGCGCTGATCACCACGACATCAAAATAGCCCCGCTTGTTGGTAATCATCGCAATTTTATCACCCTGCGGGGAGAGCGCGGGGCTTGTATTGTACGTGCCGCTTCGATCGTCATCCGTCACCAGCGTTGCAAAGTTGTCAATATCCTCCCGTTCCGCCACTTCCGGCAGGTACCGCTTGCGGTAGTAATCTTTCCACCGTTCGGAAAGCTCGGGAATCGACAACCCCAGCGCACGCTGGAACCCCACTTCCACACTGCGCTGTGTTTTAATCGTCTGGAGAATCTCCCCGATCTTTTCGCGCCCGTATTCCTCAACAATAAAGTTCCACAGCGACTGGCCGCCCCGGTAGGCGAAATAGCCACTCAGCTGGGGGAGGTCAGGCAGGTAATTGTTGATGACGGCATCCCGAATCCACATGTCGGTATTGCTATCCCATCCCACCGAAACGTATTCGGCCAGTCCCTCGTCGAACCAGTTGGGAAATGTGAGCTGGATGTTGTTGTTGACAATGGATTGTACGCTGCCCCCATAAAACATGTCGTTGAAAACAGCGTGGGAGAGCTCATGGTGCAGCGTGCTCCGGAACTCGGTATAGTTGCCGCTGAAGGGCATCGTTATCCGGTTCTTATACGCGTCGGTCACCCCGCCGATCCCCTCGGCGTTGGTGGGCAGGTTGACCACGTTGGTCTGGGAAAAATCGTTGTGAGAGTCATAAATGATAACCTTTATACGGTCTGCAATCTGGTGATTGTAGTCTTCCGTAAACTGCTTGAGGGAAGACTCCAGCGTGCGGACCGTAAAGTCGGCCAGTTCATAGTTGAGTGACCCGTAGTAGTGAACATCAAAATGTTCCGACTGGATATATCGCCAGTCAAAAGTGTTGTATTGTACCCTGTTTTTCCCGAAAGAAAAATACTGGGCCATACTCACCTCAGCCCCCCCGAAGAGGATCAGGGCCAGCAAGACAATCGATTTAGAAAACCAGGAGTGGGTATCTGCAATTTTCATAAGCGACCTTTTGTCAAAATCACGGATTTATAAAAAGACAGCGGCCTGGCCTGGTCATCCCTCGACCAATGCCAAATCGATGTGACGCTGCTCTATATCTGTTCTAACGACTCTAACCTTCATTTCTTTCCCGAGTTGATATTTTTTCCCCTGATTTCTCCCCACAAGGCAATGTTGTTTTTGATCATACACGTAATAGTCGTCATTCAGCTCACTTACCTTGAGCATCCCCTCGCAGTGGATATTTTTCAGGTCTACGAAGATCCCTTTCTCCATTACGCCGCTGACGACCCCGTCAAACACATCGCCGACATGCTGGCTGAGGTACTCAACCTGTTTCAGTTTGATCGATTCTCGTTCCGCCTCAACCGCCATCCGTTCGCGTTCACTACAGTGCTCTCCCATCTTCTTGAGTTCCCTGTACTTGTATCCGGGCTTGTCCTGGCTGTATTTTTTCAACAAGCGGTGGACAATCACATCCGGATAGCGACGAATGGGGCTGGTAAAATGGGCATAGTGCTCAAAACCCAGTCCAAAGTGGCCGACATTATCCGGGCTGTACTCCGCTTTTGCCATCGCCCGCAGCATCAGGTCATTGACTGTCAACTCCAGCGGGGTGTCCTCCACCTGGTCCAGCAGCGTATTGATCGCCTTTGAGCTCACGGTTCTGCTGTCCAGACGAAAATCGATGCCGACCGGCTTTACCGTTTCCTGAATATTTTCCAGTTTTTCAAAGTCCGGCTGATCGTGAATGCGATACAAAAAGGGATACAGATCCTTGTCGCTCTTCTTTTTGCTGGATTTTTCCCTGAGCTCGTCGATATGGCGCGCAACCGTTCGGTTGGCCATCAGCATACACTCCTCGATCAGGCGATGGGCAAACACTCGTTCTTTCAGTTCGATATCAAGCGGTTTGCCATTTTCATCCAGCACAAACTTCGGTTCGGGGGTGTCAAAGTCGATACTTCCCTCCTTGAACCGTTTTTCCAGCAGGATATGCGCGAGTTTTTCCGCCGTTTTCAGGGGGGCTGAAAATTCACTCTCTTTGCCATCCAGTATTTCCTGGGCTTCCTCGTAGGTAAACCGGCGGTTTGAGTGTATCACCGTTTCTTCAATAGAATGATCCACCAATTTTCCTTTGGGCGTCAACTCCATGAAGCAGCTGTAGGCCAGCTTGTCCTCTTCAGGCCGCAGGCTGCACACGCCGTTGCTCAGTTTTTCCGGCAGCATCGAAATCACACGGTCTACCAGGTAAACACTGGTCGCTCGTTCGTAGGCCTCTTCATCCAAAATCGACTGTTGAGGCATGTAATAGGTAACGTCGGCAATATGCACGCCGAGCAGATAATTCCCGTTGTCGAGCACCTCGATACTAAGTGCATCGTCAAAGTCCTTGGCATCCTCCGGGTCGATGGTAAAAATCTGCTTGTCACGGATATCATTCCGCCGTTCGATCTCTTCCTGCGGGATCTCGGTCGGGATCTCTTCAGCATACTGTTCCACCTCTTCGGGGAACGGGGCTTTCAGCTGATTTTCCGCCAGGATCGACAGCATCATCGCTTCGTTGGTGCTGCCGTCGCCCAGCACCTGGGTTATTCTTGCTTCCGGCAACGAGCGGGGATGAACCCAGTCAACAAGTTCAAAAATAACCTTGTCTCCCTGCTTGGCCTCTCCAATATTTTTGGGCAGTACAAAAAAGTCGATATGAGCTGAATTCTCATCCGAGGTAATCAGATAGCTGTTATCCGACTGCTGGATGAGCGTGCCCACGAATATCTCGCGGCCCCGTTCAATAATTTCAACTATTTTGCCCTCAACGCGGCCATCTCTTCCCTTGCTCGGGAAAACCTCCACGCGCACCTTATCATCGGGCAATGCAACCCCCAGGTGACGCGAGGAGACCCGGATATCCTCCTTGTATTCGTCACAAATAAGATATCCCGTCCCGCGCCGGCTGATATCGATTTTTCCTACAACTGTGTTGTCGCTGCGGGATCTTTTCTTCCTTGTATCGCCTTCGCCGGGAGCCAGTTGAATGGCCCCGCCTTTACGCTTTACAATCAAATTCTTGTCATACAGGCTGTTAATTGCATTCTTCAGCCTGTTATTGTCTTTTTTGGATTCTACTTGCAACACATCCTGCAGCATATCAAACTGTAGTACAGAGTCAGGATTGTTTTTCAAAATGTTGAGGATGATCTCCTCGAATGTATGTTCTTTGGTTGTCTTAGCCATTAAATATGTTTCTAACTTTGCTTTATTAAATTAATTAATCTTCAATCTTCTTTCGTTGCTTTTATCGCTGAACCCGAAGCCAGTGTTTCATCTTCGTCCTGTTTCCTGCCCGCGCCAAATATTCCAAGAATGGTTCTTTTAATGCGCCGGGCGAACTCTTTCCAGGTATTAAACTTCACCTGGGCCTCCAGGCCGATTCCGTCAACGGTACTTCCGGATCCGGGTGTGGGTGTCACATTTCCAAGTGTTTGATCCTGTCGGTGGAACGCCATAACAGATAGGCTGCGATTAATCCGGTAGGTGGCATTTAGATCACCAATACGCTCTGTGAGAGTAGCCTGATTGTCGGAACCTGTAATCATACCTTCGCGTCGTAGAATAAGCCTATCGTTGTACAAACGCAATGCCACGCCCAGATCAATTTCGTTATAGGCGTTCAGGCTGAAATCAATATCAAACCGGCTTACATCGCTGTTGAGCAGGGCATTGATCTGGCTGGAGAGCAGCGGGCTTATGACCTGGCTGGAAAGCAGCGGGTTCAAGTAGGTGGAGCGGCGGGTAAAACTCTGCCCGATATTGCTGTAGGCCTCGTTCGTGCTCTGGTAGGAGATAAAGTTGCCCGTTAACAATATGCTGGTAGCCTGAATCAGTTTCTGCTGCTCGTCGCGGTTCAGCTCGTTGATCTGGGCTGTCAATGTGCTGTTGGAGGAGATATCGAACGTATTTGGAATTCTGAAATAGTAATCATTTTCAACGCTGGTGATCGTCCCGGTAATTTCAACCACCAGGTCAATCGGCACCCGCTGACCCTCAAAATCGTTCTGGCCGCTCTCTGCCGTACCAACAAGCGGGGCAATGCTCGGCCTCGCATTATATATCGCATTTATATTTAGCCGGGCGTTTTGTGGATCTCCCTCCCAGATGATGGTCCCTCCTCTTTCGAGTTGCAGCGGGCGGGTAAATATTTCGCCCCCCACAAACAGGTATCTTCCGCTGGTAATATTGTACCGGCCAAAAATCTGGGTATTCTCCTCCTCCATCGTCAGGCGGATCTGTCCCGTTCCCTGAGCGGTCAGCACCTCACCGGTCACCCGGTCAAAGATGAGCTCCACCGTCATCGGGTTGTTGGCATTGAACTGCAGGTCGAGGTTAAACCGCTCCGAAAAGGTGAGGTTTTCCAGCATCCGGTTAATCGACTCTTCAACGTCGACCGAGCCTCCCCCCCCGGTCTCCGATCCCTTTTTCCGGGCTGGCCTGAACTCCTCCACGAACTGGATAAATTTCGTGTTTTCATTCAATTCTGTTTCTTCAAGCAGCGGTATCGACAGCCGCGAGTCGGTCGTTACCTCCACGGGAGATTGAGTCCGGAGATACAGATCGTTGTTCGGTCCTGTCACCCGAACCGATCCCGTACCGGAAAGGCTGCCATAAAACGGGACATCGGGATCATACGTGTTGTTCAGGAAATGCAGGCGGTTCATCTCCATGGTCAGGTCCAGGTAGGTAATCGGCTCAAAATTATTGATATCCACGTTGCCGTACACCAGGCCGGTTCCTCCCTTGGTATCGGTCACATTCAGCGAATCGAGGGTTAGCCAGTCCTGCCGGTTAAATTCCAGGTGGCCATTCAAAAAATAGTTGGTATTCAAAAATTCCGGTTTGGCAAACGCATTCTGGACCTGGAAATCCAGGTTGAAATCGTAATCCTCCATGTTACCCGTGATATATCCTTCGCCGGAAGCCAGCCCTTCTACTTCCTGGAATACCTTGGGAGCGATGTAGGGGACAATCCAGAGATCGATCTCCTCAAAATTGGCATCAAAATAGTAAGTGGTGTCGCGCGGGGCTTCGGGATTGGGGGGCACAAAATACCCATCCAGGTGAAGCCGCTGGCCTACTCCGTCATTTCGGTCCAGATAATCGCTGTATTTCGTGGTATCGGTGACGATATCAATACTGGTGTTAAACCGGTTCCGGGCCGGATCGAACCGGCTTGAAAAACGGGCATCACCAATCATCCTGTTGTCCAGTTGCAGCCGTTCGACCTGCATATCTCCCTGGATGGAGGGGCGGGCCAGCAGTGAGCGGGTGGTAAGCGTGCCGTCCATCGTACCGCTGAACCGGAATTTTCCGTTGATCAGCTCAGAAATCCGTTCCAGGTTCACATCGCGCATGACAAACAGCAGTGAATCCTGTCGGCTTTCGGTTATCTCACCCCGCACCTCCAGTAACTCGTTATTGTTTCTGAACCGGAAATCCCGGAACCCGATCTCTCCGCTCCGCTGCAGGATAACTGTTGGGATGGCCTCGTTTTGCCAGGAATACCGGCTGTTTCCGAGGAAAAAACGATCGATTTTCATCGTAACTGAAGAAGGAGAAAGCTTGCTGCTCACAATAAATTGCGAGCGGGCCTCATCAGAGATATTGGCAATACTGCTTGAAATAAACAGCGAATCCTGTTCAAGTGACAGATCGAAGCGGGCTGAATCTACATTCACAAATTCGGTATGCAGGGAGTCTGCACTGGCCTGGAAATCGATATTCGAGAACTCTTTTAACGTCCGGTCGTGCCGAAAACTAGCCGTCAGCCGGGTGGTTGCCCCGCGCGCTTCATTCAGATTATAGATAAGCGTGTCAGTTCGGGTATCGGCAGTTAGCAGAAACCGGTTGGCATCGGCCCTGAAATCAAAATTCAGGGTCGAATTTGATACAACCCGCGGGAAATTCTGCCAGTAATGGCGGATCAGCCCCAGGTCCTTGGTCACCAGTTCCCCCTCGAGGTTCAACGGTGCCGGCGGCGTTGTTTCGGCTGCTTCGCCGCTGGATAATGAATCCAGCATAATTTCATGGCGTATCCGTTCATCCAGATAGCGGGCCCAGTAACGTCCCTGGCGCACGATGTTAGTGGGTTTTATATCCCCGCGGATATTCAGGTCAAAAAGGGAACTGGTCAACCGGAACGTGCGGCTGCTCAAATCGGGCGAATCCAGGTCCATGTAAACCTGGTGGGCCTGTACCGTGTCGCCGCCAATGACAGATGCTTTGACATCGAGGTTGGCGCGGCCCTGAATGCGATCTGCCTGCAAGCCCTGCAGCTCGACGTTATAATCCAGGTTGAGCTGTGTCTCCGGAACCGGCTCGTAGCCGAAATAGCGGGAAAGATTAATGTTACCCGCCTCCCCCTTCAAGGCAAACTGGGTCTCCTCTTTCTTGAAATCGATCCATCCCTGCCCGGCCATCTGTTCATCGCCCGTCCGGTAGTTGTATGAGTGCTCAAAAAATCCGTCAACCAGCATTGCTTCAAACGAAAGGTTGTCGATAGCAATTTCATCGACAGTACTGTTATATAGAGAGGCCGAAAAGTTGTGCAGATCTTTTGAAAAATCGTACCCGATACCGTTCAGGGATATATCGAAATTCAGATTAGTAGTATCGACCCTGTGTGCCAAAAAGGGCGCCAGGTCGATGTTGTTGGCGGATAGCGAGCCAGAATACTTGAATGGAGTGCGCAACTGCGTGAACCCTTTTGCCGCAATGGAGCCGGCCGGCCCCTGCAGATTAAGATCAAGGTTCAGGGAATCCGGCGTCCCTGACGTGGCACCACTGACCTGAAGGTCTTCAAACAGGCTGAACTGGGCCTGATTAAGCGGACCGGTGACCACTTCCAGATCCTGCTTTCTGAGAAACAGGTCTTCCACGTTGAACAGGTAATTCAGCTCGCTTCTCTCATTTAATTTATTAATACGTCCGTCGATGCTCACGTAACTTTCACCGATCCCGAAATCAAATCGCTCAATGTGGAGCGAATCGAGATCCCCGTCGGCAACGACATGGAAATCAAGCGGATCACTGATTGACGGAACGGAGGGAATGAGCCCGGAAAATTCGGCAAAGACCATTTTCTCCGAGTGGAAGTCAAGATCGTAGCTGGCCCCGGGCAGCTGCCGGCGGACCGAGTCCGATTCCAGGTTAACGCCGTCAATCTGGCCGCTGACGGTCAGCTCAGAGAGTGGCGTCGTTATATTAAAGGCGTTAAACTCCAGAAATCGGCTGTCGTTATAAATTTGTCCCGAAAACCGGAGGTTGTCAAAATCCATGCCATGAAGATTGGCCGAAAAATGCTCAAAATCGAGGAAACGCTGCACTTCACTCAGCTCCAGGAACATGGCGGTGCTGATGGAATCGGCACGAAAAGGTTCCGGCAGGATCACGTTATTCTGTTCATTGTGAAACTCTTCCACGAACAATGAGCCGTTCCGGATAGTCAACAGAGGTGCAATAATCTCCACTTGCTGAATCCAGGAGCTGCCCAGTTGCTGTTGACGTTCGGGCAGTATGGAACGCCGCCGGAAGGCTTGGTTCATGGTATATTCGCCCTCTCCGTTATTCATGAAACGTAGCTCGGGCCCCTGCAGCTGAAAGGCTACAATACTGATTTTATTTTGCAGCAGGCTCCAGAGATCGATTTGCGTATGTAGTTTTGAAATGGAAATCACGCTGTCCCGGCTGTCTTGAGTCATCAGGGAATCTTCGGAGCGGGGGGCCTCCAGGGTTACGTCGGTCAACTCAAAACGGAAAGGCATCAATCCTTCCAGCTCGCCAATGGAGAGCTCCCCGTAATAACGACTGTTAAAACTCTCTTCGATCTGGTTGGCAATATAGTTTTTTGAGGTATTCAGCTGGAGCAGCCCAAACAGGCTCCCGCAGAGCAGCAGCCCTCCCACAAGGAGAACCAGGATGATTCTCCAAAAATATTTCCATACGGTATGTATCCAGCGTAAAACCACGCTCAGTGTCAACTAAATTGTTTGTAGGCGAACGACCACGCAGCCTCTATAAGACCGGTATCCTCACACGGGTAAATGTATGGACTTCCCCACTCATCTAACAGAATAAGGCGGATGTTCCCATCCTTCACTTTTTTATCTGTTTTCATAGCCCGGATCAGCTTATCCATTTGAGGCACCAGCTCGTACAGCTTTATCGGGTACAACGGCTTGAACGTTTCAAAACGTGTACTATTAATGTGGGCTCCCAGCTGTGTTGAGGCGTATACGGCGGCAATCATTCCTGCAAAGACGGCCTGTCCGTGCGATATCTTTCCGTAACCGGCCTCTTTTTCAATTGCATGGGCAAACGTATGACCAAAATTAAGGAATGCCCGCACACCCGCTTCCAGGGTATCCTCTTCCACGATTTCGACCTTTATGGAGGCACTTTGGGCTATCAAGTCAGTCCACTTTTCTGTCGGTTGAAAACCGGCACCTGATACCAGTTCAGAAGCAGTTTCAAAGATTTCCGGCGAATGAATGGCCCCGTATTTCAGTATCTCCGACAAGCCGTTGATCCACTCCTGCTTCTCAAGGGTTTCAAGGAAGCGGGTATCGGCAAATACGGCATCCGGCTGGTAAAACGCACCGACCAGGTTTTTGCCGACCTTGTGGTTGATGCCGGTTTTTCCCCCGATGGAGCTGTCTACCATGGCCAGCAGAGAGGTGGGCAGGTGAACCAGCGGGAGCCCCCTGAGGGCTGAAGAGGCTGCGAACCCGGCCAGGTCTCCCGTCACACCACCGCCAACAGCAAACAGGGGTGTTCCCCGCTCGGCGCCCTGCTCCAGGACAAAATCAACGACCTGCTGCCACTGAGTGCTGCTTTTACTCTTTTCACCTTCGGGTACCACGTATGTTCCAACCTGATCAAAATAGCTGTTCAGTCCCGCCGATATTCGATCTGCATGCAGGCGGTAGACCTTCTCATCCACCACCGCAAACGCTCTGCGCGGAGAATACCTTCCTGCACAAAATTCTGTGATTTGATCCCACAAATTGTTGCCAATATGGATCCTGTAATCCTGCTGGTAACTGATTGGTACATCAATTGTGTGCGACATGATTGCGTATTTTTTTGACGAGTGCGGCGGCGGTATCCTCGATTGAGGTCTCGTTATCGTTGCGTATGGTGATCTCCGCCTGGCGGTAATATTTGAGCCGTTGGTTATATAGTTCGCTGAGTTCTTCCTCCAGGACAGCCCTGTCCTTCAGGGTACCGTCCTCATTTAACAGGAGTGGCCTGTTGTCGTGCTGCATTATGCGGTCCAAGATAACAGAAAATGGGGTCTCTATAAATATCAGCAGCCCGTTTATTTTAATATGGTCGACCAGGTGCTGGTTGTGGAGCGCTCCTCCACCCAGTGCCAAAACTCCCTCATAGTTTCTTATTGTATCCAGTAGTTGTTTGCGCTCCAGGGAGCGGAACCGTTGTTCGCCCTCCTCCTCAAAAATTTTCGGGATCGGCTTGCCGGCCTGTTTCTCTATTCTTGTATCCAGATCGGCAAAAGGAAGTTCCAGCTTTTCAGCCAGTGTCCTGCCAAGCGTCGATTTTCCAGTGCCCATAAATCCACATAAAAAAAGTATTCCGGGCAGATTCTTGATCGATTCCATCAGTGATTCGGTTTTTGTGGTGGTACCATTTCTACTTCTTCCCGTTCGACGACCACGGCGCCCGGAGGCGAACCTTTCGGACTTCGAACATATTTCACTTTTGTGTACATGACTGGCGCCGTCTTCATTCCACGCGCCTTGGAATAGTAGGCCGCGTAGCTGGCCGCCTGCAAGATGATGTTTTTGGGAGGAAACTCTTTCTGGTTTCCCATGCGTATAACGGTATGGGAGCCCGGCACACCTCGCGCGTGCAGCCACACATCCTCTTTGTGGGCCAGGCTGGTGAGCTTGTCGTTGCTCTTGGCGCTTTTACCAATCCACACCTCGTACTTACCCACCTTGAACTTTCGAAAAGGTGACTGCGCCTGGTCCTGGTCGCCGGTGCCGTACCCATATTTTTCGAGCGTCTCGTCGCGATCCTTGATCCACTTTTCCAGCTCATACAGCCGTTCAAACTCTTCCATTTCATCCAGAAGTTTTTTCAGCTCCCCAATCTCCTGCTCCACGCCGCTGATCCGCTCCATCGCTTTTTCATAGGAGGTGCGCGACTCCTTGGCCTTTTCGTAATAATGCTGCGCGTTTTCCGCCAGATCCTTCTGATCTTTCAGCGGTATCGTCACCGTCTGAGACTGGTTATACAGATCCTCAACTTCGATCTGTTGCTGATCGGGCGCCCTGTTTTCATGGGCATGTGCCATCAACAAATGACCGTATTTCTCATATTCATCGGCCCGCTCCAGGCTTTTATCCGCCTGTTTCAGCTGTTCCAGCTGGCTTTCCCGTTTGTTCAGCGCCCGTTCCAGCATCTGCTGCACCTTATGCCGGGCCTGGTGCAGCCGGCGGGTGTGCACGGCATTCCGGTAGGCATGGCGAATCATGTTATTGACGGTATCAAACGCCTCCTCCGTCTCAATGTCCAGCACCGCTTTTGACCACAAGCAGGTTTCACCGGTGACCAGCACGCGCGGGTGTGGGTTGCTTTTCAACTCTTCGGTAATCCAGCTCACAAACGACTTTACCTCCTCCGGTGCCATATCCGCCACATCATGCTGCTCAACCAGCGCGGGAATCAGATTTCTCGGGAGCAGCGGATTCAGCCTTGTGATCTGGTTTTTCGGCTTTGCCTTCGGATTGACCTCATTCGAAAACGTCGGCGCATACGGTTCAGGGGGAGGCTGCCCGACCTTTTCGCCGGGATTTTTAAACGATTCGACGATTTCGCCATCCCGAACCAGGAAGATATTGGGTTTACTGCTGAACAGCTTAAACAACAGGTGATCCTGGTCCTCAAAATTGAGGTAGACAAGCCGATCGTAATGGGCCAGTTCCACATTGACGATTTTTTTGCCCTCCACCCCCTTGAAAAATTCAATAACATTGCTCTTTTTAGGAGGACGGTACGAGTCAACAAATAGTGCCGTTTCAGTTGGATTTGCACTAAATATTAATCGCAGCGGTTCAGATAATGTGTCAAGAAATATTTCCACTACATCTTTGTGGGGAGATATTGCAACGTCAAAATAGGTGCCTTCCAACTTTTCATTTAATTCCTCATTTAAATATATTAACTCAAAATAGTTGTTCATTATCTTTCTTTAGAACAATGGTTGTAAAAAAGTTAAAGATTAAGGCGAAATGACGTACCCTATTTTTAATTCAGTTGTCAATCAAATCAAGAGTGATCTCGAAAGCAGGAGTGTCAAGATAAAAACTTTCAAGACGTGGAACGAAGACCGAATTAACGCCACGGGACTCGAAATCGTTATTGACCTGGAAGAGCGGACCGAATTTATCAAAGAGCTGTCCTTTAACTTTGACTGGGATCGCTTCCGTGAAACCGTACTGGCCAAACAGCTGGAGGGCATGGAAGAGCACCCGTTCCTGCTCGAGGACAACATGGTGAGCACCCGCATTGCCCCGGTTATCGACATTGAAGTTACCTGGAGATTCGACGAGGAACGATCGCAGACCGGCGTCTCCGGGCAAAACGGCAACCGGCGGCTGGAAACCGCCAGTGAATGGATGGAGCGAATCAGCGAGGAGGTAAACAGCCTGCTCGACGATGATGACATTATCACCCGCTGGCACATTGAAGTGGAGGGCGATGAGTATGGAAAATACTTGTCGGCTATCAATCTTATCTCCTATTTCCAATATACGCTGGCGGACCTTACCAGTCTGAACAGCGTGCACCAGTTCGTCACCGAACGCCTGAAAGAACTGCTGCTTAAATCTCAAAAAGTAATGAAAATCTCTGACCGGGTCCTGCATACGGTAGCTGCAGCCTGACCACCGGCACCGGCGGTGCAGTCATGAAATTCCAACCCCTTAACACGAAAGGCCTTCGAGAAAGCGAAGGCCTTTACTTGTACAGCGCGTCGAAGCTGCTACTTGTTTTTCTTGTGCCGGTTCTTCCGCAACCGTTTTTTACGCTTGTGCTTGGCTATTTTTGAACGCTTTCTCTTTTTTCCACTTGGCATGATTGCTCACCCATTTTTTATTCTTGTTTATATCGTGCTACATGTCTGTTGCAGATTTTAGATAAATGTGGCCCAAATATAGCAATTTATGGGTTCATTCCTATAAGGAGACTTTACCCCCCTGCGTCTGCTATACTGCGTGTTCGATATTGTAACGCGTTTACCTGTAAAAAAGAGGTTTATTTCGTTAACTCCAACCCCCCGTGTTCCAGGAGAGCGTCAGGTGGCTGAGCCATTAAAAGTGGGGTTTATTGGCTCTATGAGATTCCATCCTGCAGAAAGAGACTCCGTATACACGAACAGTCAACACAGGTCAAAACTACGAAGCGGCAGCCTCCTGTCTAATGAACATCAGCAGGTTATTCACTGTCTTCCTCCTCCATCATCGACTCATTTACCGCTTCCTTGAAGTCCTTGGAAACTTTCAGCACCGGTACATACTGTTCCGGCACAATCACCTCTTCATTAGTTTTGGGATTCCTGGCCACGCGCTCGGCGCGCTTGACGACCTTGAAACTGCCAAACCCCCTGAGTTCAATATTTTCTCCCCGTTTCATAGCGTCTATGACCGTCTCCATAAATCCGTTAACCACCGCTTCGGTTTCCACTTTGGTTAATCCGGTTGAAGATGAAATTACATCAACTATATCAGCTTTAGTCATAATTGGTCACCCTGAATAATTGTTCTTTTTGTTAAATCACTGTGAGTTTCAACTCAAAAAAGCGGAATGTTTGCACATTACCGACCATCTTAACTTTTTTAAGATGCATTGAATTCCATACACTTATTTTCACCTAAAAAAGTGCTAAATCTTTTATACTTTCACATTTGCTTAAATTAAACCGAAATTTTAAACGGTAGCAAATACGCATGGAAACATTTGACTTCATCATTAGCTGGTTAGTAGACCTTATTTGGAATACACCGGAATCGTTTCCAGCAATGGTGGTTATTCTGCTTGCGTTCGGAATATATATTACGATACGGTTGGGATTTGTCCAATTCACGCGGTTCAAACACGGGTTAAAAGTGGTTACCGGCTTTTATGACGACCCGGAGGATGAAGGAGACATCAACCATTTCCAGGCGTTGACTACCGCGCTTTCGGCCACTGTGGGGATCGGGAATATTGCCGGTGTGGCGCTGGCCATCCACTACGGCGGGCCCGGCGCCCTATTTTGGATGTGGATTACCGCACTGCTGGGCATGGCGATAAAATTCACCGAGGTGACGCTGGCCCAGGAATACCGGAGCACCAACCCGGACGGCACTGTTTCCGGCGGCCCCATGTACTATATTGAACGGGGACTGGGATCCAACTGGAAATGGCTGGCCGTGGCGTTTGCCATTTCGGCTGCCATCTGCGCCTTTTTAACGGGTAATGCCGTACAGGCAAACACCGTGGCTGACGTTATGAAAACAGATTTTATGATACCGGTTGGCGTCACAGGGTTCATTACCGCAAGCTTGGTAGCTGCGGTGATTTTGGGCGGCATCAAGCGTATTGGACGAGTGACCTCCCGCCTGGTGCCTTTTATGGGTATCCTTTACGTGCTGGGCGCCCTTGTCATTCTCTTCATAAACTACCAGGATGTTGTCCCAGCTCTTGGCCTTATCTTCAGCAATGCTTTTAATCCACAGGCCGGAGCCCTGGGAGTCGGTTCCGGAGCCCTGATATTTACCCTTAGCTACGGCGTGCAGCGCGGATTATTTTCTAATGAAGCGGGCCAGGGTTCCGCCCCGATTGCCCATTCTGCAGCCAAAACCGATCAGCCGGTTCGGGAGGGAGTTGTTGCCCTGCTGGAACCGTTCATCGATACGCTGGTCATCTGCACCATGACGGGGCTCGTCATCGTTTCCACCGGGGCATGGGACATGCGCCACAAGTCCGCCGTTGATCCGGCTGACGAGGTGGTAACATATGAGTTGAACACCCAAAACGCGCAAAGTGATAACGGGACCAACGTGCTATACTTTTCTGGTGGTCTCCCCGAAAACGGAACCATGAACTACTACGACGTGCCAGTCGACACCATGTTCACCGACCCGGCCTACACCGCACCTTTCAACGGGAGAATTGAACTAAACGAAAGCGGAGTTTCTGTCTATACCGACAATGGCGATCAGCTGACAAGTCTGTACGGCGGCGTGGTCCAAAACGGGGCCCCGCTAACCTCCGCCGCTTTTGAAAAAGGCTTGGCTCCCATATTCCCGGGAGGGGGCTATCTTGTAACATTTGCCGTTCTTCTCTTTGCCATCTCGACCTCCATCAGCTGGAGTTATTACGGAGACCGTGCCGCCCAGTACCTGTTTGGGTTCAAGTCGATCTTCTGGTACCGCGTCATGTTCGTGGGCATGCATTTCTTCGGGGCCGTCGTCACCCTCACTACCATCTGGAATTTTGGAGATGTCATGCTCGGACTTATGGCTTTCTTTAATATCATTGCCCTGTTTGCACTTTCCGGAGTCGCCTACAGAATCACAAAGAAATATTTTGAGAATACGGAGGTTTGACGTACATGTCTGCATGCGCTGCAAAGTCAGCTGTTTGGGCTGTACATATGGGGAGGATACGATACAACACTTTATGGAATTCAGCCCCAAATACCTCTGTAACAGGCAATAAACGTTTGAGCAACGACCGGTCAGACGTAAATCCGTAACTTG
Source organism: Halalkalibaculum sp. DA3122 (assembly GCF_043951865.1). Lineage (NCBI taxonomy): Bacteria > Pseudomonadati > Balneolota > Balneolia > Balneolales > Balneolaceae > Halalkalibaculum > Halalkalibaculum sp. DA3122. Next base: position 91,643 of record NZ_JBINJF010000017.1, read on the forward strand.
TATACTGTCTCGTTATATGGAAAACAAAAAAAATGTCACCCTGATCCGGCACCCGGTAATTTCCCGTGATCTCACCATTCTGCGCAGCCGCACTTCGAGCATTACCGACTTCAGGGCTGCTCTCAAACGAGTGGCTACCATCCTGGCCTATCATGCCCTGCGGGAGCTGCCACTGCGCCCGAAAACGGTGGATACTCCCATTACGCAGACAGAAGGATACGATATTGATGCAGAGGTGATCGTTGTACCGATCTTGCGTGCCGGCCTTGGCCTGGTGAATGGAATCATTGAATTTATCCCCGATGCCAAAGTGGGTCATCTGGGCATGTATCGCGATGAGGAGACCCACGAGCCGGTGGACTATTATTCAAATTTACCCGACGGCCTTGATGAGGCGTTTGTTTTACTCGTGGATCCCATGCTGGCCACCGGCGGAAGCGCTAACGACGCCCTCACCTATCTTAAAAACAAAGGAGCACAACAAATCCGCTTTGTTTCGTTAATATCGGCACCGGAGGGCATCGAATTCCTCCAACAGGAACATCCGGATATACATCTTATTACAGCAGCAATCGATGAACGGCTGAACGATGACGCATTTATCGTTCCCGGCCTAGGTGATGCAGGTGACCGCTATTTTGGAACTCAATAGTACATATCTCGCTTTTGTGATTTCGCTGTTAACCGTGCCGGGGCTCGCCCTCTCTTCCTGCGGTGAGCTATCCGACTCCCAGTCCCAGCGTGTCAGGGAAGCACTGAATGACACTCTTCTTTCGAGCACGGAATCCTGGGGGGTGGATATGGAGCTGATCAAGGAAGGCCAGAAAAAAGTACGCATCAGGGGTACCTATGCCGCCTCCTACTCAATGGAAGAGGTCAATGAAACGCGCATTGCAGGACCGGTACATGTAGAAGTTTACGATTCGACCGGCACCGTGGAAACCCGGGTTACGGCCAACCGGGCGGTGTATCAGCCCAATGAATCGATATTCAACCTCCACGGGGATGTGCGCGTCCGAACGAACACCGAACGCCGGTTGCGATCGGAATTTCTGAAATGGGATTCGGGATCGAACGAGGTTTCAACCCCAAAATTTGTGATCATCACAACGCCCTCGGACAGCATCGCCGGCAACGGTTTCGAAGGCACAACCGACCTTTCGGAATACACTATCCGAGAGGTCACCGGCCAGTTTACGATCAACTGACATGGCAAATTCTTCAGCTGTTTTTCAAAAACTGCAGGCCCTTTGGGCGATCCGGAGACCGCAAAAAATACTGCTCTCCGCACTCTGCATTGTCGCCCTCACCATCCCGAAACCGGTGGAGGCTCAAAACCAGGTGACAATCAACCAGGCTGAGGAGGTAATCGGGGCCACGGTACAGGGAGAGCGGGTACGCAAACTCATCGGCGAAGTAAGCCTCCGAACCGACGATATGGTGATGTATTGCGACAGCGCCTACCAGTATCTCGAAAAAAATGAGGTGCGCGCATTTGGCAACATCGAAATTGATACCCCGGAAGAGCAGATCTACGCAGACACCCTCGTCTACTTTACGGATGTGGATTTCAGTCAGCTTCGCGGCCGTGTTATTATTGAAGCAGACAGCGCCACCCTGTTCAGCCAGGCAGTAGACTACCGGTTTTCAACCAAGGTCGGTCACTTCCTGGAGTACGTTCGCCTGGAAGACCAGGAGGGCGTCTTGACAGCCAACAGCGGCTTCTACTACCGGGAGCCCGACAGTGCCGTGTTCCGGGGTGATGTGCAGATTGCCGACAGCCTGCAGTATGTAGAGGGAGACAGCCTTTTTATCAACCGGCAGAAAGAAACCTACCGCCTGTATGGCAACATCTTTGTTGACGACCGCGAAAATAACGTCATGCTCAAAGGCGACTCCCTGAAAGCAGACACCGTGGGACACCGCAAGCTGGAAGGAGATGCATGGCTAAAAAAATTCGGAGCTGAACCGGATACCTCTGCAGGGTCCAGCGACCCTTCATTAACCGACCGTTCTTCCGGGATCAACCCCGGGCCCGCGGACTCATCCACCACGCCAGACAGCATCCGGGACGATTCATTATCGCCTTATGTCCGACAAAAGAGAGCCCGGATCGCCCCCTCCGACAGCATTACCACCTCAGGAACGCCCGCTTCCGCACCGCCCGACACCGCCGCTTCCGACACAACCCACATCAGGGCCCGGACCATCTACTCCATCCAGGAAACTACCGATACGGATACCATTTCGGTCATCAACGCCTATCAAAATGTGCGTATATGGTCCCCGAAATTTTCTGCTGTTGCGGATACGGCCCGCTACGATGATCAAACCGAAAATTTCGTTTTGCGGTCCAATCCCACTGCCTGGCATAAGCAAGTCCAGCTGACCGGTCCATATATACGCGTGCGTCTGGAAAATGGAGAGATCGACCAGCTGGTCTCTTTCCCCGTCCCGTTTGTCGTGCAACAGGATACCGCCATTGACCGGCTGAATCAGATCACGGGAGACACGCTGCGGGTAAATTTTATCCAGGGAGAAATATCGAGAATTCATGTCGCACCGAATGGACAGTTGTTACGCTTCACCAAAAACGAAAATGATGAACCGGACGGAGCTGTTGAAATGACAGCCCCCTCGATCACGCTCCTGTTTGAGGCGGGAGCCCTCGACTCTATGAAGGCACTGGGACCGGTAGACGGCATGTACCTGCCGGAAAGTCAAAAAACGGCCGAACGCCGCCTCGACGGGTTTACCTGGACCCCCGAACTGCGTCCCCAACGTCCCCGTGAACCGATGAAACGGCGGCTCCCCCCGATCCCGGAAGACCCGCCATTTGAACTGCCGGCCCGGTATCGGCAGGCTCACATGCCTGAGTAAAGGAAACCGGGATTCCCATATTCAGGCTATGTAAATCATCAATTCACCTCTTCCAGCTTCATATTTTCCTCGATTATCTGTTCCTGCTTCTCATAGGGCACCTTCGCATAGTGTGAAAAAGCCCGCGTATAGCTGGCACTGCCCTGGGTCATCGACTTGAGGCGGGTGGCGTAGTGGTCCAGCTCCTCAAGTGGAACCTGTGCTTTTATCTTTTGAATGGAGCCCTCGGCATCCATCCCCTGGATCTGGCCGCGCCGGGTACTGAGGTCACTCATCACATCTCCCATATACTGGGCGGGAACGGTAATCTCTAACTCATAAATCGGCTCCAGCAACTGTGGATCTGCCTTCATAAAGCCATCCCGGAACGCCATCAGGGCCGCCGTCTTGAATGCCGCTTCATTTGAGTCCACCGAATGCATCGAACCGTCGTAAACCGAAATCCGAAGATCCCGTACCCTGCACCCGCTCATCGGCCCATTTTCCATTTTTTCCATGATCCCTTTCAGGATCGCCGGCATGAACCGGTTGTCGATTACCCCACCCACAATGCAGTTCCTGAAAACCAGCTTTCCGCCCCACTCCAGGTCAATTTCCTGCACATCGCGCACTTTCAGGTCGTCATGCTCCGGCATACTCTCTTTAAGAGGTTCCATCAGCATGTAAACCTCGGCATACTGGCCCGCACCACCCGACTGTTTTTTATGCTTATAATGCGTTCTGACGCTACTGGTAATCGTCTCGCGGTATGGAATACGCGGCTGGACAAACTCAAAATCGAGGTTAAACCGGTTTTTCAGCTCATATTTAATTACGTTCAGGTGTTCTTCGCCCTGCCCGTGCAGTATCACCTGATTGAGTTCCTGGCTATGCTCTACCTCCATCGAGGGATCCTCATGCTGCAGCTGATGCAGTGCCGTACCGAGTTTATCCTCCTCTCCCTGCCGGTTGAGTTTGATCGCCGTGCGGATCGTCGTCTTCGGAAATTCGATCGGTTCAATGGTTATCTCTTGTCCTTTTTTATGGAGGGTCTCATTCACACCGATATCCTTCAGCCGGACGGCCGCGGCAATATCTCCTGTTTTAACTTCAGGGATATCCACCCGCTTTTCCCCGTTCGTCAGATACAGGTTCGAGAGGCGCACCGAATTGCCGGTACGACTGCTGACCAGATCAAGCCCGGAAGTCACAGATCCGCCATACACTTTAAAATAGATCAGGTCGCCGACATGAGAGGCGGCACTGTCTTTAAACGTGAACATAATCGGCGGACCTTCAGGATTGAGCTGGAGCAGATCCCCGTCAGTTGTTGCAGGCGGATTGGCCTCAAGCGGATTCGGTGCCACGTTGCCCAGGAATCCCATAACGCGCCCGGTACCCATGTTGCGGGTGGCACAACAGCAAAACAACGGGTACAGGTCCTGATTCAGCAGCGATTTTTGCAGGCCCTCCCGCATCTGGCTTTCGGTCAGCTCCCCCTGCTCAAAATAGAGATCCATCAACGTCTCATCATTTTCTGCCACCGCTTCAACCAGCTCATTATGCAGCAGTTCCGCCTGCGACTTTTGAGAATCGGGGATCGGCAGTTTATCGGGCTTTCCTCCCTTTTTGGGAAATTCATACATCGTCATCTTGAGCACGTCAATGATGGCGTGAAAATCATCGCCCTCGCTGAACGGATACTGTACCACCACTATCCCCCGGCCAAATCGTTCCTTCGCCATGTCCACCGTCTTCTGGAAATCGGACTGTTCGGAATCCGGCTTGTTGACGATAAAGAGTGACGGGATGCGATAATTTTGGGTGTACCGCCAAAGCGACTCCGTGCCAACTTCAACGCCATACTCGGCGTTCAATGTGAATATGGCGGTGTCTGCCACGCGCAGCGCACCAACCACTTCTCCCACATAATCGGAGGTGCCCGGCGTGTCAATCAAGTTGATCTTGCTGCCCCGCCAGTCCAGATTCAGAAAAGAAGAAAAGACAGATTTTCCTTTCTCATGTTCAATTTCATGGTAGTCGGAAACCGTATTTTTATCCTCAATGGTCCCCCGGCGGCGGGTAGTTCCCGATTCGTACAGCATCGTCTCGGCTAGCGTGGTCTTTCCCGATCCCGAATGCCCCAGTAATACGACATTGCGAATTCGTGATGGCTGGTACACATTCATAGCTACCTCCTTTTTTTGACAGGCTATATATTCGGCGGCAGCCGGAGCGTTCACACATTCCCGATACGTACTGAACTCTCTGTTTTGCAACGTTCTGACTTCCGCCAGATATGTGGTTTTTGACAAGTAATACAAAAAACGGAATGAACCCAAAAAATTATTCAAAATCTTACAGTAAACGGGGTAGATGTTTAAATAAATGCTGTTTTAAACCATCACAACTTCAACTGTGAAAGCTTATTTTTCCAGCTCTTGCTGGTATTCTTTCAGTACGTAAGATTATATCATAGAGGGCTTTGCAACTCCCTCAATTCCTCGTTCTGAGGGAGTGGTACTCCCGTTAAAAGTCACCAAGGTTGGTAGTACAACTAACTCCCAACAAAATAGCAGGTTCTGCAAAGGTCCCAACACAGCTGGTTGTTTGTATGAAACGAGTACTGCTAATACAGGCGGAAGGGACATTGCAATGGCAATCAATCGGCAGGTTTTATTTTGGATCATTGGCGCCATAATATCATATTGTGTCAAATTAAAGATCCATCTCCTGAGAAGGTGGGGTTAAAATCTCTGTATAAAATCGCTGTCCCCTTGGTGCCGTGGGAAAGACCATCAACAAACAACGATTTTGGGTATTCAAATTATAGGTCAACAGTTATGTTTTTTGTATTTGATGTCGAAACAATTCCAGATTTTGAATTTGTGCGTTCGGTGCTGGAAGAGCCCGAAGAAGACCGGGACGCCCTGCTTATACAAGCAGGGGAAGAACTTGCGCGAAATCAGTCCGGTTTCCTGCCGCCCATGTATCACAAGATGATCGCCTGGGTAGGGTTATGGATTGAAAACAACGGCGTTCCCAAGCAGAAGGTATCCTGGAGTGGCACCGACGAGGTGGAGGGACTCAAATCCCTGTTCAATTCGCTTTCCACATATAAAGATTTTGGTCTGATTCACCACAACGGCCGCGGTTTTGACCTTCCCCTGCTAACCTATCGTGCCATGAAACATGGCCTGCAGATGCCGCTCAGGTTAAATCACCGCGATATTAAATACCGCTACAGCAACTCGAATGTGGATCTGCTGGATGAATTCAGCAACTACGGTGCCAGCTCCTGGCCCAAGCTCAAGCACCTCGGTTATCTTATCGGCATTCCCTTCAAGCAGACAGGGGAAGGCAATGAAGTGCTCGAAATGTTTAACCGCGATGAGATGGACCAGATTGAGCACTACTGCTACGAGGATGTCATGGCGACCTACATCGTGTGGCTCCACCTGAAGTATACTGTCGGTGATATCGGCAAGGAGCTGTTTGACAACCTGCAGGAGCGCGCGATGAACAAGCTTGCCGAGATCCAGGGAAACGAAGAATAACAGCTCCGGGTACTGCCGCTGAAATGAAGTGGAGCCACCCGTTCCACTTTTAAGCCCTGGGGGTGGAGGCGTGTCTTCTCAGGAATCAACAATATGTTACAATTCGGAGAGTCCAAAAGTAGTTTTTATCGTGCTTCTGCCTGCCTTTTCACAATTCTGTCTTTCGACAAGACGGGTCACCGCCACTTTTGGCAAATCACCCGTTAGTCGGTATATTCACACCGATTAAATCAAACAATAATCCAACCCACAAATTTTGATTCATGAGCGTACTAGTAGGAAATGATACACGACTGGTTGTACAGGGCATCACCGGAAGCGAAGGCAGCTTTCATGCCGAGCAGATGATAGAATACGGAACCAACGTCGTCGCCGGAGTAACGCCCGGCAAAGGCGGTCAAAAACATTTGGATCGACCTGTTTTTAATACCGTTGCCGATGCTGTGGAAAAAGAGGGGGCAAACACTTCTGTTATTTTTGTCCCTCCCCCCTTCGCCGGCGATGCCATCTCGGAAGCCGCTTTTGCCGGTATTGAGGTTATTATTTGTATTACCGAAGGCATTCCGGTCAAGGATATGATTACGGCCAAGCAGATTGTTACCAGTCACGGAGCTACGCTCATCGGACCCAATTGCCCCGGAGTTATCACTCCCGGAGAAGCAAAAGTGGGCATTATGCCCGGCGACATCTTTATGCCCGGCAATGTGGGACTCATCTCGCGCTCCGGTACGCTCACCTACGAGGCGGTCGACCAGCTTACAAAAGCCGACCTCGGACAAAGTACGGCGATCGGTATTGGCGGAGACCCGGTTATCGGCACCACCCACACCGATGCAGTCAGGCTTTTCCAGGCCGACACCGACACCGAGGCGATTGTGCTGATCGGGGAGATCGGGGGAAGCGCCGAAGAAGAAGCCGCCGCTTACATCCGGGATAATGTAAACAAGCCGGTTGTAGCATTTATCGCGGGAAGTACGGCTCCTCCCGGCCGGCGAATGGGACATGCTGGTGCTATCATTTCCGGTGGACAGGGCACGGCGGAAGACAAGAAAAAAGCGCTTCGTGATGCCGGTGTCACTGTCGTTGACAGTCCCGCTGAAATCGGCGTTACTCTCAAAGAACTTGTGAGCGTTTAGACTTTACATATTTTCCCATCCTTTTAGGTGTCGCTTTATCCACAAGGCGACACCTCTTTTTTTGAAGACTATTTTCCCGGTTTTGTTGCTTTCCAACAGCTGGAATCCTGCCCCACGATTGGCATATTGAAATGAATGTTTTCCCCAGGTTCCATATTCGGCATGTTATCGACAAGCTCCTTTTCGGGTTTGAAATAGCGCATGTTCAATCTTATACAAGGCTTTTGCAGTTCAATCGTATCAGGATATACGATTTTAGGCAATAAAGCCAGCGAATCTTTCTGAATCAGCCCAAATGGCACATAATCATGTCTTAAATGCTGATCCATTACCCGCTGTGCCATCCCGTCAAACGAGAGTGCACCCATGAAAATAACAATCAATACCGTCGTATACTTTCTCATGCTTCTCCCTTTTTAGATCCCTTAAGAGGGCTTTGAAAACCGGGGGTTTTGTCCAAGGCCAAAGCCTGAACACATTCGAAACCGCAGTTTATACCTCATAAATGAGGATGTTGAATACGCGCAAATGCCGTAATTGGGCAAAACAACGGTTTTATAAAGTCCTCTTTAACTTTATACGTAACGCTATGTCAACTATTGTAACAAGCTTACATATTCAAAACAACTATTCACTTTAATTCCGGGATGGAATTTCCGGATATCTCTGTTAATTTATTGCGAAAGTTTTACAAACCTGGGTTTTTCAAAATCCTCTTTAGTTATTCCATTAAAATCAACTACCTTCATGGATCGAAAAGAGTTTATTAAATCAACTTCTGCCTCCGCATTTCTTTTTTCAACAGGAGTTGGACCTGTTTTGGGATCAGCCACCAGTGCGCATCCGGCTGAATCAGTAATGACCGTCACCGGCGCTGTTCCCGCCCGGGAAATGGGGATGACGCTGGTACACGAACATATTCTCTCCCGTTTTGGTCCACCGCCTGAAGAACCGGGTAGATACGATCGCGTGCAGGTTCTCCGGGAGGTGGTGCCCTATCTGGACTATATTAAATCTCTCGGATGCCAAACCGTTGTTGACTGCACGGCTGCCTATTTTGGCCGAAACGTTGCGCTGCTTGAGGCCATCTCTGAGCAAACGGGACTCCACGTTTTAACCAATACCGGTATTTACGGGGCTGCGGGCGACGATTATATTCCCGGTTATGCCCATAAGGAAACGCCCCAGCAGCTCGCGCTTCGGTGGATCGACGAGTTTCAGAACGGTATCCAGGGAACAGATGTAAAGCCCGGATTTGTCAAAATCGGGGTCGACCCGGGTCCCCTCTCGGATATCGACGCAAAACTGGTACGGGCGGCCGCTCTCACCCACCTGGAAACCGGACTTTTGCTGCAGATTCACACTTCCGACAATCCCGATGCGGCAAACCAGCAACTACAAATTTTAAAAGAGGAGGGCGTGGCCCCGTCGGCGTGGGTTTGGGTACACGCACACAATATGGATAATACGAACAAACTGCTGGAAGCGGCCGAACGAGGTGCCTGGATCTCCCTGGACGGGCTGCGTACCCCAAATTACCTCAACGGATTTGGAGACAGCTCCAGCACGGTTATGCATCACCTGGAACTGATGAACGCTTTTAAGAGCGAAGGACTGCTCAACCGGGTGTTGCTCTCTCACGACGGATCGACCTACCCGCCTGAGGGAGTCGCGAAACGTCCACTGGATGTGCTTTCAAATACCTTTATCCCTGTGCTGAAAGCAGCCGGTTTCACACAGGAAGAGATTAACCAGGTCACTCACAAAAATCCGGCAACAGCATTTTCAGTGAAGGTCAGAACCCTTTAACAACACACTATGGCTTATTTTTTAATCGGATTTGGCATCGGAACCCTCATGATCAGCGGTATAAAACATTACGAGGGCAGCCACTGGAAACATTTTCCCACGAAATTTATCACCGCCACCGGGTTTGGCTGCATCGTAACGGGAATGGCCCTGTTACTGTATTGAGGGGCAAAGTGAATGTACTGATCTGAAACGAGTTTCAGCGTCTACTGTCCAATGGCTGAAAGAGACTCATTCATCAGTCTTTTGGGGCTTAATAAATGAACCAGAAATTAACGCCCGAAATAGCAAATTTCCCGTTACAACTTTTATTATCTAGAGGGCTTTTACTTTTAACTGATCCTATTCTACACTCGTAGATTTCCCGTTGAATAGCCTGACAGCATGACTGAGAACCTCGGAGAGCTTCGTCCCTTTTGCTTGATCAAAATCATTTTTAAGCATAATAGGAAAATCGGCGGATTCACTAGTTTTAAGACTGGAATCCTCAAAATCATTCCTGGTTTTAATACAAAACCCGCGTTTTTCCCTGCATCGCAAAAGTAACCTGTAGGTATTTACATCGCTGGAATCTTGTTTTATTGCAGTCTCTTTCGGATCTAATTCATATAGATTCAGATAGGTATACCTCCTGGCAATTTCTTTCTCACTTCCGTTGTTGTATTTTGGATTATAATCTGTAATTCTGAACGAGCCATACTCATCCAGATCCCAATGGAGGGATGAATTGCCGGCGATCTCTTTTAAATACTCGATACCACTGGTGTTGATCCATTCAATAGTTTCCTGTTTTGACTGGCAAAAACCAGCCTGAAAAAGGAAAAGAACCGAAATAATTGAAAGTGTGAAGAGTCTCATTAATATCCTTCTAAATAACCATAGGGAAACATATCCCACTCTTTCCGGAACTATATAGTCAGCTCTTTAAACGTTCGTGCCTGCTTTTCTATCGCCGGTTCCGTCGCCAGTCGCTCAATACTTGACGCACCAAAAAAACCGGCGACGCCCTCGGTATGATTAAAGATATACTGGGCATCCTCCGGCTCGGCAATGGGCCCGCCATGACAAAGGACAATCACATCGTCCCTGACTTCCACGGCAGCATCATGAATTTTTTGTACCCGATCAGCGGCGTCTTCCAATGACAACGCCAGTTCTGAACTTACTCCTATCGAACCTTTGACCGTTGTATTCATATGAGCAACAATGACGTCTGCACCCGCTTCAGTCATTATAACAGATTGCTCCTCGTCAAATACATAGGGACATGTCAGCATATCCATCTGGTGAGCGAGCCGCACCATCTCAACTTCCTTTTCAAAACCCATACCCGTTTCTTCAAGGGCCTGCCTGAAGTTTCCATCAATAACCCCGACCGTGGGAAAATTTTGAATGCCATCAAAGCCCATTTCCTTTAATCTTTTCAAGAACGCCGGCATTAGTCGAAATGGATCCGTACCACAAACACCGGCCAGCACCGGTGTATCTTCTACCACCGGCAACACTTCTCCGGCCATATCCACCACAATTTCGTTGGCATCACCATAGGGCATTAATCCTGCCAGGCTTCCACGGCCCGCCATCCGATAACGCCCGGAATTATAAATAATAATGATATCCACACCGCCCCGTTCGGCAAATTTAGCTGAAATACCGGTACCCGCCCCGGCACCAATAATAGGTTTCTCCTCTTTTTATTTGAGCATGCATACGATTTATGCAGTTTTCATATGGAATAAAAGGCATCGTGTGTAATTCCTAATTTCAATATTCGTTTTTCATTTAATTCAGGCAACCTTAATCCTGATTATTCACCAGGAAATTTTGGTGGTGAGCAAGGCGAAGCAGTAGTAAGTATTATTGGTGGGTCAAGCAGACCACGATCAAATTTTCAGCTTTCATTACCAAAATTGAGCTTACAGATAAACAAATCGAGCTGTACTATTAGCTAATTGCTTAACCAATTATTTCACATATATTCGTGAATAATCCGGGTTAGCAACACCCTTTCTAACGATTAAAAAAATCGAAAAACCAATCCCAAAAAGAGCCGTTAAGCCATTTCAATGGCTTAACGGCTGGGCTGCTTAGGGAAATATAACTCATTCAGTCTATTACATTTGTAATCATGCCCGTCTACTTGACAGCGTAAACTCTGGGAGTTTTTTGATCTCTCCGCCAGCCATCGCCGACTCGTGGGCCAGCAGGCCCACGCAGGTCCAGTTGGCCGACTGCCGCGCGTTCGGGTAGGGCTCGCGGTCGTTGGCAATCGAGTCCACAAACTCGTGGGCCAGGTGCGGGTGGGATCCGCCGTGGCCCCCGCCCTGGATAAACGACAGGTGCGCGTGCTCGTCGGCGTCATAGACCCCCTCCTGGGTGAACTC
>NZ_JBINJF010000018.1:0-102990 GCF_043951865.1 Halalkalibaculum sp. DA3122
TGTGACGCTATTGCAGTACATCAATTGGCAAAACGATGAACCCATTAATCGCATTAAACATGCATTGGCTGCTTAAGGTTAACCCCTAAACGCGTGCTAATAAATTAATCTCCAACAAGTGTCCAAATCCAGCTCAGAAGAAATTGCCGTCTGGCTTATCAACCTGATCAAAGACAAGGGAGAATTAAAACGGGAAGAAGCGGCAGAGTTTGTCGAGTCTGCATTCAGCAGCGACTTTATATCGCGTACAGCAAATGGAAACCGGTCGTTATCGAAACAACTGCTCCATGATTTTCGCAATCTCAGGGACGAAACGATCCGGTGGAATGCGGGAAAACAAGCCTGGTATTTTACTGCCAACGGCAGCGAGGAGGCGGAGCGGGAACAGCGCGAGATTCCACAAATCCCCACGGCGGTGGAACCGAAGGAACTGCCAAAGGGAGCATCAAACGTGCACCCGGCTCTCTACCTGAACCGCGAGCTCGGGTGGGTGGACTTTAACTGGAGGGTTCTCTACCAGGCGATGGATTCCCGTAATCCGCTCCTGGAACGCGTTCGCTTTTTGGGGATCACCGCCAGCAACCTGGACGAATTCATCCAGAAACGGGTGGGCGGACTTAAGCGCCAGGAAGCTGCGGGGGTAGATGACCTGAGCCCCGACGGGCGTACCCCGCAGACACAGATCCAGTTGCTGCAGGCCAAGACCAAGCAGATGCAGCAGCGCATGACGGAGGTCTGGAACCAGCATCTGCTGCCCAAGCTGGAAGAGGAGGCCTCGATCAAAATATCGGGATATGATGCCCTCAACAGCCGGCAGAAGAACCGGCTGAACGAATACTTCCTGGATCATATCTATCCCACCCTTACCCCGCTGGCCGTGGACCCGGGCCATCCCTTCCCGTTTATTTCCAACCTCAGCCTGTCGCTGGCCGTCAAGCTCAAAAAACCGAACCGGGATGCTTTCAATTTTGCCCGGGTGAAGATCCCTTCCAATCAGCCCCGGCTGCTGCAGGTGGAGAGCGAATCCTATGCCTACCACTATGTACCGATCGAAGAAGTGATCCGGAAGAACATCGACAAACTGTTTCCCGGCATGAAGGTTGAAAGCATCTGCCTGTTCCGCGTCACCCGCAATGCCGACCTCCGGAGAAACGAAGAAGAGGCCGAAGACCTGTTGTCGATGATTTCGGAGGAGCTTCGGGAACGCCGATTCGCCGAAGTGGTGCGCCTTGAGATTGAAGAAGAGGTCGACCCCGAGGTTGAAAACCTGCTAAAAGATGAGCTCAAGCTGGATGACAGTGACATACACCATGTGGAGGGGGAGCTCGACCTGACGGTCTGTTTCAGCCTGGCCAATCTCAATATCCCGGGTCTCCGGTATGAAAAATGGAATCCGCCGATCCCCAAGCCCCTGTATCACGAGGGGGAAACCGAACAGGAACAGACAATTTTTGATATTATCCGCAAGGGAGACATCCTGGTTCACCATCCCTACGAGTCATTCTCGGCTAGCGTGCAGCGCCTGATCGAGGAAGCCGCCAACGATCCCGATGTGCTGGCGATCAAGCAAACTCTGTACCGCACCTCCGACGATTCACCAATCGTAAAATCACTGATCAAAGCGGCCGAACAGGGCAAACAGGTAGCGGTACTGGTTGAGGTAAAGGCGCGGTTTGATGAAGCCAGCAACATAGAATGGGGAAAAATGCTGGAAAATGCGGGGGTGCACGTGGCCTATGGCCTTGTGGGATTAAAAACGCACGCCAAGGTAGCCCTTATTGTCCGCCGCGAAGGCGATAAACACGTCACCTACTGCCATATCGGTACGGGAAACTACCATACCCAAACGGCGGAAATTTATACCGATCTGGGGCTGCTTACCAACGATCCCGAACTGGGATATGATGTAACGAATCTCTTTCACTACCTGACGGGCTACGCCCCGGATCAAACATTTGAAAAACTGATGGTCGCCCCGCACAGCCTGCGATCCGATTTTTACGGCCTGATAGACCGGGAGATCGAACTGGCCAAAGCGGGTGAAAAAGGCCGCATTATTGCCAAAATGAATGCACTCGATGACGTGGGCATCATACAGCGACTTTATGAGGCCTCTCAGGCAGGAGTCAATATTGATCTCATTGTCAGAGGCCACTCCCGCCTGCGCCCGCAGCTTGAGGGATACAGTGAGAATATCCGTATTATCAGTATTATCGGGCGATTCCTGGAGCACGACCGGATTTTCTACTTCGGCAACGACGGGGAGCCGAAAATCTTTATCGGCAGTGCCGACTGGCGGTCGCGCAACCTGAACGAACGGGTAGAGGCGGTCGTGCCCATCACGCTACCCTCGCTGCAAAAACGGATCATCTCTATTCTGAAAAAAGCCCTCAATGACAACCGTCTGGTCTGGGATATGCACGCCGACGGAAGCTACACCCAGCGCCGGCCCGCAGAGGGACAAAAGGAGAAAAACTTCCACGAAATGATGATGAAAAATGCGTGGAAACGGGCGAAGCGGTAGTTCTGGGTCCTGGGTCCTGGGTTGCCCTGGCTCGGGGTCCTTCGCCCTGATCTATTCGTCATGGATTAAAAGTATTCAGAATCAGGAAGATAAGAACGCCGGTCACCGATACATAAAGCCAAACCGGGAGCGTGATTCTGGAAAATTTTCGATGATAGGTCAGCTTTCCTGAAAATGCAAAATAGAAGCTGGTCAGAATAAATGGAACCACCAGTGCCGAAAGCACGATATGGGTAATCAGGATAAAAAAGTATATCGGCCGGATAAGCCCTTCTCCCTCGAAGGGGGTACTCCCGTGAAAATTGTGATATATCACGTAGCTGATCAGGAAGAGCGAAGAGGTAAAAAACGCTGTAAGCATCAGTTTCATATGCTTCCTGAACTTTCTTACACGTATCGCCTTGTAGCCCAGAACAATCAATACAGCACTGGTCGTATTTAACAATGCATTCAGCGCAGGCAGACTCGTGATCAGGGCTGAGCTGTAATCACTACCTCCCTTGAAGTAAATCAGCCATATCAAAAAGATAAAAGCTGCACCGCTTATCAGCAGAATAACGCCCAGTGCTTTGGGCAAGCTGAGCTCTTTCAGAAACTCTATGGTAAATTGGTCGCCGGGATCTGACATAATCAATATTTTTTTAGTGGCTAAGATATAAAAAACCGGGGTGTTAATTCCAGTAAACCCTGACTAACAAACCGTTTATCGTATTCATTCAACGAGCGATATTCAGGTTAATTTTTTTAGGCATTTTATCCAATAGATTTTATTTTAGCTTCTCGTTTAAATAGCGTTTCGTTATGGTTGCCGGGAACTTTATTTAGATTCGATATAAATACTTTTATCGTCTCTGCCGCGGTTCTTTAAAACCGATTTTTTCCATACATTCATGCCGACTCGACGACCCGTCGGGATTATTATATTACAGTGAAAATCAGCAACTGATAATTCGATCTTCTATTGATTTATGGCTCAGATTTTTCCAAAGTGGGCAAATGAGATTCCAAGACGGCTTTTAATAGGGGCAGTGGTCTTTTTAACTGCAATCGTTGCCGGGGTTTGGTATTTCTTTTCACCCGAATACACCGATGTGGGGTACGCACCAACACAACCTATTGACTACAGTCACCAGGTCCACGCAGGCCAGCTGGGGCTCGATTGCCAATATTGTCACTCAGAAGTCTTTAACTCCAAGCAGGCCAATGTACCCCCTACCGAAACCTGCATGAACTGCCACAACCAAATTGACTCCCAGCGTCCCGAAGAGATTCAAAAAATTCGCGACAGCTGGAACTCGGGAGAGCCCATTGAATGGGTTCGGGTGCACAATCTGCCGGATTACGCTTATTTCAGCCATGAAGCCCATGTAAACGTAGGCGTCGGGTGCGAGTCGTGCCATGGCCGTGTAGACAAAATGGCGGTGGTATCGCAGGAGGAGCCTCTCAGTATGAGCTGGTGCCTCGATTGTCACCGGGCTCCCGAGCAGCATCTGCGCCCGGTAGAGGAGGTTACCACCATGGGGTACGAGGTGGAAAACCAGGCTGAACTGGGTAAAAAGCTCATTGCCAAGCACAATATCCACGCTCCCACCAATTGTCAGGGCTGCCACTATTAATAATTGTATTATCAGTAAACGGAATTTCTAAACCAAGCAGATAAAGCAATCGATGAGCGACGAAGTAACTCAATTGAACGGTGAGGGCAAAAAAGCCAATTACTGGAAAAGCCTGAATGAACTTGCCAAAAACGACGAGTACCAAAAGTTCGTCGACCGTGAGTTTCCCGAAGATGCAACAGAACTGAATGACAAGGTATCGCGTCGCAGCTTTCTGCGTGTTATGGGAGCTTCCATCGCCCTGGCTGGATTTGCCTCGTGCCGGCGTCCCGTACAAAAGATACTTCCCTACTCAAACCAGCCTGAAGAGGTCGTGCCCGGAGAACCACTCTACTATGCTTCGGCCATGCCCTTTCAGGATGCACTGACCGGGATCGTCATCGAAAATCACGAAGGACGTCCCACGAAGATCGAGGGCAATGAGATGCATCCCGCAAGCGGCGGTTCTTCAAGTATTTTTAACCAGGGGGCGGTCCTGAACATGTACGACCCCGACCGCTCACGCTTCGTACGCCGCAATGGAGAACGGTCTTCCTACAATGAATTTGTCAGTTTTTGCAACGAACATTTTAGCGACACCGGCCGGAACATTGCCTTTATTTCGGAAGCGAACTCTTCTCCCACCTTTAACAGGTTGAGAGACCAGGCCCTGAACACTTTTTCAAACGCGCGCTGGGTGACCTATGAACCTTTTGGAGAAGACAATGCCCTTGAAGGCACAAGCATCGCCTTTGGCCAGCGGCTCCGAGCGATCAACCATTTTGATCAAGCCGATATTATCGTAGCTCTTGACAACGACTTTCTAAACCCTGCAGCCAACAAAAATTCGGTGCAGGACACCCTCAACTATACGCAGGGACGGAAGGTTGAATCTGCGGAAGAGGAGATGAGCCGGCTTTATGCCGTTGAAAGCACTTTTACGATGACCGGCTCCAATGCCGACAACCGGCTGCGGCTGAAATCGAGTGAAATTGAACTTTTTGTATACGCTCTTGCGGCAGAGCTGGCCTCCTCTTTGGGTGGTCTTACCGAATTCAGCGGATACAGCAACAAGTTTTCTGACCATGAATGGATTCCGGTCCTGGCGGAAGATCTTCTTGCCAACCGGGGAACCTCTGTGGTCACTGTTGGAAATGAGCACGCGCCATCTGTTCACGCCACCGTTGCCGCCATTAATCGCGAACTGGACAACGCCGGTCGTACGGTTACATACCATGAAGTACCATACCTGCAAGACCAGTATAACCGTGAAGCTTTAGAAGAGGTGATAGCGGATCTACACGATGGAGGTATTGATACGGTCGTGCTGGTGGGTACCAATCCAGCGTTTACAGCACCCGCGGACCTCAACTTTACCGAAGCGATCCAAAATGCCGGGACGGTTGTCCACCTGTCTGACTACTATGATGAAACATCCAAACTGGCCCAGTGGCATGTAAATCGGGCTCACTTTTTGGAAGCCTGGGGCGATGGATATTCCTTTGCGGGCACGCGGTCGGTAGTGCAGCCACAGATTGAACCCCTGTTCTCGGGTGTCAGTGACATTGAGTTTTTAAACAGTGTTGTAACCGGAGAAAAAACAAAAGGTTACGACCTCGTACAAACCACGTGGAACGACTTTATTGACGGGAGCTTCAGCTCCGGTTGGAACCGTATTCTTCATGACGGCCTGGATGATGAGGCGACCTTCCCTCAGGTGTCGGTTGATATCAGCTCAGGCTTCCAAAGCAGCGTTAGCAGTTTTCTGAATAACGTCGCGGAAAGCGGTGGGATTGAGGTGGTCATCCGCCCGGACTCCAAAATATTTGACGGCCGCTATGCCAATAACGGCTGGCTGCAGGAGTTGCCGGACCCGATGACCAAGATCACCTGGGACAACGTGGCATTGATGAGTAAAAATACTGCTGAAGAGCTCGGCATCCAGCAGGCGGGACTGGGAGTGGCCAAAGTTCAAAAAATTGCTATTACAATCGACGGAACCACCGTTGAAGTACCCGCGTGGGTTCAGCCCGGCCACGCCGATGACAGTATTACGGTAACCGTCGGTTACGGTCGCGAAGGGATCGGGAAAGTGGCCAATAAAACGGGAGTGGACACCTATCCCCTCCGCACCACCAATTCCATGCACTTTGCCACCGATGTGACTATAGAAAATGCAGGCGGATCGTATGAAATTGCCTGTACGCAGGACCACAACAGTATGGAAGGGCGTTCACTGCTTCGCCACGCCACTCTTCAGGAGTATCGCGAAAATCCCGAATTCGCCTCTTATGAATCGGCTTATAATGCGGAACTTCCGGGCCAATCCTATGCCGAGGAACAAGGCAGTAATCGCCCGATGACCCTTTTTAATGCCCAGGATGATGAAGAATATCCTGACTACGAGCCCCAATGGGGAATGACGATCGACCTCAACAGCTGTATCGGCTGTGGGGCATGTACAGTAGCCTGCCAGGCTGAAAACAATATTCCGGTAGTAGGAAAACGGGAGGTTAGCAACGGACGCGAGATGCACTGGATCCGAAACGATCGCTATTTTGAAGGCGATGTGGATGACCCCCAGGCCCTGCATCAGCCGGTGCCCTGCATGCACTGCGAGCTGGCACCCTGCGAGCAGGTATGTCCGGTGGCGGCCACAACCCACAGCGATGACGGGATGAACCAGATGACTTACAACCGCTGTATCGGTACCCGGTATTGCGCCAATAACTGCCCGTACAAAGTTCGTCGATTTAATTTCTTCAATTATACCAAGGAGTATTTAACCACCGGCGATGATCCCGAAGTAGTACAGATGGCAATGAACCCGGATGTGACGGTACGCTTCCGCGGTGTCATGGAAAAATGCACTTACTGTGTACAGCGGGTCAACAAGGCAAAAATTGAAGCCAAAAAAGAAACGGGATCTCCCAAACCGGAAGATGGTGCGGTTAAAACCGCTTGCCAGCAGGCCTGCCCCGCAAAGGCTATCGAATTCGGCGACCTGACCGATGAAAACAGCAACGTCGTACAGGCTAAAAACAATGAACGCAACTACCTTCTGCTGGAGGAGGTCAACACGCGGCCCCGAACCTCATACCTGGCTAAATTGAGAAATCCGAATCCCAAATTGGCATAACACGAAATCTCTTTTCTTTAAAATGAGTAAATCTTACGAATACGTACCAGAACCTGCGCTTGTAAAAGGTGATCATTCGTTTTCAAGTATCACCTCCATGATTGCCAAAACGCCGCTTTCCCCGGCACCGAAGCTGTGGTATCTGGCCTTTGGACTTGCAAATTTGCTGCTGATCGCCATGCTGGTGGCTGTCGGGTACCTGATTTGGGAAGGAACCGGCATCTGGGGTCTGAACAATCCCGCCGGGTGGGGATGGGCTATCATCAACTTTGTATGGTGGGTCGGTATCGGCCACGCCGGGACACTTATTTCCGCTATTTTATTTCTGTTTCGGCAGGGCTGGCGGACTGCTATTAACCGCTTTGCGGAAGCAATGACCATTTTTGCGGTAATGTGCGCGGGCCTGTTTCCCGCTATACACGTGGGACGTATCTGGGTGATCTACTGGGTCTTCCCGATTCCCAACCAGATGGCCGCCTGGCCCAATTTCAGCAGTCCCCTGCTATGGGATGTTTTTGCGGTCAGTACCTATTTCACCGTTTCACTTCTTTTCTGGTATGTCGGCCTCATCCCTGATTTTGCAACCCTGCGGGATAAAGCCAAAAGCAAAATTGCCAAAATGTCGTATGGTATAGCCTCTCTGGGCTGGACCGGCAGCTTCCGCCACTGGTGGAACTACGAGAAAGCTTACATGATCCTGGCCGGCCTCGCCACTCCCCTGGTACTTTCGGTACACACCATTGTATCGTTCGACTTTGCCGTCTCCGTCATTCCGGGCTGGCACAGTACTATTTTCCCGCCCTATTTTGTTGCAGGGGCGATCTATTCCGGCTTCGCCATGGTATTGACCCTGATGCTTATTGCCCGAAAGATCTACGGCATCGAGGATATCATGAATATCGATATCATGGAAAAAATGAATATCGTAATGATGGTGACCGGTAACCTCGTGGCCTTTGCCTACCTGATGGAGGGC
The DNA here is from genome assembly GCF_043951865.1 of Halalkalibaculum sp. DA3122. Lineage (NCBI taxonomy): Bacteria > Pseudomonadati > Balneolota > Balneolia > Balneolales > Balneolaceae > Halalkalibaculum > Halalkalibaculum sp. DA3122. Next base: position 8,235 of record NZ_JBINJF010000018.1, read on the forward strand.
TTTGTTGCCTGGTACAGCGGCTATATTTATGAACAGGCCATCTTCTGGTTGTATGCTACAGGACCATACGCGTGGGGTTTCTGGATACTGATGTTTTGTAACGTGGTGACACCCCAGTTCCTGTGGAGCAAATATATTCGCCGCAACGTGGCATTGACATTTATTATCTCCATCATCGTAAATATCGGCATGTGGTTCGAACGCTTCATGATTGCAGTGGGATCGCTGGCAACCGACTTTATGCCCTCAAACTGGGACTACTACTCTCCCACGTTCTGGGATATTCTGACGTACGTCGGCACATTCGGGCTCTTTTTCACGATGTTCCTGCTATTCCTGCGGTTCCTCCCGATGGTGGCAATTGCCGAAGTCAAAGGCGTTATGCCGCAGGCTGATCCCCACAACTACGATGATGAGACCAAGGAATTTATTAAACCAAAAGCTGAACCTGTGGTTGCAGAACAACCGGAAACTGCTTAGAACTGAACCACTATGGATACAAATAATACCAACATGTACGGCGTTCTTGCCGAATTTCGGAACCCAAAAGAGCTTATTGACGCAGCTTCCGCTGTAAAAAAGTCCGGCTACAATGATTTTGACACGTACGCCCCATTCCCGATTCACGGGATGGAAAAAGCGATGGGGCTGAGTAAATCACCGCTGGGCTGGATCGTTTTTGGAGGAGCATTGATCGGTTTTGTTGGCGCTATCGCCCTGATGGTCTGGGTCATGGCCTACGAATACCCGATGAATATCAGTGGCAAGCCGTTGATCAATCCGCCTGTCTACGTTCCCATTACTTTTGAACTGACGGTTCTGCTTTCCGCATTTGCCGCAACGTTTGGGATGATTGCCCTCAACAAGTTACCACGCTTCCATAATCCGCTGTTTAACTCAGAGCGTTTTGAAAAAGCTTCGGACGACGGTTTTTTCGTCTGCATAGAAGCGGGGGACGACCTTTTTGATGAGGAGAAAGTAAACAAGTTGTTTAAAGATGCGGGGGCTACCCACATCGAAACGATCTACGACAAGTAAAAAGTCGTATCTTAAACATTTTTTAAGAAAATTTTGACTTGATATTCAATATGAAAGAAGGAGCCAACATATCAGAATCAGCTGTTGTTACCTCTCCCCCCCGGTGCGGGAGACAGCGGAAAAGGGGTTTAATCAGTCCGGCAAAGATTCTGAGCATCTTTATTGTCATTTTGGTACTGGGAGCCTGCCGCGGGCAACGATTTGAGCAGGAACCTGTCCATCCGGTTATGAATATGGATCAGCAGGAACGATTCGAAGCCCAGGAAGAGAATCCATTTTTTGCCGACAACCGTTCCATGCGGCAGCCCGTGGAAGGAACGGTATCCCGCGGAAACCTGCGCGAAGATGCCGTCTACTACCAGGGAATCAACGATGACAGCTCATTTGTAACCGATATACCGGTAGAGGTTGACAAATCGTTTTTGTACCGGGGTAAAGACCAGTATGAAGTGTACTGCACGCCTTGTCATGGTACGCTGGGCGACGGGCAGGGAATCATTATGACCGGTCAATATGGATACGTTCCCGCTCCAACCTTTCACCAGGACCGACTTCGCGAGATCGAGAACGGGTATCTGTATTCTGTAATTGCCAACGGCATTCGCAATATGCCTGCTTATGCCCATCAAATAAAGGTGAAAGACCGGTGGGCTATCGTAGCATACATGCGCGCCCTGCAACGAAGCCAGTATGTGCCTGAAGATGAAGTGCAGGCGTATGATGTCGATCTTGCCAGTCTTCAAGCAGAATTTACCGAGCAACAACAAAAAGAGCAGGCTATGCAGGAGGCCGAAGCCGCTGCAGGTGGAGGTGATGTGTCTGCAGCCCGGGGTGAAGAACTTTTCGTAGCCAACGGTTGTCAGGCGTGTCACTCCCGCGATGGATCTGATGGAATAGGACCTACCCTGCAAAATGTGATGGGCAAGTCTGAAACGCTGGCCGACGGCAGCACCATTACGGTCGACGAAGATTACCTTCGGGAATCGATCACCAACCCATCGGCCCAGATTGTCGAAGGCTATGACCCGGTAATGGCGCCTTATGGTCATTTAAGCGATTCCGACATTCAATCGCTCATCGAATACATCAAATCATTAAGTGATAACCAGTAAGAACTTTTGATAACAACATGAGCAAGCCCAAAATAACTGACACACTGGAGTTTCCTTCCGATCAAAATTTGACCAAAGGTCTGTTTGGGGTCGGTATAGTAGGTCTTTTGGCCAGCGGCGTGGGATATTTTATAAACCACGACCAGTTTTTCTTCTCTTACCTGGTCAGCTTTACCTTTTTCTCCAGCATAGCGCTGGCAAGCCTCTTTTTTGTGATGCTGCAGCATCTTACCCGCTCGGAATGGAGTGTTGTATTGCGCCGTATTCCAGAAGCGATCTCTTCCAACCTGTATATTTGGGCACTCTTTCTTATTCCTGTTTTCTTTGGGATGCACTCGCTGTTTCACTGGACCCACGAGGATGCTGTTGCTCACGATCCGGTACTCCAGGGCAAAGTGCCTTACCTTAACGTGCCGTTCTATATCGTCCGCCAGGTGATCTATTTCGGCATCTGGAGTTTCCTGGGATACCGGCTCTACAAAAATTCCGTTAAAATGGATGAAACCGGCGACTGGGGACTTCAAACCCTGCTGAGACGTACCAGTGGGCCAGGACTCTTCCTGTTTGTTATTACATTTGCATTTGCCTCGTTCGACTGGCTTATGGCTCTTGATCCGCACTGGTATTCCACCATTTTCGGTGTTTATTACTTCGCAATGAGTTTCCAGGGACTGTTTGCTTTCTTTATACTCCTTGTATTTTTCCTCTGGAACAGGGGCATATTGAAGAACACCATCCAGGAGAGTCATATTTATGACCTGGGGGTGCAGATGTTTGGTTTCACCGTATTCTATGCTTACATCGCATTCAGCCAGTACCTGTTGATCTACTATGCGGCTATTCCGGAAGAAACCCTGTGGTATATGCACCGTTTTGATGGAGGATATGAATATATGGCCTGGATGCTGCTCTTCGGACGATTTGTGATTCCATTCGTCCTCCTGCTTAATAAAAATATGAAAACGAATTACAAGGTCGTTTACGGCGTATCCATACTGATATTGGTTACACATTTCGTGGAACTGTACTGGATCGCCATGCCGGTGCTGCATGAACACGGTATCCACTTTAACTGGCTGGATGTAACAACTTTCCTTGGTCTGGGTGGCATCTTCTTTGGCCTGTTTTTCCGCCGGTTCAAGCAGCAAAAAATGATTCCGGTCAACGATCCAAAACTGGGAAAATCTCTACGCAAGCATTAACTGGCAGAATCGTTTATAGTTAGTAAAACAACAGATCTTTATGTCGAACGAAGACAGAACATACAGCTCCGAATTTAAAGCCAAGGTTGCACAAGCTGCAATCGACCAGGGAAAGCAAAACCTGGACCAGCTTTCTAAAAAATATGATGTGCCGGTGTCGACGATCCTGACGTGGGCCGTTCAGCTCGAAAAAGACGCAGAATCGTTTTATCAGGGCAGCGAAGAAACCGAAAAAGCGGAAGAACATATATCCGACCAGGAAGAGGTGGACGTGGAAGTCACCGACAAAGAGATTATGGACTCCATCGATTACGGGGTCATGTTCGACCGACTGAACATTCGCCGACTCGTCTTCTGGAGCGTGCTCGGAACCATCCTCGTGGTAATATTTGTTTTTGCGCTGCGTGAGATGTACGAGTACAACCGGCTCCTTTCACAGGATGCGGCCTCCGGCAGTACGGAATTTTACCAGGTAAATCAACAAAAGCTGGAGGCCACTGAAACGTTGAACTCCTTTGGAGTTGTTGACTTGGAAAATGGCATATACAGAATTCCAATCGACAGTGCTATTAATGAGATGGCTGAACAGCAATAACAGCGAAACACGTTTTTTTTATTCATTTACCGGGTCGCTACTCCTTTTGGTGTATTTGTTCGCCCTTCCGGCAGCAGCGGAAGCGCAGTTAAATAACAAAAAGCCAGATGATGTGCAGAACGTAGATGTTCAAGAGCATCTCGGGGAGAAGATCCCGCTTGATTTGACGTTCGCAACGTCAAAAGGTGATTCCGTCACAATCCGGGAGCTGATGGAAGGTGACAAACCGGTCATACTCAACCCGGTATACTATAACTGCCCCATGTTGTGCAGTATGGTTACCGATGCCATATACACCGGGATTAAAGATTTGAAATGGGATCCCGGCAACCAGTTTGAAATTATTACGTTCAGTTTTGATCCGGATGAAGACACGCCATTGGCTGACTCCACCAAACAGGTGTACAGCGAGAAGCTCGGAGAAGACAGGGTCAGCAGTGGCTGGCATTTTTTAACCGGCAGGCAGGACGTTATTAAAGAATTAACCCAAGCGGTCGGATTTAAATACGAAAAAGTTGAGCGTAATGGCGAATACGCGCACAGTGCCGCAATAATTTTTTTAAGCCCTGACGGAACCATTACGCGATATCTTTACGGTATCAAATTTGACGAGTTCCAGTTCAGGAATGCGCTTTACGATGCTGCAGACGGAGAGATCGGCAGTGCCGTTGACAAAGTTGTTATGTACTGTTACCAGTACGACCCGAGTTCCCAAAGCTATGTTCCGGTTGCCTGGCGTATTATGCAGCTCGGTGGCTTGGCAACAGTTTTAATTCTGGGTATATTCCTCGGTTTATTATGGCTGAAAGAAAAAGGTTCTAAACACGACAGGAAGCTAAACAATTAGAATGGACTTATTTAAAGACCTCTTATTACCTCCCGCTAAATCGACAATAGCGAATAGCCATGATCAGCTATTCGAATTTGTACACATGAGCAGCCTGATCCTCACCATCGGTATCCTGGTTGCCATCATCTATTTTATTATAAAATACCGGCGTAAATCTGAAAATGAGGTTACCCCGGTTATTACCCACAACAACGCCCTTGAAATCACATGGTCCGTGATTCCACTGGTGTTGGTACTGTTCATATTCGGATGGGGCTTCCAGATATTCCTGAATATGACCTCCCCGCCCGACGATGCCTATGAAGTGCAGGTCACAGCACAAAAATGGCTCTGGAGATTTCAGTATGAAAACGGGGCGAGCTCCACGGGAGAGCTGCACGTTCCCGCCGACCGCCCGGTAAAACTGATCATGAGCTCGAATGACGTTATCCACTCCTTCTCGGTGCCCGACTTTCGAATCAAGCAAGATGTAGTTCCGGGTCGATATACTTCGGTATGGTTTAACGCCCCGGAGACCGGAGAATCGATCATCTTTTGTACGGAATACTGCGGGACAGACCACTCAAATATGACCGGCAGTGTGGTTGTTCAAAGTGAGGAAGATTTTGAAACCTGGTTGAGAGAAAACGCGGGGGGCGGCTCCCAGCCTGATGATATGACGCCCGCCGAATGGGGCGAGCAGCTAGTACAGGAAAACGCCTGCACTACCTGTCACTCTGTGGACGGAACCGAAATGACGGGTCCTTCATGGCAAAATAAATTTGGTTCTGAAGAACCGCTTGCAGATGGAACGACTGTAACTGTTGATGAAAATTATCTCAGAGAGTCAATTTTGGACCCGGGTGCTCATATCGTGGAGGGCTACAGCAACGTAATGCCCCCATACCAGGGTGTTCTCTCGGATGAACAGATTAATGCAATTATCGAATACATAAAAACACTGTAGTAACATGGCAACGGCAGAATCTAATTCCGGTTCTTTAACAAAAAAAATGAAAGTTCGCCGGTATAAACCGGATGAACGGGCTGAAAAAAATTATCTTAATGTTGAATCTGGCCTGTGGTCGTGGTTGACAACATTAGATCACAAACGCATCGGGGTACTGTATCTCATCGGTATATCTGTATTTTTTGCTGCGGGTGGAATCCTGGCCCTGCTGATCCGGATGGAACTCTGGACGCCCGGCCCCACACTGGGCTTCCTCACCGCCGACGGGTATAACCAATTGTTTACGCTCCACGGCGTAATCATGATCTTCCTGTTCCTGGTCCCCTCGGTGCCGGCCGTACTGGGCAACTTTATCATGCCGATCCAGCTTGGGGCCAAAGATGTGGCGTTTCCAAGGCTAAACCTGATGAGCTGGTACCTCTACATGGCCGGTGCAATCGGAACGCTATATGTCATTGTCTCCGGCGGGCTCGATACGGGCTGGACCTTTTACACCCCCTACTCTGCAACGACTGGAGGTGCGGTTACTGCCATGACGTTTGGCGTGTTTATTATCGGCTTTTCCTCTATTTTAACGGGAGTTAACTTTATTACCACCATCCATAAAATGCGGGCGCCCGGCATGACCTGGGGCAAGCTGCCGCTGTTCTGCTGGGGATTATATGCCACCAGCATCATTCAGATTCTGGCCACCCCCGTGCTGGCCATTACGCTGCTGCTGGTTGGCATGGAGCGGCTCCTGGGTGTTGGAATTTTTGATCCCGCACTTGGCGGAGATCCCGTGCTCTACCAGCACATGTTCTGGTTTTATTCGCACCCTGCTGTTTACATCATGATTGTACCCGGCTTTGGCATCGTTTCCGAGGTTGTCTCCACCTTTTCCAAGAAAACGGTTTTTGGTTACTGGGCTATCGCCCTCTCTTCGCTTGCGATCGCCTTTATCGGCTTCCTGGTTTGGGGACACCACATGTTTACTTCCGGTCAGGCTTCGCTGGCCTCAACGATTTTTTCATTCCTGACTTTCCTCGTCGGTATTCCCACCGGTATTAAGATGTTCAACTGGCTGGCTACCATGCACAAGGGTTCGATCTCACTCCAAACGCCGCTCCTGTATATTTTGGGATTCTTCTTCCTGTTTCTCATCGGTGGCTTAACCGGAATTGTACTGGCTACAATTGCCCTTGACATCCACCTGCATGATACATATTACGTGGTCGCCCACTTCCACTTTGTCATGGTGGGAGGTATGGTGATGGCGTTCCTAGCCGGGCTCCACTACTGGTGGCCCAAAATATTTGGAGTCATGTATAACGAAACGCTTGCCAAAATTGCAGGTGGTCTTATCACACTCGGCTTTAGTGTTACGTTCCTCCCGCAATTCATTATGGGAGCACAGGGGATGCCGCGCCGCTACTACAACTACGTTGAACAGTTTACCGTCTACCACCAGGTTTCAACGGTAGGAGCATTTATCCTGGGTGGAGGCTTCATGCTGGTCCTCGTCTATCTTTTATACTCCCTGTTCAAAGGCAAGAAAGCGGGAGCAAATCCGTGGGGAAGCCGTGCTATGGAATGGCAGATAGCCTCTCCGGCCCCGCCCCACAACTTCGAGCACACTCCAGTGGTTATTCACGGTCCGTACGACTATCACCAGCCGATGGAGGATTTCCAGCTGGGTCTCATTCAGAGTGAAAATGGCCATGCGGCCGAACATGAGGCGGGCGTTCCCTCAGGCACCGACCCCGATCAAGTGGAAGCCGAGGAATAACGACTCCGACACCCGAAAATCACCAGACAACAAGCGAATTTAACACAGAAAATAAACAGTAATCATGGCGAATCATTCAACAGCAACCCACGTTCAACATCACTTTGTTGACAGTGAGCAACAATTTGATTCAGCAAAGATGGGAATGTGGATCTTCCTGGTAACCGAGATCCTCTTTTTTGGCGGACTGTTTGCTGCCTATATCATCTACCGGGCATGGTATCCTGAACTGTTCACCCTGGCATCGGAGGAACTTGATACCCTGTGGGGCGGCGTTAACACCATCGTGCTGATCGGCAGTAGCCTGACGGTGGCTATGGCAATTAAATCGGCCCAGCTCAACCAGAAAAAAGGGATTATCATCAATCTCGGCATCACCATTGCGCTTGCTTTTGTTTTTATGGTGATTAAATATTTTGAATACACCCATAAATTCCATATTGGTATTTTTCCAGGTGAATTTTATGCCTATGAGGCTATCGACCACCCGAAAGCCCACATCTTTTTCAGCCTCTACTACATGATGACCGGCCTGCATGGTATCCACGTAGTAATAGGAATTGGTTTAATGGTTTGGCTGCTGGTCAAGGCCTCAAAAGGAGCTTTCCACAGCGAATATTACACACCGGTGGAGATTACCGGGCTTTACTGGCACCTGGTCGATATCATCTGGATTTTCCTGTTCCCACTTTTCTACTTAATTGACTGATACTGATAACTCAAAACGTTTCTTTGATCCATGAGTGGACATCATATTTCATCCGACAAAATACTTCTTTCTGTAGCGGGCGCCCTGTTCATTTTAACAATCGTTACGGTGGGAGTTCACTACCTGGCACTTCCTCATCCCTGGTCTATCATCGTGGCCATGATTGTAGCCGTAATGAAAGCGAGCCTGGTCGCCCTCTTTTTCATGAACCTTTACTGGGATGCAAAATTTAATTCCATGCTCTTTATCGCTTCCATCCTGTTTTTGGGATTATTGGTGGGGCTCTCCATGCTGGATACGCTCTTCCGGACAAATCCGATCCCGGGCTTTTAGATTCCCGTTCCGTAATCTATATCTCTTAAGCCGGTTTGAATTTAAAAAAACCGGCTTTTATTATTTTGGAAGGGTTTAGCAGAACCTACAATGTTGTTGGAGGTGGTTGTTCCACCGACATTGGTGACTTTAAAACGGGAGTAGAACTCTCAAAACGAGAGGATATCAGGCTATTGTAAAGCCTCTTTGAAAAATTTTTCAAATGGAACAGGCAGTTCCTATGCCGCGCTGACATCATTTTTTAATATCAGCAGCAGTAAAAACTCCGCGCATATTAAAATGGCTACTCCCACCAAATGCATGACCTGGTAAACAGGAGGCATGCCCAGGTAATACAGGCCCACACCAATTAATATCTGGAAGAGAATAAGGCCAAATATCACCGATGCCAACCGACCAAGCAGTATTGAATCGCTCTTCCACTTTGCAAAATAAAAGATTCCTCCCCCCAAGAGGAAAAGTGTCCATGAAAAACTTCGGTGTATTTCGTCCCAAAATCCCACTTCCTGCAACCAAAGTTGCCGGGGCGGGGGAGCTGCACTGTTTTTAACGACATCAATCGCCTCTCGTACCTGGGTTCCCATCACCAGCTGTACCATCGTAAAGGCAAGCAATGCTACGCCGGACCAAAACAGCCACCTCCTGTGTTTGGGTTGAATTTCAACACTCCACTCCTTCCTGGTTGCGCGGAACGCGGCAAACAGCAGTATCGTCATAATAACCATTGCCAGTACCATGTGGAGCGTAATCAGCCACTCACTGAGTCCCGTAATTACAACCTGTCCTCCCAGCCACCCCTGTACGAGCACCAGCACGAAAGCGGCACCCGAACTGTAGAAAACTTCAGGCTGGCTTTTCCTGTACCGAAACGAAAGAAGGAACGTTGCCGTGATCAGCAACCCGATGATCACGCCCACCAGCCGATTCAGGTATTCTGTCCATGTTTTAAGCACATTAAACTGGGAGGCATTGAACTCGGGGGGCAGCTCGGCGAGACTGGTAGGCGGAATCCACATGCCGAAACATTTTGGCCAATCGGGGCAGCCGAGTCCGGCTCCCGAGGCACGAACAAGTCCACCCACGAAAATAAGAAAAATAGTAGCTCCAACCGTTGTTATAGCCGTCTTTTGGTAGGTATTCAGCGTCATATTTATATAGAATTTCAGATACTTAAATAAACGTGGCCTCCACGTCTCTAAAGATAACAATTATCCTCTTTCCCAGTTCCCTTAAAGTGTAAATCAATTTTAAACGGCAGATAATTTTGAAACAAATAACCGGGTTTGACCAGTCTCCTGCAGTCCCAATTCAGGTAACAATTCTACAAATTATTCCCTAAATTTAGCCTGTTACAAAATCAGAAAATCCGCATGAAGTTAAGTACCGACACCACCCTTTCGAAATGGTTTAATGTTGAGACGCTGTCAGCATACTACGAGCTGACCAAGCCCGGAATCACTTTTACCGTGCTGGCCAGCATGCTGATAGGATTTGTGTTGGGTTCGGCCGGCAGCCTGAATTTTGTGCTTATGGCCCATGCCGCACTCGGTACCTGGTTGATCGCTTCGGGCACCGCCGCCCATAACCAGTTCCTCGAATGGCGACTGGATGGACAGATGAAACGAACCCAAACACGGCCCCTGCCCTCCAGCAAGATAACCCCAAAACAGAGTGTAACATTTTCACTGGTATTGATCCTTGCCGGTTCAGCGTATATGATTTTTATGGTTAATCTCCTGGCCGGCATGATTTCCATTGCCACAACCATCATATACCTGGGAGCTTACACTCCCATGAAACGTGTTTCAGCGGCCAACGTCTTTATCGGGGCAGTACCCGGAGCCCTGCCACCTGTTGGCGGATGGGCAGCGGCCACCGGGCACCTGGGAGATGCCGGCATGTGGTCGCTCTTTGCGATTGTATTTCTTTGGCAAGTGCCTCATGTGATGGCCATAGCATGGGTATGCAAAGATGATTACCGCAACGCAGGGTTCCGTATGCTTCCTAAAAACGACGAGAACGGCACCAAAGCCGTTATGCTTATACTTGGGTGCCTTGTCGCCCTTTTACCGGCTACCTGGGCTTTGTATGCTGTTGACTTAAGTGGTCTGACCTACCTGGCTGGAGGAATGGCCTGCGCCATCGCCTTCCTGTGGTACGGTATCCGTTTCGCCTTCGACCGCACCAAGGAGAAAGCAAAAAAACTGATGTTTGCATCCTTCTTTTACCTTCCCGCCGTCTGGATTATCATATTCATCGACCAACTGCTCTCCTGAATCGGTATCCCTTGACAAGGTTTTTCTTCAATAATCAGTCGAATTTTCACTTTCCGGTTACTTGAATTTAAACTGTCACCTATGACAGGATGAAACCTCCTAAAAGCAGGACACCTTCATTTAACCCGGATTATTCACGAAGTAGAACAAATTTCTTGGTGAATAATCCGGGTTAACACCTGACTTCTATTCGGGAGTAAGTTATCGGGACCTTTGCAGAACCTGCTATTTTGTTGGGAGATGGTTGTACCACCGACTTTGGTGACCTTTAAACGGGAGCCCCCCTCAAAACGAGGATTTGAGGATTTGGGATTTTACAACGCCCTCTTATAAACAGGTATAGAAACCAAAAAATTGCCGTAGCTTCTTGTGGAAGCCTGTAATCTGTTGGAAATGCGAAGTGAACGTTTTTACCGGCAAGGGAAAGCACACGTTCGTGCTATGCGGTTAATGCCCAACCTCGTTGTTATAGATAGCAGGGTACGCTTCAGGATTGGCCTCATTCATAATCTGGTACACTGCCTCAAAAATGTCATCGGTGTTCGGCTTGGAGAAGTAGTCGCCATCGGATCCATATGCAGGCCGGTGCTCTTTGGCGGTCAGGCACAAGGGCTCAGAGTCCAGATAAAAATACCCTTTTTGCTCCTGCAGCACTTTCTGCATCATGTATGCGGAAGCACCGCCGGGGACATCCTCATCCACAAAAAGGATACGATTGGTCTTCCTGAGCGAACGAATGATCTTGTGATGGCGGTCAAAGGGCAAGAGTGTTCGGACATCAATAAGTTCAGCAGAGATACCTGCCTCATCCAGCTCCGGAAGCACATCTTCACACACATTACAGGTAGATCCATAGGAAACGATGGTAATATCGGTTCCCTCTCGTATCACTTTGGGCACTCCCAGCGGGATGGTAAACTCCCCGATATTCTGGGGCATTTTCTCTTTTAGTCGGTATGCATTGAGGGGTTCAATAACCAGGGCGGGATCATCGCCCTGTAGCAGGGTGTTATACATACCCGCAGCCTCCGTGAGATTGCGCGGCACGCAGACGTGAATTCCACGAATCCCATTAATAATCATGCCCATCGGTGACCCGGAATGCCATATACCCTCCAGGCGATGACCTCGGGTCCGAACAATTACGGGAGCTTTCTGGCCACCGGCACTGCGGTAATGCAGTGTGGCAAGATCATCACTCATTCCCTGGAAACAGTATAGAATATAGTCGAGATACTGAATTTCAGCGATCGGGCGGAGTCCACGCAGCGCCAGCCCAATACCCTGGCCCAATATTGTAGCCTCCCGAATCCCGGTATCTGCCACACGAATTTTCCCGTATTTTTTTTGAAGTCCCTCCAACCCCTTGTTCACATCCCCCAGCTTTCCACTGTCTTCGCCAAAAACCAGGACCTCCGGGTATTTTTCAAACAACTTGTCAAAATTATCCCTCAAGACAATGCGCCCGTCAACCTCTTCAGCATGATCGGCATAGGTTGGACGCACTGCCTTGACATTCAGCGGTGACTTATCAGATTCGCTGTACAGGTGGGAATGATAGCGTTCAAAATTATCCTGCTTGGTCTCCCTGATCCAGTCGACAAGCTCCTGTTTCGAATCAAGCTGCTGATCGCGCACCACGCGCAGCGCCTTTCGCACCCCTGCCATAACATGCCTGCGCAGGGTGACCATCGGGGTATTCATCTCTTTTTTAACGGCCTTGAGTGACTCCGGGGCTTCACTTTCCGCGATCATCTTGTCAATGATCTGAACAGCCGTACGCTGCTCCTTCTTAATTTCGCTGGTAAACGCCTGCCAGGCCGCGTCCTGTTCACGTTTTACATAGCTCTCCGCTTCCTCCTCGATGGCATTCAGCTCGGTTTCAGCGGCCAGCTCCTCTTTGAGAATCCATTTTCTCATTTGAGCTACACAGCAATATTTCTCTTCCCACTCCAGCCGTTGTTCCGATTTATAGCGCTCATGCGAACCGGAGGTGGAATGCCCCTGTGGCTGGGTTACCTCCTGGGCATGTATCAGCACCGGCACATGCTCTTTTCGCGCAATCCCGGCAGCCGTTTGGTATGTGTCAACAAGGGCCGGGTAATCCCAGCCCTTGACCGTCAGAATTTCGAGACCGTTTTTAATTTCCGTCCGCTGCATGCCGGAAAGCGCCTCGGAGATACTGGCTTTTGTAGTCTGGTATTTTCGGGGGACGGAGATGCCATAACCATCATCCCAGACCGAAAGTACCATCGGAACCTGCATGACGCCGGCCGCATTTACCGTCTCCCAAAAAACACCCTCCGAGGTACTGGCATCCCCGATTGTTCCCCATGCAATCTCGTTTCCGTTAACTGAAAACTTTTTAAACCTCTCATCTTGGAGGACTTCTTCATTTCTGTAGACTTTAGAGGCCTGTGCCAGCCCAAGCAACCGCGACATCTGCCCGGCCGTGGGAGAAATATCTGGAGAACTGTTTTTTTGCGAGGTCAGGTCTTTCCAGCTTCCATCCTTGTCCAGGCTATGTGTACTGAAATGCGCATTCATCTGGCGCCCGCCCGAATGTGGGTCCGCTTTCGTATTGGGATGAGCGTAGAGCTGGGCAAAAAACTGGCGAACAGTCACTTTTCCTATTGCCAGCATAAAGGTTTGATCTCGGTAGTATCCCGCCCTGAAATCCCCGTCCCTGAAATATTTGGCCATCGCAAGCTGGGGGAGCTCCTTTCCATCGCCAAAAATTCCAAATTTTGCCTTGCCGGTCAGGGTTTCCTTTCGCCCGAGGTAAGAGATTTCACGGCTGACAACGGCTAAACGATAATCTTCAAGGATCTCTTTGATTTTTTCTGATTGATCAGAGCGTTCTGCTCCACGCCTGGAGTTTGTTCCATTCTGTGAGATACCTTTAGTTGTGTGAGTATCAGCCATTGTCACTCATTTTCTTCACGTTTACCGGCAGTAAAAGTCACATTTTGGATAAGATCACTGGAGCAGAACTGCTATTACAATAATAAAAGAATCGGCTTTTATTTACAAAACTGAAGCCGCCCTTCGGCAATGCTGTAACATTAGTGTCAATTCATGTAAACATTTTTTCCTTTCTCCGGTACTCCGTAGTTACGAACTGAATCCCCCCCTGGTCAGTTTGATCGGGTCCAGCGCTTCATCCAGCTCCTCGTCAGAAAGATCCGTCATTTCACGGGCCACCTCTTTGACCGGCCGTTTCTCAGCAAAAGCTTTTTTGGCAATTTTTGCCGCTTTATCGTACCCGATAATCGGATTTAGTGCTGTAACCAACACCGGATTTCTGCCTACCATCTCGTCAATCCGCTCCTTGTTGACATTCAGGCGGGAAACACTTTTTTCGGCTTCAACCCGTGCAGCATTTGACAACAGCGCGATCGATTCCAGCAGGTTTCGCGCAACAACGGGCAACATCACATTAAGCTCAAAATTTCCTGCCTGTCCAGCTACCGTAACAGTGGAGTCGTTGCCAATAACCTGCGCACAGACCATCGCTACCGCCTCCTCTATCACCGGATTCACCTTCCCCGGCATAATCGACGAGCCCGGCTGCAGGGCCTCAAGCTGCAGTTCCCCGATACCGCTGTTGGGACCTGAATTCATCCAGCGCAGGTCATTCGCAATTTTCATCATGCCTACGGCAATCGTTTTTAACTGGCTGCTTAATTCCACCGGTGCATCGACCGTAGATTGCGCCTCAAAATGGTTTTCGGCCTCGCTGAATTCATACCCGGTTTCCTCAGAAACCGCCCTCGCAAATCGCTCTCCAAATTCCGGGTTTGTATTTAGTCCTGTACCCACAGCCGTACCGCCTTGCGGGAGCTCCTGCAGGCGCTGAACCGTCTGTTCCAACCTCTTGACCCCCAGCTCAAGCTGCCGCGCATACCCGCTGAATTCCTGTTCCACTGTTACCGGCATCGCATCCATCAGGTGCGTTCGGCCCGTTTTTACGACTTCGGAAAGCTCCCGACCCTTGTCCAAAAAAGCACTCCGCAGTTTCTGCAAGGCCGGAATCAGCGCACTGCGAACCCCGGAAACCGCGGCAAGCCGGATCGTCGTGGGAATAACATCGTTTGAACTTTGCCCGAAATTGACGTGATCGTTGGGATGGACCTTCTCCGCTCCCAAAATCTCATTGGCCCGGTTGGCAATCACCTCATTGGCGTTCATATTGGTTGAGGTACCGGATCCCGTTTGGAAAATGTCGATGGGAAAATGCTCGTCTAGTTCACCCTCCATGACCTCCCGGGCCGCCTGCTGTATCGCCTCAGCCAGGTCGGCATCAATCATCTGAAGTTCGGCGTTAACCTTTGCAGCGGTCTTTTTTACCAGACCCAGGGCTTGGATAAACTCACGTGAAAACGTATATCCACTTACCGGGAAATTTTCAACAGCCCGCTGTGTTTGCGCCCCGTAGTATGCATTTTCGGGAACTCGCACTTCGCCCATTGAATCCTTCTCAATACGAAATTCACTCATGACAGAAACATCCTCATCTTTATTTACTGGTATTATGCATGCCTGCAGTCCAGATTATCACGCAGAGTACAGGCATTCAAAGGTAGGTAAATTCTATGAATAAAAAATGAATCATCGTAGTACCTTACATACTACATGTGGAACGGTTACATTTCTACGTAAACCGGGAGTTGAGTCCGTCCATCTTGTACATGCGATAGGTTTTCTCCCTCTCCGCTCCCAGCCGCTCCGCCACCCGCACCATGTTGGTATTGGTCTCGAGTACCCAGCTCAACTCAGAAGAGTAGATTCCCTTCTCCCTTCCATTAAGGATTGCCAGCCGGTGAAACAGGGCATCAAATCCCTTTCCCTGGTATTCAGGAAGAACGCCCATTAGCGCCGTTCGGATCTGGTTAATATTACGCTTATGCCAGAGCAGCTTAAATATACCAAATGGAAACAGGGTCCCGTCCAGGTGTTTCAGGGCCTGGTTTAGATCCGGCAGACCGATCGAAAAAGCCACGGGTTGCCCCTCAACTTCCGCAATATGGGCAAAATCGGGATCCAGAATCAGCTTCAAGTCATCTGCCAGTGCGATCAGCTCTTCCCTGGTAAGCGGAATAAACCCCCAATTCTCTGACCAGGCTTTGTTAAATATCTCGCGAACGATTTCGACTTCCTCTTTAATATTCTTCAAATCGACACTGCGTACCGAAAGCGACGGATATCTCTTTTTCATGATCTCCGCAGCCCGATTCATCCGGTCCAGGGCCACCCCGTCCTGGTCTACCCGAAAGGCATACAGGTCCATCTCTTTTTCAAAGCCGACCGATTGGAGCAGCTCATCGTAGTAGGGTTTATGATAGGGCATCATGATACTTGGGTCGTACTCAAATCCGTCCACGAGGATCCCGATTTCATCCATCATGCTGGGGCACGTTGGCCCCATCAGCGTAGTCAAATTTTTTTCCTTGAGCCAATCCACGGCCACCTTAAAAAGGAGCTCGACCAGCGACTGGTCGTTAATGCATTCAAAAAAGCCGAAAAAACCGGTTTTGGTATTGTGATAATCGTTGTATCGGCGATCTTCGATAGCTGCGATGCGCCCACAGACCTCCCCGTTTTGTTCTGCTAAAAACAGGGCGATATCCGCATTGTTGTAGAAAGGATTTTTATCGGTATCTATCAGTTTTTTCTGCTCCATTTTGAGCGGTGGGATCCAGTGCTCGTCATCGGCATAGTGCTGATAGGGAAATTCGAGGAACTGCTGCCGCTCCTCGTTGGTCGTTACAATGCTGACCCCATTGGTTTTTGTCTGTTCCGCCACAGAATCACTCGACATCTATAAGTGAATGGCCGTTCCGGTCAATCAATCCCCGTTTTATCCCGACCGTTCTGAATGCTTCAAGAATTTTGTTGAGGTGATCGTCAGTATGAGTAGCCATATAACTGGTTCTCATAAGCGACTGTCCACGCGGCACGGCGGGAGGAACCACGGCATTGACGTAGACACCCGCTTCAAAAAGATCTTTCCAGAATTTAAAACATTCGAGCATCTCTCCAATCACTACCGGAATGATGGGCGTTTGGCTGCTCCAGACATTAAATCCCATTTCACGGAGTTCCTTGCGCATGTAATCGGAGATCTCCTGCAGGCGCTCCAGCCGCCAGTGTTCTTCCTGAAGGATTTCAAGCGCTTTCAATACCGTAGCCACGTTGGCCGGGGGCATGGAGGCACTAAAGATATGAGCCGGGGAGTGGTGGCGAATATATTCAATCACCTCTTTGTCCCCAACGATAAATCCACCGAGCGAGGCAAAAGATTTGGAAAAGGTACCGCTGATCAAGTCAACTTCATCCATCAGGTTAAACGTAGAAGCAGACCCCCGGCCGCCCTCCCCCACAACACCTATGGCATGGGCATCATCAAGATACAGGCGGGCGCCAAACTCATTTTTCAGTTCAACCAGTTCGGGAACTTTTGCAATGGTACCCGACATAGAAAAAACGCCGTCACTGACGATGAGCTTGCCCGCATCCTCATCGGCACGTTCCATCAGCATGCGCAGCTGATCGATGTCATTGTGTTGGTAGCGCATCGTCTTGGCATTCGAAACAAGCGTTCCGGTTACGATGCAGGCGTGGTTGTCCTTGTCAGAAAAGATAATATCCTTGCGGCCGGCGATGGTTTGAATCGACCCTTCGTTGGTCTGGTAGCCGGTACTAAACAGTACGCAGGCGTCTTTCCGCATAAAATCAGCGAGCTTTTCCTCAAGCTCCAGGTGCAAGTCAAGAGTTCCGTTCAGGTACCGGGACCCCGTACATCCGGTCCCGTAGTCAGTGATTACATCCTGGGCGGCTTTGATGACCCGCGGGTCGTTTGTTAACCCGAGATAATTGTTGGATCCGGCCATAATCAATTCACGGCCTTCAATTTTCACTGTAGTTCCATCAGTAGCCTGAAGGGGTTTAAAATAGGGGTACAGCCCCTCAGCTTTTACTTCATCGGCTTTTGTAAAATCAAAAGCTTTCGAAAAAATATCGTTTTTCTTAAGATCGGTGTTAGATTCAGCCATTCCTTCCAGATTTCGGCTTCTGATTGGTGCTTATCTAGGCAAATATACCTCCAATATAAGCACCAATCAAATTATGATTATGATAATGTTAATTTTGCGTTTTCACAGTCGAAAACTGCCTGATTACATGTTCAATAAATCCAATATATTTTTGTGCCACATTGTTCCAGCTGAACTGCTCCTGCACAAATGAACGCGCCTGATCAGAAAAGGCGGATAACCCGTTGTCCAGAATTGTATTAATCTTTTCTGCAAATGCTTCCTCATCCAGGGGAGGGAGACGGTACCCGTTCTTGCCATCGGTAATAACATCCTTGATACCTTCCAGGTCGGCGGCCACAGCGGGAGTTCGCGCCATGTTGGCCTCCAGCAACACAATACCAAATCCCTCCATATCCCCTTCAACCGGTATATTGGGCATCATAAACAGGTCGGCCGCCGAATATATTTTCTCCAGGATCGCATCTGGCTGCCGGCCCATCAGATAGATGCGGTCGCTCCCCGTACTTTCTTCGGCTGCCGCACGGATGTTTTCCTCCTCGGGACCGTCACCCACTGTCACAAAGACGAGGTCTTTTCTCAGCTTTGGGAACACCTTCCGTATAAACCACTCATGTCCCTTCCGCTTAACCTGGCGGCCGACAGACAGCAGCAGAAACCTTCCCTCCAGATCTATACCAAACTGCTCCTGCAGTTCATTTTTTGATATCTGCTTGTTGGGGAAGTCTCCCAGCCGCTCCATGTTGAAGCCGTTCCCCAGGGCAACGCCCTTGGCGGGATCCATGCCCCGTTTTATGCACTCTTTCCGGGTGGCCGAAGAAACCGATATCACTCCGTCAAGACTTGAGAAAACACGGGGGACAAACCTCTGGTACAGGGGGTTCGACAAGGTTACATCCCGCCCGTGGTTGATCGTCACCATGGGAATCTCGATCCTGTTCCTGATAAACCAGGCCAGGCTCGCCGTAACCATGGAGGAGAACAGGATGACATCCGCATTTACCTGCCGAGCCCTGGCGGGCAGCCCGACCAGGTTTTTCATCAGAAAGGCAAACGTGCTGAGGCCGATCCACCCCTTGCCGGATGCGTTGATTGTCTCCCGGAATACCGACAGGTCTTCCCGCTTTTCCAATTCCTTGATTAATTGCAGGCTGACGCGCTGCATCCCGCCCACATTTTCCAGTATCGCACCCTCGGGCGGATGCGTATGTGATACGTACAGAATATTCAATGGTACTGATTTCTTTAAAATTTCAGAGAGGGTTTCGGCTCCCGCAGGGCATCTCGATAATTATCCAGGAGCTCGCCATTTACATTATCCCAGGAATAGGCCAGTGCTTTTTGACGTGCTGCCGCGCCCATCCTCTTTCGAAGTTCATTATCTTCGGCAATGGCAAGTACGGCACTCGCAAACTCACCGGTATTTCGCGGAGATGCAAGGAGCCCGTTGACTCCCGATTCCACCAGCGACCTGCTGCCCGTGGCATCGGCCACTACGCAGGGAAGTCCGCTCGACATCGCCTCCAGGGTGACATTTCCAAACGTTTCGGTATCGGAGGGAAACAGGAAAATGTCGCTGCTGGCATATGCCTTTCCGAGAGTTTCACCGGTGATAAACCCGGTAAAATGCGCCTCCGGAAGCATCTGCCGTAGCTCTTTTTTAGCGGGTCCGTCGCCTACTACCATCGGTTTGATCCTGACATCACTCTCCTTCAGTTTTTTAATGGTATCCACATACGTTTGCAGATCTTTTTCCCATACCAGCCGGGAAACAAACGTCACAACCTGCTCATCATCTTCAATACCGATCGATCTCCTCCATTCCATGTCGCGGTTCTCCGGGCTGAACTGATCGGTATTTACTCCCCGTGTCCAAATCCTTATTCCCTCCTCAATTCCCTGGTTGTTCAACTCTTCGGCCATCGAGGGGGACGGCACGTACACATGCCTGCACTGCTTGTAAAACCACACCAGGTATTTCCATGCGAGCACTTCCAGCATTTCCAGGTTGTAATATTTGAGGTAGCTCGTAAAATGGGTGTGATAGGATGACACAAATTGGATGTTGTGAGACTGGGCGTATCGCATCGCACGAAATCCCAGCAGGTCGGGAGTGGCCAGGTGAATCAAATTTGGATTGAACTCCGAAAGGCGCTGCCGGGCCGATTCCGGGAACCCGACCGTCACACGGTATTCCGAACGCCCCGGCATCGGTACGGAGGGAACCGCAACCAGCTCCCCGTTGTGGTCAATCGGGGGATTTTCAATAGTGGGACCAAACACCAGTACCTTTACCCCCTGCCGTTCCAGAAAGTCGACAAGACGGTTTAGGGTCAGTGATACCCCGTCTCGGATATGATTGTAATTGCCGGTAAAAATTGCGACGCGTAACTCACTCATAAATTTTCAAAAGGACCGGTGTGATTCGTATCTTGGTGACGCTTTGAATGTTCAAATTCTGAAATCTGGAATATACGAAATTTGATGAAAGCCTTTATTACTGGCGGTACCGGATTTATCGGCAGCCATTTGGTTGATACGCTTATCGAAGACCAGCGATTCTCCGAAATTCGATGTCTTGTGCGTAACAGTGAAAAGTGGTTGAAGGGAAATGACTACATAAAAGTTCCCGGCGATCTCCACGACATTCCCACACTCAAAAGTGCTGTTGCGGGCACAGATGTCATTTTCCACGCGGCCGGCGTAGTAAAAGCCCCGACCTGGCAGCAGTTTGAACAGGCCAATGTGGAGGCGACCGAGCATCTTCTCCGGGTAGCTCAGAAACAGGGCGTCCGGAATATTGTCGTCCTCTCCTCCCTGGCTGCCGCGGGACCAACCCCCGAAAACGGTACACCCGTCACCGAAGAAGATCCCATGAAGCCGGTCAGCATGTACGGGCGATCAAAAAAACAGATGGAAGAGATGATACACCGGGTGGCTTCCGGAGATCAGTCGATAACGATCCTGCGCCCCTCGGCGGTATACGGCCCCCGCGAAGACCAGATCTACTCCTTCTTCAAGATGGTTGACAAGCACATTTGCCCGATCATCGGGGACGGGGAGCATCCAAAAATTTCGATGGTGTACGTAATGGATGTGATACAGGCCATCCTGAAGGCAGCTGAACGGCAGCAGCCCGGTGTTCACACCTACTTCATATCCGGAAAACAGCTGCACACCTGGAATGAAATCCGCGAAACATCCACAAAGGTTTTAGGTAAAAAAGCCATTCCCATTTATATTAAGCCCAAGATCGTAAAAAAAATTGCCGGTGCAGTTGAAAAAGCGGCATCATTTTTCGGAACCTATCCCGTTATAAACCGCGACAAGGCAAACGAGCTGGTTTTGGAATGGACATGTAATATTGACAAGGCCCGGGAGGAATTGGACTACAGCCCGACATACACCCTGGCGGAAGGGATCTCCAGGACCATCCACTGGTATAAAATGCATCATTGGTTATAAATCAGCACTCAGTATGAAGAAATTACCGTTCACATTTTTGCTTGTTTCATTTTTTGGAGTCCTCATTGCCTCCAATGCGAGGGCCCAGCCTGAACTCTCCAAGGATTATTCCTACGTCATGGAGATCCCGTCGGTCATCGCCGTGGAGAGCTCTCCCGCCCACCTGTATGTACTCTCTGAAACGGAGGGGATGGTCCTGTTCCGCACCCGCCCAGATTCTCTTCAATGGCTCTATTCCTCGTCGGGAATGGCCCGGCGCGGGTACAAAATGACGAGTGATATCCGTTTTGCATATCTTTTTGGTGATTCCAGGCGGCTTACGGTGCTCGAGCCGACCTCTGTACTCGGCGTTTACTCCTCCACCCAGTTACCGGCTCCCCCCCTTGACGCCCGGCGCATGGACCAGTTTCTCTACATAGCGATGGGGACGGATGGACTGGGCCGCCTCGATCTTTCCACCCCCGCATCGGTGGATTCGGCCGTCACCCGCATAGAAACACGGCAGAAACCGGTTGTAGATCTCGAAACCAGCAGCAGCCAGCTGTTTGCCTTGGCCGACGATGGCACCCTCCTCATTTTTACCGAAAATGACGGGAATGGCGAGATATCCCTCTCGAACCAACTGCAGCTGGAACATCCCCTGGAACATATCTTTGTCATTGATGAACAACTTCTGGGTTCTGATCCATCCGGACGCATTTACGAGATCGACGGGAGTGGGGATCTCTCTGAACTTGGTTCCATTGGAGAATCGGTCAAGAAGATTGAGTCCTGGAACAACTGGTTGATCATCAGGGGGGAATCCAACCGGCTGTGGACCTCCTACCGCAGTCGTGCTCCCCAGCTTTGGAAAAAAGACCGGGATGCCGGCAACTATTTTACCGTTACCCAGGATCAGCTGTGGCTCTCTGAGTATAACCAGCTGAATCCCATTACCGTGGCTGAAGTTGCCACTGCCGAAGAAACGGACTCTGCCCAACCCGAAGCTTCCTCCACCCTCGCGCTGAAACCGATTCAGAATATAACTGTTCCCTATCCCAAGCCCGTTCTTCAGGCGATTGAGCTGGAGGGCAGCTACCCCCTTGAAAACGTGCAATTTGCCTACCAGTCCAACATCCAGAATGCCAACATCCGGGGGAACGGCTTTTACTGGCAGCCGCAATCCAACAACACTGGACGGCACCACTTTAAGATTATTGCCAGCTCACTGGATGGGCAGGTAGACAGCACCAGTTTTACAGTTGACGTCCGATCTTTTAACGCGCCCCCGCGCTTCAGTCCCGTCAGGCAGATTACCATTCCGGTGGGCGAATCATTCACACTGCCCGTGAATGCGACCGATCCCGACGGCAATGATCCGGACCTCATTCGGTATATCGGAGTAGATCTTCCGGAGGGAGCGACCGTGGACGAAAAAAGCGGGCGGTTCCAATGGACCCCCACCGCACGGCAGGTTGGCGAAAACAGCTTCCAGGTGGTGGCAACCGACCAGTTTGGAGCCGCCTCCCAGATTGATATTAACATCAGGGTAATTGAGATACAGCGGAGCGAGGAGTCCGGGGAATAAAAATTTCTTGGTGAGAAATCCGGGTTAACGGTTATCGGCTCAACACCGCCGGTTCCGGTTCGCTACTTGGGGGAACCGGTTCATCAACTGCTTCCAGCTCCTGTTGCAGGTAGTTCCTGACCTGGAAAAACTGATCCATCTCCTCTTCGGGAACAGAACGTGAGGCGGGGAGATCGATCGTAAGCGGATTGACCGGCTGATCGTTCTTGTATATCCGGTAGTCCAGGTGGGGACCCGTTGAGCGCCCGGTGCTTCCCACATACCCGATCACTTCTCC
The DNA here is from genome assembly GCF_043951865.1 of Halalkalibaculum sp. DA3122. Lineage (NCBI taxonomy): Bacteria > Pseudomonadati > Balneolota > Balneolia > Balneolales > Balneolaceae > Halalkalibaculum > Halalkalibaculum sp. DA3122. The sequence goes on from NZ_JBINJF010000018.1 coordinate 31,431, forward strand.
CTGCTCCACGGAGGCACCCCGCCGGATGCCACTCGCAAAACCATTCAGATGCAGGTATGCCGTCTCGTAAGTGCTGTTGTGGCGAATCTTTACAATATTTCCGTTGGCGCCCCGGTACCGCGCTTCTGTAACTGTCCCGTCACCCACCGAAAGAACCGGCGTTCCGGTTGGAGCGGCGTAGTCGACCCCGTAATGCGGCATCCGCCGTTTCAGAATCGGGTGAAGGCGGTTGTGGCTGAATCTCGAACTGATGCGCTGGCTATAGGTAAACGGGGCTTTTAGCAGCGCTTTTTGCACGCTCCTCCCCTCCTCGTCAAAGTAGCCGTCTATGTCGTCGCCTTCATATTTATACGCTTTATGCGTTTCACCCCGGTGCGTAAATTCCGCGGCCAGTATATCCCCCGTGCTGTAAAATGTCCCGTCAACAAATTTCTGCTCATAATAAATTTTAAATCGATCACCTTTGCGAAGAGCAAAAAAATCGATCTCCCAGGCATAAATTTCGGAGAGTTTATTCGCCATCAGCGGACTCAGATCCTCCGCCATCATGGCGTTGTACAGCGAGCTGGTGATTTCAGCGGAAGCGGTCGCCCGTTTGGTGGTAATCTCTTTCTGTTTCTTGTAGACATTTAGCGAATCCTGCCAGTCGAATACGACATATTCAACCGGTCCGGGCTGCCAGACAAGACGTGAAATTTTGCTGGATGAATCGGCAGAAGCATAGACCCGGTACTCCTGTCCCGGCCTGAACGAGCGTAAATTCACCACTTTCTCGGCCTCACGCGTGATGGAATAGATCTGGCGGGGCGAAACGTCGTATCGATCCAGGATTTCGTACAGGCTTTCATTCGGCTTAATCTCAAAATCGCTCACCAGGGATGAGTCATACGGAAATCCATATACATCGTAATTGACGTTTGCGGGTTTGACCGAACTGCTGTCCGGTTCCTCCACGTCAGTTTTGGCAGCCGGACTGCGCTTCGATTCGGGTGTGTTGCAGGCGAACAGTAAAACGGTGGAAATCGTAAACAAAAACAGCAGGCTGCGCATGTAAGTCCTGAATTTGAGAGCACTTGTTTAGTGTGACCCTGTGTTAATCCCGAGACAGGGAATAAATCGACCAGTAAATAATAAGTGGTATCCTCCTTTTTTACAACGACTAGATTTTTCTATTTTTGCTCCACATTTCATCTTTCGGTCCGCTCCGGCAAAAGACCCTGATGGTGTTTGAAATGGTGCTCTCTACCGTATTGATTTCTTTTTCTGAAAATTGTACGCTCCGAACGAGCAAGTCATCCGGCATGACGATTATCCTGAATTCCAATTTTTAAATACAATTTCTTCGTGTCTGAACTGAATTTTCGCTCCAATTTGCTTTCCTGGTACGACCAGCACAAACGTGACCTCCCCTGGCGCAGCTGTGGAGATCCGTATAAAGTGTGGATTTCTGAAATAATGCTGCAGCAGACGCGCGTAGACCAGGCGATGCCCTATTATTACCGGTTTGTGGAGCGGTTCCCAACCGTTCAGGACCTGGCTGCGGCCGATCAGCAGGAGGTGCTGAAGGTGTGGGAAGGACTGGGATATTACAGCCGGGCCCGGCATCTCCATCATGCGGCCCAAACAGTTGTGAATGATTTCGACGGGCAGCTTCCGGACACCTGGAATGAGATCACATCGTTGAAGGGGATCGGTCCCTATACCGCGTCCGCCATACTCAGCATCGCTTTTGAGAAAGAATATGCCGTGGTAGACGGCAATGTAATCCGGGTGTTGAGCCGGTATTTCGGCATCGAAGATGATATCCGCCGCACAGCCACAAAAAATGAGATCCAGCAGCGGGCGGATGAGCTCCTTGATCCCGATCGCCCGGGTGATTTCAACCAGGCCATGATGGAGCTCGGGGCCACCGTCTGCGCACCCTCCAACCCGGATTGCAACCACTGCCCGGTCAGCGCGGAATGTATTGCCTATAAATCGGTCAAAACGGACGATATACCCTATAAATCGCCGGCCAAAAAGAAGCCGCATCACCAGGTCGGAGTCGGAATTATCCACAATGAGAAAGATGAAGTGCTGATTGCACTACGCCCCGAAGACGCAATGCTTGGCGGACTCTGGGAGTTTCCCGGCGGCAAACAGACGGAGAATGAAGACATTGAAGAGACCGTGGTACGCGAGCTCGAGGAAGAACTGGGGGTAAGAGTGAATATAACCAAGCCTTTTATGAAGCTGGATCACGCCTATTCGCACTTCAAGATTACGATGCACGCTTTCCTGTGCGAGCTGGTGGATGGCACGCCGGAGCCCAACAGCAGCCAGGAGGTAAAATGGATTGCCATAAGCGATCTGGAAGAATACCCTTTTCCAAAAGCCAATAGAAAACTGACCAAAAAACTGATGCAGCTCGGTACCGGCCAGCAACAGCTGGATATTTAACAACTCTGCCGATATTATTCACGGGACATGTATAGTGTGTAGGTCTTCCTTTTTAGCAGACGGACTATCTGTGTACCAGGTTTTTATAAGGGATCTTTGCAGAACCTGCTATTTTGTTGGAGGGGGTTGTATCACCGACCGTATTGTCCTTTAATCGTGAGTACAATTCCCTCAGAACGAGGAAGTTAGGGTCTTGCAAAGCTCTCTATAAATGCGTGCTCAGGATGCAAGGTTCTCAGCTATTTCTCCAAGTAAGTGCCATTTGATACGGTGTGGTACCCGCCGGGACTCCATTCAAATAACCACCTTCTCATAGGTGGTTTTGATCATCCCCCTGCCCTCCCTTCGTTCATCACTTCCAGCTTTTCAGTCAGTACTGCCCCAGCGGGAAGATAGGCCCGCACTCCCGGTCCTATCTGATCGGAATTCATAATTCTTCATCCGTCTCCGGCCTGAAGAGTTGTGAGCCCTGCAAACAAGCCGGGACAACGGCGACTAAAAGCGAGTGGCAGATAATACGTCGAACAGGCAGGTAAAATAAAAAAGCCCTTACAGCAACCTGTAAGAGCTTTTGTCGAGAGCGGGAAACCGGATTTGAACCGGCGACCCTCACCTTGGCAAGGTGATGCTCTACCACTGAGCTATTCCCGCTTCAGAAGACCCAAATATAAGACCCTTGCACAGTATATTTCAAATAAAATATAAGGTTTTTAAAATTCTCCTTTCGTTGCCGTTTCGATACACTGCCGGAAGAAATACCTGCTTACCGCTTGATCTTTTCCCGCACCTGGCCGTCCGTAATCTCATTCTTGATAAATTCATCACCCGGCAGCGTCGGGCGGTCGCGATAGCGATCCACAATACAGATAAACCCGAGAGGATCCTCACCGGTGGCGTGAAACTGGTGCGGGGTTTCCGGCGCTACAAATATTACATCGTGGAGGCCGACCTGATGCAATTCATTGCCAAGTACAACCTCTCCCGCTCCCCGTATGATAATTACCGAGTGCGGGTGCCGGTGTATTTCAAAACTGGTATATCCCCCCGGCTCCACTTCAAAATAGCGGGTTTGAAAATTGAGCTGCTGTTCATCATCGGCCTCCCCCAGCAGCGAATACCGATGGACCCCGCGATAGCACTGGCTGTCATCCTTGTACTCTTTCCGCGGTACAGCGTCCCATTGATAGTCAGAACATTTGATCACTTTTGAGCGGTTTTTATTCCTCATCATCCTTTATTTTAGTCAGTATTTCGCTGAATTCACTGGCTGCAGTCTCTATCCCCCCGGGGTGCTTGTACAGGCTGCCTCCCATTAAAAACACGGTGTCGGGTCCGTAGGTTTCAAGCCAGTGGTCGATATTGCTGATCTTGAGTCCGCCCGCCGGAACGGGGAATGAAGACTTGAATAGTCCCCTGTTTTGTACTCGGGCGGCCCTGTTGATCGACCGGCACTCATCCAGCGTAAAGGAAAAACGGCCGCCTGCATTGGGATAAATCACAAAATCCGCTCCCAATGCGCGCCAGAGCTGGCCATACAGGAAGCCGGGTGACAGCCCTTTTCCCGTAACGGTGGTTAGCGATCCGGAAAAAGCGGGATGGGCCATGATCGGCAGCTTAATCTCCATACGCGCCAGTTGATGCATCGTTTCAAGGCCGGTGATGTGGGGACAGATAAGGACGCCATCGGCCCCGAGATCGGCGGCCATCTCGTACCGGTCCACGGCGTCCGACGCCAGGGCGGTAATATTGGGAAAGTACCATGATCGCCGGCCGGATTCTTCCGCCGCTCGTTCAACAGCCTGCACACAAGCCGGTACCCGTTCACGGAATGGAGCATACACCTGGTTTGCAAGCCCGTGATCGTCTTTAATGATATCGATTCCCCCTTTTGCAAAACGGTAGCACAGGTCGGCCAGCTCCCCGGCACTTTTCCCCACCGGCTTAACGGCGGTTGAGGATATTGCTCGTCCGGTAATATTCAGCCGGGCTCTCAGCTCCTCAATGCCCAGCGCCGGCCCGCCAAAAAGGGTCTCCGCCAGTGGTCTCCAGCTGGCATCCGTGACCCGTATTCCGGGTTGGAGTGAAATGTTTCCATAAAGGATATTGATAAAATTTGATATCTCTCCACCAATATTTTGGAGAGGCCAGTCAATCTTTACGATGTAGGTCTCTTCATCGACCTGCTGCCGGAAGTTCGGTTTACCCACAATTTTATCCGCCAGCGATTCTGAGAGGACCTGCAGGGGTAGCTCTGCACTCTGTTCCAGGCAGATATTTTCCACTTTTTGATCGATATCCTCGTCATCAGCCACCTGCACCCGGTATGTCAAGGTAAAGAAATGCATCTATTCATTTATAGGTGCTTTGAAAAGCCATAGCCCATTAGCAATGTAATAAGGTTAGAAAAAATCAGGCCATTGGGTTTGGATAGCATATCGGGGTGAATCGAGTGTAAAACCGAATAACCGCCTGTATTCCAAAGATAGCTATTACCAGGGACCTTTGCAGAACCTGCTATTTTGTTGGGAGGTAGTTGTACTACCGACCTGGTGACCTTTTAACGGGAGTATAACTCCCTCTGAACGAGGAATTGAGGGGTTTGCAAAGCCCTCTACTTCTGAATCAAAATACATTCCGAGCCACCATCTCAATCGAGTACAAGCGTTTCGGATCGCTTGGGTCCGCTGGAGAGTATTTTGAGCTCCACGCCAAGATAATCCTGGATAAAACGCAGATACTCACGGGCTTCCGGGGGCAGTTCACTCAACGAATTGCACTTGTTGATGTCCGACTTCCATCCCGGAAATGTTTTATAAACCGGTTCCGCGTTTTTGATTTCATAGAGGTCAGGGGAAAATTCTCGTATCTTTTCTCCGCCGACCTTGTATTCCGTACAGACTCTGATCTCCTCGAAGTTATTCAGGATATCGATCTTGGTAACTGCCAGCTCGTCAATTCCGTTGATACGAACAGCATACTTCAGGGCAACCAGGTCAAGCCAGCCGCAGCGCCGGGGACGCCCGGTTGTTGCCCCGAACTCCTGTCCCTCTTTACGGAGAAATTCTCCCGTTTCTCCGGTAAGCTCCGTGGGAAACGGGCCGTTGCCCACCCGCGTGCAATAGGCTTTGGTTATGCCCATCACATGATCGATTGCACGGGGAGAAATACCGGTACCGGTGCAGGCGCCTCCGGCAGTAGGCGAAGAAGAGGTTACATAGGGATAGGTTCCGTGATCAATATCAAGCAGGCTTCCCTGGGCTCCCTCCAGCAAAATGTCTTCCCCGTTTTCAATTCCCCGGTGCAAAAGAGTCGCTGTATTGGTAATATAGGGACACAATTTTTCAGCTGCCTCCAGGGTTTCATCCAAAATTTGCTCCACTTCCAGGGGATCTTCCTTGTAGATATGCACCAATGCTTCATTGATGTCGTCAAGGTTGCTTTTGAGCTTTTCCGCCAAAATATCTTCATGAAAAAGATCGGCCATGCGGATTCCCACCCGCGAAACCTTACTCACGTATGCGGGACCGATGCCGCGGCCGGTGGTACCGATGGCATCCTCTCCGCGGTGCTTTTCCTTGACCTGGTCCAGCAGTTTGTGATAGGGAAGGATGGCATGGGCGGAACTGCTGATGAATAACCGGTTTTCCAGGTCGATATCCATACCCTGAATGTTTTCGATCTCATCCAGCAGCGCCCGGGGTTCGATGACCACCCCGTTGCCGATCACACATTTTGCAGAACCATTGAATATTCCGGAGGGAACCAGGTGAAGAACGATCTCCTGGTCATCGAATTTAAGCGTATGGCCGGCATTGGCCCCACCCTGATATCGAACGACGTAATCAGCCTCCTTGCTTAACAGATCAACAATTTTACCTTTGCCTTCGTCACCCCACTGGGCACCTACAACTACTCGAATTGACATAGACTATATTTTACACAAAAAAAGGGGTGTATGTGAACACCCCTCTTTTCAAGATTGGATTATAACATTAACTTTCTTCGGACTCCGACTCATCATACGACTCGATCGCCTCGTCAAGCGACTTATAGTGCTTAAACACGGTGATAAGTTTCGTGATGACCAGCAGGCTTTCGATCTTGTCGGTCGCATTTGCGATACGAAGGTCGCCGCCCGCTTTCCGCATGGTGGTCAGCCCGCCGATGAGCATGCCAAGGCCGGATGAGTTCATAAATTTGACTTTTCCCAGGTCTGCCACAACATTGGTTTTTTCCTCCTCAATCAGCTCATGCAGCTTCTCATTGAGCTTGACAGCATCAGGTCCCCCCATCACGTTGCCTTTAAATTCAAGCACTACACAATTGTATCGCTCCGAAACATTAAAATTCATCGTATGAATCTCCCTATTTAGATTATCTGTTAGGAGTTGTATTTAAGCTTTTTTTGCCCGGGTTTCAAGCTCAACAACCATTGAACTTGCGACAAACAGCGAACTGTATGTACCCACGATAACGCCAAGCATCAGGGCAAAGGAAAAGCCTTTTAACACCTCGCCGCCAAAGATAAACAGGATTGTAACTACAAACAAGGTGGTAACCGAAGTAATGACCGTGCGACTCAGCGTGTCATTGAGACTTTTATTCACCATCTTGGTATACTCCATCGTTTTGTAGAGAAGCGCATTTTCGCGAATACGGTCAAACACGACAACGGTATCGTTGAGGGAATAACCGACAATGGTAAGAAAGGCGGCAATAATAGCCTGGTCAATCTGCATGCTGAAGGGCGCCAGGTCCGAAAATATGGTGAATATGCCGAGCACCAGCAGCACATCGTGGAACAAGGCGGCCACCGCCCCTGCTGAAAATGTCCAGTTTTTAAACCGGATCAGGATATAGACGAAGATGACGATCAGCGCAAATATAATCGCCTGCAGCGCCCCCGCTTTCAGATCCTCCGCAAAGCGCGGGCCGACGACGTCGGTCTTGATCACCGTGGTTTCATTACCAGGGTAGACCTCTGCCATCGTGCCGGTGATAATATTTTGGACATCGGTAATATCACCGGGATTGTCGGTACGGATCAGAATTTCCTCGGGAGAACCAAACCGCTTGACTTCCGGGGTGCTGCCCAGCGGTTCAGACAGCTCGCTGCGCACCTGCACAACATCCACTGCCTCCTGGAATTGCAGGACATACTCTTTTCCTCCGCGAAAATCGATCCCGTACTGCAGTCCCTTTGCAAGGATTGCGATGATCGATATTACGAGTAACGTTCCTGAAACGATGTAGCCGATCTTGTGGGCTTTTATAAAATCAAAACTTGGTGTTTCAAACCATCTCATAATTCAGATTCCTCAAATTAGATCTTTCGTTAAAATTTTCTGGGATATCGATCAGCCGAAGCTGATTTCAGCCGAACGATCGCGTGTCAGCCAGTCGATCACAACCCGGGTAATAACAATGGCGCTAAACAGCGACGCCACAATTCCGGCCATCAGCGTAACAGCGAATCCCTTGATCGGGCCAACGCCAAAACTGAACAGGATGATACCCACGAAAAAGGTCGTCACGTTGGCATCGACAATGGCGCTCATCGCGTTCGCGTACCCGGCATCGATGGCGGCGCGGAGCGTTTTGCCGGTTCGCTGCTCCTCCCTGATTCTGTCAAAGATCAGCACGTTTGCATCTACCGCCATACCGATGGTTAAGACAATACCGGCAATACCCGGAAGGGTTAGTGTGGCGTTGAAAGCGGCCAGGATACCCAGTATAAATATGATATTCAACAAGAGGGCCAGGTCAGCGATGGCTCCGCCGCGATGGTAGTAGACGATCATAAATACCGCTACGATGACCAACCCGATAAAGACCGAGTAAAAACCGGACTGGATGGAGGCCTCTCCCAGCGTAGCACCCACTGTCCGCTCCTCAACAATATTGAGTGGAGCCGGCAGCGCACCGGAGAGCAGGATATTCACAAGGTCTTCTGCCTCGGTGACCTCCCCTATGCCCTCGATAACCGAACGGCCATTAGAAATTTTGGTGTTCACATTGGGATAGGAGTAGACATAACCATCCAGCACAATGGCAATCGGTTTACCGATATTAGCTCCTGTGATACGGGCCCAGCGGCGGGCGCCCTCGCTGTTCATGGCCATGGAAACCTGCGGGGCATTGGTTGTCGGGTCGAAGGTAACCTGCGCTTCTTCGATCACTTCGCCCGTCATTTCCACCGATTCGCGAACCCCGATCAGCTCAAAAAGCTCGGTTGCACCCTCTTGGGAGGTCTGAAACGGGGTTGCTCCCCACATCAGCTCCACATTACGCGGGATCATCTCCTGCACGTCGGGCCTGCCCAGCAGCTCATTAACGCGGGCAGTGTCGGTTGCGGCCGCATAGCCAAATACATATTGATTTCTCGGCCGTGGATTCAGCACCTGCGACAACGGGTTGGGCCCACCCGACTCCGAGGCGGTCGTGTCCGTCGTGTCTCCTCCGGCCGTCCCCTGCTGATCAAAATAACTCATGATCTGTTCCCGGGCAGAACCCAGGTCGTTGGGATCCGCCGCCAGGCGAAACTCCAGCCGTGCCGTTCCCTTGAGCAGGCTTCGCACGCGCTCTTTGTTGGCCACTCCCGGCAGCTCTACGACAACCCGGTTATTCCCCTGCTTCAAAATGGAGGGCTCGGTAACACCGTATCGGTCAACCCGGGTCCTAATAATGTCGATCGCACGATCCACGGCCTCATCACGCTGGTTCTGCAGGTACTCCTGTATCTCCTCGTTGGTGGATCGGCGGGTGATATTGTCGGCGTCAGAGCGGAAATAGCGACTGAGCCGCGCATTTGAGTCGCGCTGCTCAAACTCCTGGACCAGCTCGTCAATAAAGTCGGTACCGTTTTCGAGGGCCCGTTGATCTGCAATATTGATAATGTTTTGCAGCGTCGTATCGGCGTATTGACCGGCCAGCTCATACACCAGCTGAGGGGTACCCACTTCCAGTGTAACGTGCATCCCCCCCTGCAGGTCGAGTCCCAGGGAGAGCATTTCGGTGCGGAGGTTTTGCAATCGCGCCTGATTCTCTTCTACATATTCAGTACGCTCGGCCTGTGGCAAATCCTGTATGTAGTTCTGTTCAAGCCAGTATGCCACGGTTGGCCACAGGTAGTAAAAGGAGATAGCTAAAAAGGCTACAATAGAACCTATTTTAAAACCATTGTCTTTCATGGTAGTTCGTCAGGTTAAACGTTAAAATTTAATTTCGCAGGGTGGAAAAGATAAAGAATTCGGATACCAGGCGGGGTAGACTAAGGGGCTCCAATCGCGACGCCGCCGGCAAGAGGTATGATGTGGTATATCTGCTGCGGTATGAGATTGGCGGGCTGAAGGAGATCAGTTGATAAGTCAAATCGTTCAGCTTGTTTTCGGTACGTCGCACTCAGTGAGTGAACGAACTTGTCGAGCGTGGAGTGGATGCTAGACTTGATGGTTGTTGAGGGGAGCGACGCCTTGCCCATGCCGTTACCGGTCTGGTAGGAGTTCCACTCCCAAATCAGTAAATCGTACACCTTGCCGGAATCGTTGCTGTTCGCACCAAGGGGCAGATTGAAATCTTCGTTATTCCGCAATACGATCTCCGAGGCCTTCTGAATAAGGATATCCAGGGATTCATCTGAATTCTGCAGGTTAAAAAGCTTCTGCCTGACATTGTCAGAATCCACCTCCCCTTTCTTTACCACCGTATTCAGCCAGCTGGCAAATGAATTTGATGCCGTTTCAGCCTGAACGGGGCGCACCAGGTACAGCGCCATGCCCATACAAACGGTGGCTACCATCAACAGTCGGACGATATGTGATCGCATAATTTTCACAAGTGGCTGAAAATAGGCAGAAACCGAGAGCGGTACAAACTCAAATACAGATTATCACCGCGCCCGATATTCTGCCGGTTCACTATCTCCTTATAACGGACAGATATTGTTATATCTTTTATATCATATTTCGATATTGCAACAACCTTTGGAATGATCCACGGTTTTAAATCCCATCAGACCTCGATCTTTTCCTTTTTTTCGCGCTCGAACTCCTGGCTGAGGTATCGGCCGGTATAGCTGCTCTCCACCTGGGCGACCTGTTCCGGGGTTCCTTCGGCAATAATTTCGCCCCCGCCTACGCCGCCTTCCGGTCCGAGATCAATAATCCAGTCTGCCGCTTTGACCAGATCGAGATTGTGCTCAATTACTATTACTGAATTCCCCTTGTCAACCAACTGCTGAATGACATCCACCAGCATGCGCACATCCTGGAAATGAAGGCCTGTTGTGGGTTCATCCATGATATACAGCGTGTCTCCGGTTCCCACTTTGGAGAGCTCCCGCGCCAGCTTAATCCGCTGGGCCTCTCCTCCCGAAAGCGTGGTGCTGGATTGTCCAAGTGTCAGGTACCCGAGTCCCACATCGTTCAGCGTTCCCAGGATACGGTTGATAGCGGGAACGGAATCAAAAAACTCACTGGCCTCCTTGATCGACATATTCAACACATCAGCGATATTTTTTCCCTTGTAATAGATCTCCAGGGTCTCGCGATTGTAGCGCTTGCCGTTACAGGTTTCGCAGGTTACGTAGACATCGGGCAGGAAGTTCATCTCAATTTTGCGGACGCCATCCCCGTTACAGGCCTCGCAGCGTCCTCCCTTGACGTTAAATGAAAATCGCCCCTGGTCATACCCCCTGATTTTGGATTCCGGGAGTTCGGCAAAAAGGGAGCGGATATGATCAAAAACCTTCGTGTAGGTCCCTGGGTTGGACCGCGGGGTTCTGCCGATCGGGCTTTGATCCACCGAGATAATCTTGTCCAGATTGTCCAGCCCGTGAACCCGGTCATAGGGCAGCGGCACCGTCTTGGAGTTATAAAAATGGTTTGAAAAGATCGGGGCCAGCGTCTGGTTGATGAGCGAACTCTTTCCGCTCCCACTTACACCGGTGACACAGATAAACTTGTTGAGCGGTATTTCCACATCCAGGTTCTTAAGGTTGTGGCCTCTCACGCCGGTCAGCTTTACGCTTTTCCCGTTCCCTCTGCGTCGCTCTTCGGGATACGGGATCATCTCCTTGTCATCCAAAAACCGGGCCGTCATCGAGTCGGGATCCAGCTCTTCGGGCGGACCCTCGGTCACTATTTCGCCGCCGTACTCTCCCGCGCCGGGACCCAGGTCCAGCACGTAGTCGGCATGTTCAATCGTTTCGCGGTCATGCTCCACGACGATGAGACTGTTCCCCAGATCACGCAACGTCTCCAGCGAACGTATCAGCTTTATGTTGTCGCGCTGGTGCAGGCCGATGCTCGGTTCATCCAGTATATAAAGTACGCCGACAAGCTGGGTCCCGATCTGTGTAGCCAGCCGAATCCGCTGCGCTTCTCCGCCCGAGAGCGTTTGCGCTTCGCGGTCCAGCGTCAGGTAATCGAGTCCTACATTCAGCAGAAAGTCGACCCGGTCGCGCACCTCCTTGAGGACCTGGTGGCCAATTTTCTGCTGGCGCTCTGTCAGGTCCAGGTTGTTAACCGCCTCCCGCAGGGAATTGAGATCCATTTTAACGAGATCGTCGATCGTGTATCCGTCAATCTTGTAGGAAAGCGCCTCTTTGTTAAGCCGGCCACCCCCGCAGGCATCGCAGGTCATTTTGGCCATAAACGCCTTGGCTTTATCCCGCTGCTTGTTCGACTTGCTCTCCTCGTACTGCTCCCGGATGATATTCCGCAGCCCCTTGAACGAATGTTTGTATGTTACGCTGTCATCGCGGAAGTCATAGCTTACGTCATACTTTTTGTCGCCTCCACCCTCAAAAAGCAGCTCCAGGGCTTCTTCAGGATACTCTTCAATCGGGGTTTCAAAATCGAGATCCACCGTATCCAGCACCGCCTGCAGCTGTTTGAAGACAAAGATATCGCGCGGTTCTCCCAGGAACCGGATCGCCCCTTCGGCAATAGACTGCGCCGGGTTCGGGATGACGAGCTTTCGGTCCACATCGTGGGTATAGCCGAGACCGTCGCACTTCTGGCACGCCCCGTACGGTGAGTTAAACGAAAAGATGTTGGGAGCAGGATCTTCATACGCCAAACCGCTTTCCGGGTCGAACAGGTTTTGCGAGAACAGGTGATCTTTGAGTTCTCCATCCTCTTCGGGAACCGCCAGGATGACATTCCCATCGGCCATCTCCAGGGCCAGGCGAACGCTTTCGGCAATCCGTTTTTCACTCTTGGGATTGATCACAAAGCGATCTACCACAACCTCGATGTTATGGGTTTTGTAGCGGTCCACTTTCATATCCTCCTCCAGGTCCATGAATTCCCCATCTACACGCACCTGCACAAAACCCTGCTTCATTGTTTGCTCAAAAAGCTCCCGGTAATGTCCCTTGCGGCCGCGGACAACCGGTGCCAGGCAGTACGCTTTTGTGCCTTCCGGCATCTCCATGATGCTCTCGACCACCTGGTCGGCACTCTGTTTTTCCATCCTGTTGCCGGTTTTCCATGAGTACGGCACCCCGATGCGGGCATAGAGAAGGCGGAGAAAATCATAAATTTCGGTAACGGTTCCCACTGTTGAACGGGGATTCCGGTTTGTCGTCTTCTGGTCAATGGAAATAACCGGGGAAAGTCCGTCAATAAAGTCGATATCCGGTCGCTCCATCATCCCCAGGAACTGCCGGGCGTAAGCCGAAAGAGATTCCAGGAACCGCCGCTGGCCTTCGGCGTAGATGGTGTCAAATGCAAGAGATGACTTGCCGGAACCCGAAATGCCGGTCACCACGACCAGCTGTTCCCGGGGTATATTGACGTCTATATTTTTGAGATTGTGTTCGCGTGCTCCGCGTATGACGATGTGTTCTCGCAAAGAAATCGTAGCTTTTTAGGTTAGCAATAAACTCCTAAAGATAATCAGTTAGAATGCTAATTGTAAGGACAATTAACAGCTTTTTTCTTCCATTCTGCATATCCGAAATTAGCCAACAGCGTTGGCCAAGGTTTAGTTTCTTCAACGATCATTTGGAGCAATAGGAATGAAATCGGCGATTCAATGCATCTTCGGCATTTTTACAATCGGGACCGATGAACCTGCACTTTTCACCAATTTCGCAGCTGGCTACACACTGTAATAGTGTTCTGGTTTTAAATAAATGTAACTCACTACATATCAGAGCTTAAAAAAATGAAATTTTCCTCGTGAGAAATGCAGGTGAACACCTTCGCTGCTATTCCCCGCCGAAGGCGGCGTTATACTTCTTCCCAAATTCCCGGTTTGGAACATATCCCTCCTGGTCTTCAGATAGCTCCGGCTTGATTCGCCGTAAAAAATACATCGGGACCGAGCCCATATTTTTAACCTCAATCTCGCCCCGGGCTTCACATTCAAAGAAATCGCGGATACGCCGGTAGGTCTGTTCCGAAATGTTGACAGCGTTCCTGCTCGAGGTTTCCTCCATCCTGCTGGCCAGGTTTACGGCAGAACCCCAGACATCGTAGGCAAACCGCTTTTTCCCGATCACCCCAACCAGCACCTCCCCGGTGTTAATGCCGATCCTGATGTTCCAGTTCTCCTGCTCTTTCTCGTGCTCTTCCCGGGTGAACTTCAGGATCCGCAACGCGGTAAGGGCGGTATCAACGGCATGTGACTTGTTGCGTTCGGGCAGGCCGCCAACGGCCATATAGCTATCCCCGATCGTCTTAATTTTTTCCACCCCGTACTCGGCCGAAAAGCTGTCGAAGTTGTCAAAATAATGGCTGAGCTTTTCAATAAATTCTTCTGGATCCAGTTCTGTTACAGACCGGCTGAACCCGGTAAAATCGGTAAACAGGATACTTACATCACTATACAGCTCGGGAGTTACTTTGTTAAAAGCGATCAGTTGCTCCGCAATTTTCTCCGGGAAGATATTGTGCAGCAGCTCCTGGTGCTCTTCCCGCACGTATTCCAGTTCTTCCAACGCATCATTGAGCTCGTCCCTGGTTTCCTCAAGCTGCTCTTTCTGGGCCACGGAGTTATTATAGGTTGAAACCAGCAGGTTAAGTACCTTGGGCCAGTTCGCCTCGATATGGTACTCCCTCCCGTCAATTGTCACCGCCTTTCTATCTGCCTCTTCAGGCGGAGCGACGGGATTTTCCAGCAGCTCCCGGATCTTGGAAAACAGGGTTTTGTCATCATACGGCTTGGTCAGGTAGTTGTCGGCACCGGCTTCTATGCCTTTCATCAGGTTCTCGGTCGTATGCATAAAGGTAAGGAGTATAACCGGCGTGGTATTGAGCTCCGGGTCCTCCTTGATTGAACGACACAGCTCGTACCCGTCCATCACCGGCATTTCGAGATCGCTGATTACCAGGTCCGGCTTTTCTTCACGGCAGATCTCGAGGGCATCTTCCCCGTTCTGGGCGGTGATCACCTCAAAATCTTTCTTGGTCAGTTTATAACGGAGAGTGGTAACGAGGGAAGGGACATCGTCGACAATTAAAATTTTATACGTCTGTTCAAACATCTACATAAATGGGTTTGGAAGCGGAAGAAACCTTTCGGCCATGGATATTAAGTGATCTTGTTGCCACAGAAACAAAATGAGAAAAACCGGGTAAAAATATACTCTCGTTTGCACTGATCTTCAACGGGCGATCAGGAACGCTTCATGCACAGGCAGACCGGCAATCTGTGATGCACCTGAATAGTTGCCCGTTGCACCTATGTGTATTAAATGTGGAGAGGGCTTTGAAAAACTGTTGTTCTGGCCAACATCGGCATTTTCACAGAATCGAAATCCTCATTTATGAGATATAAACTGCGATTCCGAATCCGCTCAGGGGTTGAACTTGACCAAAACTGCTGGTTTTTCAAAGCCCTCTGTGGAATAAAAATATTAACAGAAAGATATCCTTTTATACGATGGTACCACTGACACAATCCTTAGCATCCGAATCCACCTCTGTCACAGACGGGCGGGAGGCGGTATCGAATACCCGCAGGTGGGTATATCCCGCAGTACTGGCTGTCAGCTTACTGCTGGCAAGTTGTACCTCCATGAAAACAGCCGAAGACCGGGCACTGCTCCCCTACGTTGAAAATAACAAAATCGGGTTTATCGATTCCACGCTTACGACCCAGATTCATCCCCATTTCAAGTTCATCTCAGACAGCAACTGGCCGTACGAGTTTTCCGAAGGACGGGCAGCGATAAACATACTGGGTCGGGTCGGCTACCTCGATCAACGTGGTAAGCTTGTTATTGAACCCGCCTTTGATGCCGGTTACAGCTTCTCGGAAGGACTGGCGCGCGTGACCGTCAACGGGAAATCCGGATATGTTGACAAGTCCGGGGAGTACCGGATCCCGCCCAGATTTGTCCAGGCCGGTAATTTCAGTGCGGGTCGGGCTCCTGTGCAACTCAATAAAGATGGTCGATGGGGCTATATAAATAAAGAGGGAGAAATTGTAATTGAACCTCAGTTCCTGTACGCCGGCACATTCAACAACGGCCTTGCACGAGTGCAAACCCCGGGACACCAGGAATGGGGATATATAAATCCCGATGGGGCGTTCGTCGTTGAACCGCAGTATCCCCGGGCCCATCCATTTTCTGAAGGGCTGGCCGCAGTGGAGATGGAGTTCAAGCAGTTCGGCTATATAGATACGCTGGGCCGGGTTGCCATCGAATCGAAATTCCTGAAAGCGGGCCCCTTTTCCGAGGGTAAGGCAGCGGTTGCCCTGCCGTTGTCTGCCGACAATCTCGATGCCTACAAGTTCGGCTACATAAACCGGCGGGGCACATTCATTGTCGAGCCCTCATATGACCAGGCGTTTCGGTTCAAAAACGGGATCGCACGCATCAAAATAGGGGATCAATTTGGATATATAGATGAACACGGGGAAAAAATCATAGAACCGATTTTTGATCATGCGTGGGATTTCAGGTTGGGCCTCGGCTTGGTTAAAACGGGGAACAAATATGCCTACATTAACAAAAAAGGGCTTTTTGCGCTTGAGCCTAAAAATTAAAGCGAAATCTCCGGCCAGCTACAATAATAAAAACCGGGTGGTATAAGACTATATTTAAATTGCCCATTTCTTTATATTTGGCTAATCTAAACGTTCATAAAACTTGCAGTCTCGAAGTAGAATACACATGATGTTGAAAGAAGAAAAAACCGTAGCCCCCGAAGTAGCCAACCCCAAAGACTGGTCTCCCACTTCCTGGCAGAATTTTCCCATTAAACAGCTGCCGGAATACCCGGATCAACAAGAGCTGGAAGCTGCTTACGAGGAGCTGCGCTCCCTGCCCCCGCTGATTACTTCATGGGAAATTGAAGCCCTGAAAAACAAATTGGCCGATGTGGCTGCCGGCAACGGATTTCTGCTGCAGGGGGGCGACTGTGCCGAAACGTTTGCCGACTGCAAATCCCCAAAAATCGTGAATCTGCTGAAGGTGCTCCTGCAGATGAGCTTTATCCTGATCCATGAAACCGGGGTACCGGTGGTTCGCATCGGTCGGGTTGCCGGTCAATATGCCAAGCCGCGATCCAGTGATTACGAAATTGTGGATGGCAAGAAAATCATGAACTACCGCGGCGACCTTATCAACAGCTTCAAGCCGGATGCGGAAGCACGGAAGCCCGATCCCCAGCGGCTGCTGGAGGGCTATCAAAAAGCATCGCTGACGCTCAACTTCCTCCGGGCGCTCGCCGACGAGGGTTTTGCCGACCTGCACCACCCCGAGTACTGGGAGCTGGATTTCATGAAGCAGAACAAATACTACAAGGAGTACGAAACGATGGTCAACTCCATCCAAAAGGCCGTAAGCTTCATGGAGTCGATCACGCCCAACGATTTCAATACCCTTCAAAAAATCAATATTTATACCTCACACGAGGCTCTGAACCTGTATTATGATTCCGCCCAAACGCGCAGGGTACCGCGCCGTGAAGGATTCTACAACCTGAGCAGCCACATGGTATGGCTCGGCAACCGAACCCGCGATATTGACGGAGCCCATGTGGAATATTTCCGCGGCATCCGCAACCCGATCGGGATTAAGGTGGGACCGCCGTTTGAAGTTGACGAGACCCTGCGACTGATTGAGAAGCTGAATCCCGTGCATGAAGCAGGTAAAATTGTATTGATCAGCCGTTTTGGTGTAAACAACGTACAAGAGCAGCTGCCGGAGTTCATTCAGGCGGTCAAGCGGGAGGGATTCCCCGCAGTTTGGATCTGTGATCCAATGCACGGCAACACCTTTTCAACCGACAACAACGTTAAAACCCGCAACTTTGATGACATCATCAAAGAACTGCGGCAGACTTTTGCGATCCATCGCGATCAGGGCACCTACCTCGGCGGGGCGCACCTCGAGCTGACGGGCGACAACGTGACCGAATGTGTCGGCGGTGCCAAGGGACTGCACGAAGGAGAGCTTCACCGAAATTACGAGACCTACTGCGATCCGCGCCTCAACTATGAACAGAGCCTTGAGATGGCCTTTCTGCTTGCCAAAGAGTGGAAAGAAAGCTACAAGCGGTAGTTTCGTTGTTCGGTTCGTTACTGGATTATTTCTTATTAGGGTTTTCGAGGGCTTTGCAAAACCGTTGTTTTGGCCAATATCGGCATTTTCGCGGATTCTATATCCTCATTAATGAGATATAAACTGCGGTTCCGAATCCGCTCAGGGATTAATCCTGACCAAAACTCCTGGTTTTCATAGTCCTCGTTTTCCTGAACGTGGGTTATCCCGAGTTCCGAATCCCGCTATTTCAAATTTCTAAGCCCATCGTTAGCTCGATGGGCTTTTTTCAACTCTTACGTCCCCACCATAACAAAATGACTCATAACCGGCCGATTGGGTATTCATTGTTGAGGCCAGGAAAATTCTGAGAGCAGCCGGCAGTAGTACTTCCCAAATCACTACTAACCAGGCCACTCTGAACTTTTTACAGCTCTTCTGCCGCTTTGGCCAGCTAATTGATGACAACTTTTTCCTTTTTCACGTACACCTGAAAAAAACACAGGAGCTTATTGGCTGTTTGTCATGATTTTTGGCGCTCAACCCCTCTGGCATATCGCTTGCATTTATAAAAGTGAGTTTTTGAAAGATGAAAAATTTAATCAAAATAACATTGTGGAGGTACTATTATGACACTCATAAGATATAACCGGCCAAACAAAGATCTCTTTTCAAAAAACTTTTCCGATATCATGGATGAATTTTTCAATGATGTCGTCAACCAGCGCAACAATAGCTTTGTTCCGGGTATCGATATCTCCGAGACCGACGACAGTTTTGAAGTCAGCGTAGAACTGCCCGGCATGGAGAAAAAGGATATCGATATCAGCCTGGACAACAACCGGCTGACCATCAGTGGCGAACGGAAGTTCGAGGAAGAGAAAGAGGGAAAAACCTATCACCGTGTAGAAACCCGGTATGGTTCTTTCAACCGTTCCTTCCAGCTTCCCGACAATGTGGATGAAGACAGCATCAACGCCACCTACAAAAACGGTTTGCTAAATATCAGTATCAAGAAAACGGAAGATAAAGTGAAGAAACAGATTGAAATTCACTAACGACCCGTATCCCTTATAGATCCCGACAGCTGATAACACATCCATACAATCTGCCGGGGTTGCAATGAAATGCAACTCCGGCTTTTCATTTTTCAACATCAGCAAGTACAATAATCCGCTTTCCATGACTGTTAAAGGATCTGGAACATAAAACCGTTTTTCAAAAGTATTAATTATTCCAAAAATGGAGTTTCTCATGAAACACTCAAATAAATCATTCCTTGCGATTATAATACTGGCGCTGGTTTTGGTGGGGTTTTACACGGTAGATTTCCGGGGATCCGACCAGGCGTCGATCATTAGCCTGCCCGACTTTGACACCCAGGTGCAGCCTTCGCAGGATCAACCGATCAATAACCTCAAAGATCTGAATGACGCAATTGTCAATATTGCGGAAAAAACGAAACCGGCGGTTGTGACGATCTTTACGACCCAGACCGTTGAAGCTCCTCAAAATCCCCTGTTTCGTTTCTTTGGAGATCCCCGGGGAGGCGGGAGCCAGGAACGTGAAGTCAGCGGACTCGGCTCCGGCGTAGTCGTATCAGAAGATGGATACATCCTCACCAACAACCACGTGGTGGAGGGGGCCGAGGATATACGGGTTGGAACCCTTGACGGCCATGAGCTCGAAGCTGAAATTGTGGGCACCGATCCCATGACCGACATAGCCGTACTTAAAATAAATGCCGAGAATCTGCCCGAAATCGAATTTGGAAACAGCGACAACCTGCGTGTCGGTGAATTTGTCATGGCGATCGGAAGTCCATTTGGGGACAATCTCGCTCACTCGGTCTCCTTCGGCATTGTCTCCGGCAAGGGGCGCACCATAGGACTGGCCCAGCGTACGGGAGGATATGAAAACTTTATCCAGACAGACGCCGCCATCAACCCCGGCAACTCCGGCGGGGCCCTGATCAACCTCGATGGTCAGCTCGTGGGTGTTAACACCGCCATCGCATCCCGGTCCGGCGGCAACCAGGGCGTGGGATTTGCCATTCCCGCTAACCTGGCACAGAATATTATGGACCAGCTTATTGAAACCGGTGAAGTGCAACGCGGATACCTGGGTATAACCGGTGACGGAGTGGATCGCACCATGGCCCGTGCACTGGGACTTGAAAAACCGCAGGGCGTAATTGTCGGCGGCGTTGTGGATGGCGGTCCTGCCTCGGAGGCCGGCCTCCAAGAGGGCGATGTCATCACAACCCTGGATGGGGAAGCCGTTGACGGCTGGTTCTCATTCCGCACGGAGATAGCCAGCAAACGGCCGGGAACTGAAGTTGAATTTGGTGTAATCCGCGATGGCGAAGAGCTCGATATAACTGTAACACTCGGTCAACTGCCGGACGATCTGAGGGCCTCCGCCGGTCCAAGCCAGCAAGGCGCGCCGGACCGTAACCTGCAGGAGCGCGTGGGCTTTAGTGTGCAAACCCTGACTCCCCAAATTGCGGAAGAGCTGCAGATCGATCCAAATCAAAACGGAGTTGTGGTAACTAACATCCGGCGAAACAGCGATGCATACCGGCAGGGGCTTCGTGAGGGAGATGTTATTACCAGTATCGCCAAAGAACCGGTACAAAATGTGAGCGACTTCAATGACATTATGAGTCAACTCGTTGAGGAGGAAAACCAGGTCGTCCTTATGCGCATCTTGCGGGGAGGAAACGGATTATTCATCGCTTTTGAATTGTAACGAAGAACCTACCTCATCATGATCCCTGGCCCCCGGTCTATCCCGCCGGGGGTTTTTTATGGATATGTCAACCTGACTATTTTTCCGCTTGGTATTGCCAATTAGTTATTTTCTGAAGACTGGCATCCATTTTGCTCATATTATAAATAGCAATGAATTTGGACAACTGAGCCCGATCCACATGGAATACAAAGATTATTATGACATATTGGGAGTAAGTCGGAACGCTTCCCAGGATGAAATCAAGAAGGCGTATCGTAAAAAGGCGGCAAAATTTCACCCTGACAAAAATCCTGATGATCCCTCTGCAGAAGATAAATTCAAAGAGGTGGGGGAAGCCTATGAAGTTCTAAAAGACCCTGAAAAACGTAAACTCTATGACAAAGCCGGTAAAGACTGGAAAAGATATCAGCGTTCCGGCGGTTCTGCTGACGATTTTGACTGGTCTCGTTACGCGCGGCAAGGGGGCGGCGGTCAGGGCCAATCCTACCGTGTCAATTTTGACATGGATGACCTTTTTGGCGGCCGGGCCCGGCAAGGCCAAGGCCGGGGAAGCAGCGGGGGGAGCCCGTTTTCCAGCTTCTTCGAGAGTCTCTTTGGGGGAGGAAATCCATTTGCAGAAGCCCAGCAGCAGGGACAAGCCGGCTCCCAAACCTATCGCGGACAATCGCGAGCCGGCACGCGGCAAAACCGACAGAAATCAACCAAAAAAAATGTCACCGCTACTGTAACCATCACGCTTAAAGAGGCGTTTGAGGGCTCGAGCCGCACCGTGCGTATCGGGAATGAAAAAATGAAAATAAAAATCCCCCCGGGAATAAAAGACGGTCAAAAGCTAAAAGTCAGTGGCAGGGGCAGCTCCAGTGTACGCGGCGGCCAACGTGGAGACTTTTACCTCAAGATACATATCAAGGAGCCTAAAGACTTCAAACGCAAAGGCGATGACATCTACCACGATCACCCGGTTGATCTCAGTACAGCGGTGTTGGGAGGCGAAACAAGGGTGTCTACGCTCAATGGAAAAGTAAAGCTTAAAATCCCCGCCGGAACACAGAGCGGGGACCTGTTCCGCATCCCCAATATGGGCATGCCCAAATTCAAAAATGAATCCGAAAAAGGAGACTTTTTCGTGCGTGCCATGGTCCAGGTTCCTGAAAATCTAAGCAAGGAGGAAAAAGAGCTGTTTAAAAAGTTTGCAGAGAAAACATCGGGATAAGGTGCAGGTGCCAGAATCGACATTTCCAAAGGTATGCGGATTCAGCGATAGTATCGCCTGCTAACGATTCTTGAGAGTGTGATCGCGGTAATTAAGGTAGAGGGAAATGCAAAATGCCGCCAAGAAAGAGATACCGGTGGCCCAGTCAACCAGCAGGGGACTTACATCCCAGCCGGTAAACAGGTCCACCAAAAACTTGATATACGAGTTTGGCATATCATAATGGCCGAGCTCCCGCCGAACCAGCCAGTGCCAGTGGGTACATGGGCAGTAGCCGAAGCCGTACCAAATCCCCAGGACAATCCAGGAAAAAGCTGTCAGCGAGAGCGTCAGGAAATTCAGCCAGCGCGTTTTTTTCCATATCCAGCCAAACAAATTGAATAACACCAGCAGGGTATGAAAAATAATAAAAAACAGGTCCAGAAATTGATACATCCCGGCTTCTGAAATTATTGTTAGAATTATTCATAAAGACTTACCATCGGGTAAAAAAATAGAGATATTATCTCCCAAATCGGAACACTCTTTATCGAATAAATTACACCATATGAACGCACTAGTAATAATATGTTCATTGCTCTTTACCGTGAACGGCTCTTTGTCAGAAAAGTGGGGGAAAACCGGCCATCGCGTAGTTGGTGATATCGCTGAACAGTACCTTACCCCCGGGGCACAAAAAGAGATTGCCGACATTCTGGGACACGAGTCGCTCGCCATGGCCAGCACCTGGATGGACGAGATTCGGTCAGACCCGCAATATGATCACACCCACGACTGGCACTGGGTGACCATTCCCGACGGGCAGAACTATGCGGAAACCGAAAAAAATCCCGATGGCGACCTGATCAAGGCGCTCCGTGATATTATTGCTGATTTAAAAGAAGGAGCGTTATCCCCAGACGTGGAGGCTGAAAAACTAAAAATGCTTGTTCATCTGGTAGGTGACATCCACCAGCCGCTGCATGTGGGTACGGGTAAAGACCGCGGCGGAAATGATGTGGACCTCGAATGGTTTTGGGAATACTCTAACCTGCACCGGGTGTGGGACAGCGAAATGATCGACGACTCCAAACTGAGTTTTACCGAGCTCTCCAACAGCGTGAATCATCCCACCAAAGAGGAGCTTCGACAATGGCAGTCTTCTGGTATCCTCGACTGGGCACGGGAGTCGATGGAGCTGCGGGATGAGGTCTACGATCTGCCCGGCGACAGGGAACTGGGCTATGAATACACCTACAAGAATTTCAGTATCGTGGAAAAGCGACTGCTCCAGGCCGGGGTCCGGTTGGCGGCGGTCCTCAATGATATTTACGGAAACCAGGGAAATATCGACTCGAGGAACAAGGAATACTGAATGTCGAAGGGTCGCACTTCATCATTCGATATTCGATATTCATGATTCAAACACTTTTTCCATCGCCTGCTGGTGGATGGTCATCGCCTCTTCACCCCAGAGCACAAACCGGATCAGGTTCACGGAAGAAAGTCCTTCGCCCACCCGGTCGGAAATTGTGCTGAAAGCGACAAACGCGGCGTCCCGCATCGGGTAACCGAACGCACCCGTTGAGATCGAGGGAAAAGCCACGCTGCTGATCTCATTCTCCTCGGCCCGGTCCAGGGCGTGCCTGTAGCAATTTGCCAGCAGCTTCTCTTCCGGCTTGTCCCGGCCGTAGACCGGTCCCAGGCAGTGAATCACGTATTCGTTGGGCAGATGATGACCGCCGGTGATGACCGCTTCCCCCGGGTCGATCGGGGCCAGCGGCCGGGTCTCCTCGGCCAGGCCGGGTCCCGCCGCGCGATGGATCGCCCCGGCTACCCCGCCCCCGATTCGCAGTTGTGCATTGGCCGCGTTTACGACCGCCTCAATATCATCCTGCTTTGCTATGTCTCCGCGCTTCAGCTCAATCGTAACTCCGGAAATCACTGTTTTATCCATAACGATTGGAAAATTTTGTTCCGGTTATCACTGTTTAGTACAAACAAGGATGGCAGTTGATTGGAAAATTCCCTGCAAATTTCTTACTTGTTATAAGAATTAAATCAAAAAATCATGGAACAAGCAACAGTAACCAGCAAAGGTCAGATCACCATCCCCAAAAGGATCAGGGAAAAGCTAAACCTAAAAGCGGGGGATAACGTTAATTTTATAGTTGACAGTGATGATGTCATCAAGATACAAACTCAGAAAAAAATATCGAAAGCTTGCGAGGCATTTTGCACCGACCTGACCAAGAATCGCTTTCAATAGAAGAAATGGAAAAGGGAGTTACAGAATATCTAAAAAAGAAGTATAGCAAATGAAGATCGGACTCGACACCAACATTCTTGTTCGATACCTCACTGAAGATGATCCTGAACAGGCTGACCGAGTCCAGGAACTGTTCGATTCCTACAAAAGTGAAGCCACATTCATAATAAATGAAGTGATATTAGCCGAATTAGATTGGGTGCTGACCAGTGTTTATGGATATTCTCGAAAGGAATTTCTAATGGTTATTGAACAAATATTTGAGACCAAGCACATCTCTTTTAGTCAGCCGACTGTAGTAAAAAAAGCCATCAGAGAATACGCCTCCAGTAGTGCTGACTTTTTGGATTGCTATATTGGTATTCTAAATAAGAAAATGGATACAAAAATCACTTTCACCTTCGACAAAGCCGCCTCCAATCTGGCACATTTTTCCCTCCTCCAGTAACAGTTAGACAGGATTCCCCTGACAAGGCGCTACCTGATTTTCCCGCTTTCCCCAAAACGGCATACCTGGTTAATTAATTCTGCAATAACGTCATATTTGCAAAATCGGTATGGTATTGGCAACAGTTAAGAGTAGAAAATAAAAAGACGTTAACCTCAATATTCCCTGCTATGAATTTCAACAAATTTACGTTAAAGGCGCAGGAGGCCGTTCAGAACGCGCTTGACCTGGCCTCCGGCAAGAACCACCAGGCCGTGGAACCGAGCCATATTCTCCTGGCCCTGCTGAATGATTCGGAGAACGTGGTAAATACGATACTCAACAAGCTGGGCGTTCGCGCACCCCAGTTAAAAACCGACCTCGAACAGCGGATCGATAAGCTGCCGGTCGTCAAGGGAGCGTCGGTCTCGGGGCAGTATCTCTCGAACAACGCCAAAGAACTTTTTGACAAAGCCCAGGAATCGGCGGATGATCTCGGGGACGAATATATCAGCTCCGAACACGTGCTGATCGGCATGCTCGAGTCCAGCGGAGAGGCCGGCAACCTGCTGAGACAGCAGGGCGTCAAAAAGGATGATGTACTTAAAATATTACAAGATGTCCGCGGCTCTCAGAAAGTGGACGACCCCAATGCCGAAAGCCGCTACAACGCGCTGGAGAAATACGGTCGCGACCTGAACGAGATGGCCGAAAAGAACAAGCTGGATCCCGTCATTGGGCGCGACCAGGAAATCAGGCGCATCATGCAGATCCTCTCGCGCCGCACCAAGAACAACCCGGTGCTTATCGGGGAACCCGGTGTCGGTAAAACGGCCATCGCCGAGGGACTCGCGCTTCGTATCAACCGGGGCGACGTGCCCGAAAGTCTTAAAAGCAAGCGCATTGTGGCGCTTGACATGGGTGCGCTGGTGGCCGGCACCAAATTCCGCGGTGAATTTGAAGAACGCCTGAAAGCGGTGGTCAAGGAAGTGATCGACTCCGACGGCGAACTTATCCTGTTTATCGATGAAATCCACACGCTCGTCGGCGGAGGGTCGGCCGAGGGATCGCTGGATGCCGCCAACATCCTGAAACCGTCGCTGGCCCGCGGTGAGCTGCACGCCATCGGGGCCACCACCCTGGATGAATACCGAAAACATATAGAAAAAGACCGCGCGCTGGAGCGCCGCATGCAGAAAGTGTTGATCAACGAGCCCACGGTGGAAGATACCGTTTCCATCCTCCGGGGACTGCAGGAGCGCTATGAGCTGCATCACGGGGTCAAAATCCGGGACGAGGCGCTGGTAGCAGCCGCAGAACTTTCTCACCGGTACATCAGCGACCGGTTTCTGCCGGACAAGGCGATCGACCTTATCGACGAGGCCGCCTCCCGGCTGCGCCTGGAGATAGACTCGATGCCGGAAGAGCTCGACCAGGTTGAACGGCAGATACGCCAGCTCGAAATAGAGCGCGAGGGACTGAAACGCGACAAGAACGAGGAAAAAATACAGAATATTGAAAAAGAGCTGGCCGACCTGGAAGAAAAGCGCAACACCATGCGGAACCAGTGGGATACCGAGCGCGAACTGATCCAGAAGACGCGCGACCTGAAAGAGGCGATCGATACCTCCCGCAACCAGGCCGAAAAGGCCGAGCGGGAAGGCAACTACGAAAAAGTCGCTGAACTTCGCTATGGCACAATTAAACAACTGGAAAAAGACCTCGAGGATACCAAGAAACAGCTCGATGAGGTCCAGGAAGGTCGTGCCATGCTCAAGGAGGAGGTTGAGTATGAGGATATCGCCGATATCGTTTCGCGGTGGACCGGCATCCCGGTCAGCAAGATGCTGCAGAGCGAGCGGCAAAAACTTATTCACCTCGAAGAAGAGCTCCACAAACGGGTGGTCGGGCAGGACCCCGCCATCGAAACGGTTTCCAATGCCGTTCGGCGTTCGCGCGCCGGACTCCAGGACGCCCAGCGACCGATCGGATCGTTCTTCTTCCTTGGCTCTACGGGCGTCGGGAAGACGGAACTGGCCCGTTCACTGGCCAACTTCCTCTTCAACGATGAGGACGCCATGGTGCGCATCGACATGAGCGAGTATATGGAGCGTCACAGCGTCAGTCGCCTGGTCGGAGCTCCTCCCGGCTACGTGGGATACGACGAAGGCGGGCAGCTCACCGAAGCGGTGCGGCGCAAACCGTACTCCGTCATCCTGCTGGATGAAATCGAGAAGGCGCATGCCGATGTGTTCAACATGCTGCTTCAGGTGCTGGATGAAGGCCGCCTGACCGACAACAAGGGTGTCACGGTCGACTTCACCAACACTATCATTATAATGACCAGCAACATCGGTTCGCACCTGATCCAGGACAAAATTGAGGAAACCGGCGGGGCATTTACGGATGAAGTCTACAGCGACCTGCAGGATCAACTGATGGACCAGTTGAAAAAGTCGATCCGCCCCGAATTCCTGAACCGCGTAGATGATATCATCGTATTCCACCCGCTCAACAAAGAGCATATACGGGAAATCGTGGATATCCAGCTCAAGCGGGTCTTCGAAATGCTTGCAAAGAAAAATGTCAGGCTCTCGATTTCAGATCCCGTCAAAGACTGGCTGGCCGAACGCGGTTATGACCCGGTGTACGGCGCCCGTCCGCTCAAGCGGTTGATACAGCGCAAAATTGTGGACAAGCTTGCCACAGAGCTGATCAAGCGGGAAGAAGAGGAGGTAACGCAGTTCGAGGCTACGCTCAGCAAAAATGGCGAAGAGATCGAATTTGCTGAAGTCTACGATGATGTTGAAGCCTGGGCTGATTAACAGCGTCCAAACGGCCTGTCGGTGTGAAAACCTGGCAGGCCTTTACGCTGATACCGAATATTTGGCGTACGAGGGGTTGCCCCTCCACTTTTTGGGCAGACAATTTTTACCACAACCCGATGACAAGACCGGCCACTGCAAATCCCGCCAGATGATAGCCCCCGTCGATGGCAAACAGCCTCAGCGACATATCGTTATAGATGCCGTTCACGCCCACTGTAGTCAACACAAATCCGGCGCCGGCGGCCAATCCTACGGACAATCCCTGCATCGCAGTGGTTGCATCCAGGGCTGCCATAAACAAGCCAAGTGATATTCCCACAATACCCTGCAGTATAAGAGAGTACAGAAAATTAATCGGTTCCGGAGGTTCAGGGTGTTCCCCCATTCCTTTTTCCCGCATCCACGCTTTACCAAACAGCGGACCGTACCAGAGCCATCCGGTCATGAAGTACGCTATACCCCCAACCAGTGCCGCCCAGATATTGAGCTGAGAAAATAATGCTCCCATCCTTTTCTCCTTTGTAATTCCCGTTTATTGAAATAGTATAGAGAAAAAATGGGAGATCAAAAATCAGGGTCACGAGTGATGTCAGGCCTGAAGTTCGCAGTAACAGCCTGGATAACGGATCGAAAGAGAGGTAAACACAAAATATTGAACAGGGAATATAAAATTACGAAGGGGAAATCCTCCATCATTCAACATTCCCCGCTCTGCAGTTCGATATTCTACACCAGGTTTTCGGGATTCAGCCCCTGCAGGTCTTTGGTAATAAACTTTCGGCCTTCTCGCACTTTTTCCCCATCCAGGTACACATCAGCACCGATGCAGACCAGGTCCCAGTGGATACTGCTGTCGTTGCCGTTGGGAGCTTCCTCGTAATCGTTGCCCAGCGTCAGGTGATTTGAGCCGTAGATTTTTTCATCAAAGAGAATATCGTACATCGGGCGCTCTATAATCGGATTGAGTCCAAAGCTGAACTCCCCGAACTGTCGCGCTCCGGCATCGGTATCCAGGATCTCTTCCAGCTTTTCATTATCCGATGAGTCAAAATCGACCACAACTCCGTCACGCACCTCCAGCTTCACAAACTCAAACGGCTTACCCTGATATACCGATGGTGCATAGGTTATATGTCCCTCAACGGATGAGAGAACCGGAGAAGAGAAAAGCTCCCCATCCGGGATATTGCGCTTCCCGTAGCAGGGGATCCAGTTTTGTCCCTTTACGGAAAACTCGATATCAGTGCCCTCCCCTTTCAATCGAATCATGTCGGTTTTTCGGAGTCGCTCTTCCAGCGGCTTCATTGCCTCATGGAGCTGGCTGTAATCCAGCAGGCAGGCATCATAATAAAATTCGCGAAATTTATGGGTGGGCATTCGGGCATTCATCGCAAACGCCTCCGAGGGATAGCGCAGCACCACCCAGTTGGTGTTTTTAACACGTTCCTCAAAATGGACCGGTTTCTGGAAATAATCGGAGTAGGCCTTGTTGGCTTTTTTGCTCACATCGGCCTGTTCGTAGATGTTTAGGGAGGCACGAACGCCAACAAACGCATCCATCTCTTTCATCAGGGGCAGCTGATCGACCTTTGCCTGGCTTTCCCAGAACTCTTTATCTCCCCGCTCCACCAGCATTCGTTGAATTTCGGTATCTTCGATCCGAACAAACGGGTTTACATTCATATCCCGCGCCTCGGCGACCAGTGCCCGCAGCAGGCCGATGCCGTTCAAACCGACAAGCTGGAGCATCACATTTTGGCCCTCTTCCAGCTCGCAGCTAAAATGGAGTATCTTTCGGGCTAGTTGTTGATCTTCGTTAGTGTACATAGTCATTATTACATATTTCGTGTTGTGTATTTCTGTTTAACAAATGCCAAAGCTTTCGGGGGGGGGGCGACTGAACTTCGACCTGTATAATTCGACATCTCCTTTCGCACTACTTGGTTGTCACAATATCCAAATCCCGGGTTGGTAAACACTACTTTGCACCTGCAGGTTCACCGGTCCCTTTCCAATGACTAAATTTAATACGAAATACGTACTACGCCATACTTCTAATAGTCATAATTCCACCGAAGGTCGAGGCCGGTCTGGCTGTCGCTACCCTGGGTTATGATCAGCTTTAAATCCTTCTTTAACAAATACTCAAGGATAAAAACCGTATCCGGTGTAGAGCCGGTTATTTCATTTTGGATCGCAAAAAACACCCGGGGGTTCAGATACCAACCGGTTTTAATGGACGTACCCGAATTTGTACCGCTCCGGGTATTGTCGATCTGCACCACATCGATCCCCAGCCGCTGCGTGGCCAGGGTTTCCACCTTGTCAAGCAGTACATCCATCGCCACGTCGGCCGCACTGATGTTGCTGCCTGAGTTGGCGACCACCTGTTTCCAGGGGTCCAGCGACATAAACGGCTTGCCGAACAGGGTGTAACTGATGATATCCTCGAGCCCCATTTCAGGCTCGCTTTCATACTTGAACAGGGGATCTTCCACCCTTCCCTCAATGATATACCATATCTGTACATCCCCCAGTTCCTGCTGGGGCGGCTCAAACAGGTGCCGGATGTTCAGTTGCGGATTGGCGGGGGTTCCATCAAATGTGATCACACCCTCCTCCAGCTGAAACCGCTTGCCCAGGGGACGTGCATAGCCGCTTGAGGCTTCCAGCGTCCCAAAAAGCTCCAGGTCATCCCCCCGGTCTTTGACAAGATCGACCTGCCCGTCGAGCTCATATTCGAGATCAAGATAGCGCTGGTTCCGTACATAAAACCGCCGGTTAAAGGAGACATCCATATTCAGGCTCAGGGAATCGTATTGTGCGTAGGCACTGTAATTTTCGGAGGCAGAGTCAGCGTCGAGCTCAACCGTCTCAACCGATTTTTCACCGAAATTCTGAAGATAGATGTACCCGCTTACGAAACTTAATTCACCTTTTACATCGGGCTTCGCCAGGGTACCGCCAAGCTGTGTATCCATGTCAATAATGGCACTGTACTCAGCAGTATTGGCAATGCGAAAATTTTCAGCTGCCATTTCTAGGTCCAGTGTCCCCGGCTGAAGTTCGTCGAAATTCATCGTTCCGCCGGCGGTAAAGGTGCCGTTCCCGCTCCGTGCCTGCATCTTTTCAACCTGTACCCGGTTACCGTTAAAATTAATGACCGACTCGATCTCCGATATTTTTACACCCGCTTCCACAATCCGGACCGCCCCCTCACGGAAATCCAGCTGTCCCCGGGCCGAGAGCCCGCTCAACGGACCTGTAATCGATACATTACCATCCAGCAGCCCCTGCACCTCACGGATTTCGGTTCGGTCAACAAAATCGTTCAGTGACGCCAAATTGAACTGATTGGTAGTAATATCCACCTGGACTGAATCATCCTGATCCGGCAATACGAGATTGAAATCCTTCAGGTCCAGGTAGGCCGGAACGGAAGCGGAAATTTCAGCCGCTTTCTGGCTGAGTGAAGTGACAGAGCCATTTACCATAAAAGCCCGGTCTGCATGATTATAATCCAGTGTGGCCCGTATTGAATCGACTGCAACGCCGGATATAGACGCCTCTTTCATGCGGAACGTGGCATCTATCTCCGGTTTGCCGGCCGTGCCGCGGAGTTGACCGCTTAGAAGCATCGTGCCTGAACTGTTGGTTATCCCGGCATCTGTCAACATCTGCTGAAAACGATTGGCTGACAGCTCCTTCGTTTCCAGGAACCCGAACACTTCTTCTTCAAAAAACGAGGATCCAAACGCATTGGGATCTCCCAGCTTAAACGGCACCCGGAGCTGTCCCCGGGCCAGCCGTTCGTCGCCATCGTATAGCAGGAGCCCTCCCTCCAGCCGTTCGTTTTGAATTTGATATCGCAGCGCGAGCGAATCGAGGGCGGTGCCCTCGTAAACCAAATCCTCGATTTGCAGGTCTCCCGATGAAGACAACATGGTATCCTGCCGTTCAATAAAAATTCGTCCGGACAGCATTCCTTCGAAATAGGCATCGTTCAGCAACGTATTCTGGATAACGGTCAAATTCAGGTTGCGCCCCATCAGGTACCCGCGCTGAACGGTGGAATCGGCATGGGGAATCGCAGCCTCCAGCAATGCCCCGTCATCTGACTCGATCCGCATTGTATCCATGTGAAAGCTATGCTCCCGGACCAGCAAGTCAAACGGGGAAGAGAGCTGCAGCCTCCGTACATCACTGATAATCTCCAGTTCCATCGTATGTATCCGGGCTTGTTCCGGGGAAAATGCATACGTGGCGGCATGCTGTATGCGGTTTTCACTGGGGCTGCTGAACATGAGCTGCAAGCTACCATAGGTGGAATCCGGGGTTACTTTACCCCGCACGGTTGTACCAACATCACGAAGAACCACCGAGTTTATAACCGGGTTGCTGAGATCCAGGTTTAAGACAAATTCCGGCTCTTCAACAAGGAGGACCTCCACACTCCCCCGGATCCCGTCAGAGGTAAGGGTTTCACCATAAACAACGTCCTCAAAATCTATCGCCCCGCTGAACTGCAGTTCATCTTCATATACCGGCTGCAGTTTTCCCGAAATTGAACCGCGGGACTGCAGCGTTCCCACATCGGCCAGGGCCGCAAAAGTTTGCAGGTCCTTGACCTGGAAATCCAGGTCCACCCTGTTTTCGATATCGTACCACTCCTTCAGGTGGAAGCGGCCGCCAAAGCTGCCGTCTGCAATGGCACTCAGCAGCGTGCCATTGCTAACCTCTGCCACGGTGTCACGTACCTGAATTTCAGCGTCCAGCCTTTCAATATATTCCTGGTTTACAACGGAAGAATCGATCCTAATGGATGAGGTGAGCTGTACCTGTTCCGGCGTTATATATTTACCTTTCCCCGTAATTTGCGCATTTATCGCTGTAGGCAGCTCTTCCAGCCCTTTGCACTCCGCCAGGTTCAGACGGTTGATATTGAGTTCATATTCATACTCGGGCGCCTCCAGGTAGTTATTGACCTCAGCCCGGAGGTTTAATTCACTCTCCTTCAACCTGATCCTTGAGCGGCTGGTAAAACGGCTGCCGTTTACCTGCCCGTTTAGAGAAGCAACCGCCAGCTGCTGGCCACCAATGACACTTTCCTTGAAATCCAGCCGGTAATCCCAGTATCGCTGGTCAGGCAGATAGCCAACTCCATCAATATTCGCCGACAGGTTGATGGTTCCCGCATAGGCAGAATCCCGCATCCAGTACTCCGGCTGCACATTGTGCATATTGATCGCCGTACTAAATTCCGGCTTTTCATTCCATATCCGTGTTGCCTCCATGCCGACCTGCATGCGTTCTTTTTCCCGGCTTGCGTTCACACTGGCCTTGAGGCGGTCGTGCCGGAGCGAATAATCCCCGGAAAACCGGTCAATTTGGAAGTCTCCCTGCCGTATATCCCGTGCGGAAAAAGTCCCTTCAAGCGTACCCTGCCTTATCTCGCCGAAATCCACCAGGCCGTCCAGGCTAACGTGCAGATCCTTCATACGGGGGTAGGTCGTATCCGCAAAAAGGGTGGCCAGATCCAGCTCTTCGGCATTAAGCCGCGCATGATGCAGTTCAAGCGACTCGTTCCATTGGAAACCGGTTGTAAGTTCCAGCTGTTGCAGCCCCCCAGTTTCAGCAGTCACTCCCACCTCAAACGCGCGGAACGTTCCGCTCAGGTTAAGGTCGAGCTGCAGATTTTGTTGAAGGGGAAACGATTCCAGGTAGACCGACAGGTCTCTCCAAGAGAGGGGAACGGCCGAAAAGTTCAGGGAAGTAGTCGAATCGGCGGTATTGACTTCTGCACTCGATTCCAGCACAGACCGACCCGTACCTACAACCAGGCTTTCCAAGGTTATCTGCGGACCCTCAATCCGGCCGGCAGAGCGTATTTGAACCGGCGATAACCGGGTTTCATCAACTCGGAACGACAGCTCCCGCAGCTGCAGCTCATACCCCTCCGGCAGAAATCCGAATCCCCCTTCTGTCAAAAAATCTCGTACGGCAACAACTGAATCTGCGCCCAATGAACGAAGCCGTCCCTCCAGGGCGCCACCAGTAATGGAAAAGTGCTCAACACTAAAGAAGAACGGGGATGAAGTGGTATCATCTTCTGCTGCGGTCGTGTCTTTGAGCAAGTGCTCCAGGTTAAAACTGCCATCTTGCTGCTCAATCACAGAAACCAACGGCTGGTGCACCCCGATCTGATCGATCCGGAACACGGAATTGAAGTAACTCAGCACCTGGTAGCGAACGGAGAGCGTGTCAACGCTCAGCACGGTATCTGTCGGCGTAACCAGCTGGATATCCTCGAATGTCACCTGTTTCCAAAGGTCGCCCTTCAAACTTCCGATGCGCAACTCGCCGTCAAGCATCTCACCTGAAACCTGCAGAATCTGGTTGCGCACAAGCTCATGCACCACACTGCTTTTCAGGGACAGACGGGCTGCAATAACCATTAACAGAAACGCGGCCACCACGAGCCAGGGCCACCGCCGGTTTTGCGTATCGGTATGTTGTTTCTGCCGTTCTTCCATCAAAACGCCTGCCCCACACTAAAATGTATCCCGATGCGATCAAAATTGTTGCCGTAGTCGGTCCCCCCGTATAGGTTCAGATCCTCGTCAGTGGGATTCAGCTTGTATCC
Source organism: Halalkalibaculum sp. DA3122 (assembly GCF_043951865.1). NCBI lineage: Bacteria > Pseudomonadati > Balneolota > Balneolia > Balneolales > Balneolaceae > Halalkalibaculum > Halalkalibaculum sp. DA3122. The sequence continues at coordinate 65,482 of NZ_JBINJF010000018.1, forward strand.
CACGTCAATCCGGATCGGCCCTATCGGCGAGCTGTAGCGCAGTCCCCCGCCGAGAGCAAATTGTATCGGTCGGTCCCCTACGGTGCTCATCCTCCGCCACACCTGTCCCCCATCCACGAATACCGCTATTCCAAACCCGTTGATAAATGTGTTGAGCTGTTGTCGAATTTCCAGGTTGAACCCAAGCTGCGCCTGTCCGCCGGTGGGTGCATATCCCTGAAACGCACCAGTGCTGTCAAAACGGGCCCGCTTGGGTCCCAGTTCATTTCGCCCCCATCCCCTGATTGAGCTGGTTCCACCGAGATAATAGCGGATATTCTGGGGAAGAGAATCCTGAGCCACATTCGAGATCCCCCCCAGCTGAAGTCGGGTGGCCAGGGTGGTGGAGCTGCTTATCCTGGTGAACCGGCGCAGGTCGACCGAAAATTTTTGAAAGGAGAAAGCAGCGCCCCCGAACAGTCCCGAAAATTCGGCATAGGGCTGCACGACCCACCCTTGCTGCCCGCGGCTGGTAAAACCGGGGCTGTAATACCCGCTCAGTTGGAAAGAAGAGAGGTCGTATTCAAAAGAGGTGTCCGGCAGGGCTTCATCAAACTGTTCAGAGAGCTCCAGATTGCGCGTAAACTGGTAGGAGGCCGTTCCCGTGAGGTCTTCCCGGTAGCGATAGATAAAACTGTTGGTGATACCGCCGTGAAAAAGTTCGTAGATTCTCCTTTCCAAGATATGCTGGGCAAAGGGTGAAAATACCATGCTGCTTTTGGTATTGAAGATATAGGGCAGCAGATAGTCCAGGTTAAGAGACTGTTCAATAAATGAAGCGCGGCCGGTTGCGGTAAACCGGTGGCCGCGATGAAACAGGTTGCGGTGGGTCCAGCTGGCTTGCCCGCGCAGCAGATCCTCGGTTCCCACGCCCCCCAGGAATTGTACGGAACGGAGCGGGTATTCCCGGAGATTAATATCTACCCTCAGGGTAGAATCGTGCTGCTGTTCCGGGACGTTGATCGTGGCAAAACGGAACAGGTGATGATTGAAGATCTCGCGTTGCGCCTGCTGCAGCTGATCCTGCGAAAATCGCTCTGTCTTCTTCAGAGCGGCTTCCCTCACCACGTAATTTTCTGATACCGTCTTGTTTCCTGTCACATTTATTTCGTCAAAGTAGGTTTCGGGGCCCGGCACAAGCTCAATTGTCACCGAAGCTGCGGTTTGCAGGCTGTCGACATTGGCAATGATATTGACATCAGCAAAAGCAAAGCCGAGATTTTTGAGCAGATCTGTAAACATACCGATAATCTCGGGTTCCCTGATGGTTTGATAGCGCCTTCCCGGCTGAAACTCGTGGCGCTGACGGGCCTGTCGATAGCTCCGGCTGGATGTGATATATTCCCGCTCCCGATCCTCCGCCACAACCCGGTAATCCACCTCCCGGATCGTAATCGGTGTATTCTCCTCTATCACATAACGGACCACCCGCTTCCAGTCTTTCTTTCCTGTTTCTATTTGGTGACGCACGCGCACCCCGGGAAATCCGCGCCGTTCATAATAGCGCCGTATCCTGATTACATCACGCAGAATCTCCTCTTCGTTGACCTCATGGCCGCCCCGTTTCCAAAACGATATTTTTTCCCACGTCGTCGGTCCTTCCGTGGCAATAATCTGTTTGATAACGATATCCGAGAATGTCTTATTACCATCAATTTCGACGGCCCAAACCTGGGGGTCCATCACATCCGCGCCGGGGTCCGCCTCATCCTGGAAAGCAAATACGGCTGATGCCGAAAAAAACATGACTCCCAAAAGAACCCAAACGCCCCTGCAGACGATTATATGTAGCTGGTGTATTTTCAACTATTCGGTGAATTGCACAATTCTGTTGCAGAAACCTGCATAAATAAAATCAAAAAATTAAGTATACGACAAACGTTCTAACACACAAAAAGGAATTGGTTGCGCAAAAGCAAAAATGTGTATTAGTTTCCTGCCTCTTTTATACTGAATTAATCTTCTTAACATTCGATGAATATAACGACGCATTTTTTACTGCCCTGCACACTTCTTTTTCTGTTTACCGCCTGTTCGTCGACGGACGAATTCACCGGATTTTCTTATGATCCGGCGGGATCGACAGTTACTTCGGACAAAGAGATAAATCCACAGCATAAACGCACCATCGGCATCAGCAGGGATGGAATCTGGTTTTCGAATGAGGCCCCGGGAACCCGGCTGAACGACTTCTACCAGGTTAACGATACGCTCTACCGGGCTGTCATCAAGCCCGAAAATCATCCTGTTAACAATAGTCCCTGGTACAGTTTCAAGGCCTGGTCTGAGGTGCCGAAAACCATTTGGGTGGAGTTGACCTACGAGCACGGAACGCACCGCTACTATCCCGATCTGAGCTACGACGGCAAGAACTGGTTCCCCATCGATTCCTCTGCATATCGACCCGACACCACCGCGGGCACGGCCCTGCTCCGGCTGGACCTTGCCCCCCAACCGCTCTGGGTGAGCGCCCAGGAGATATTCAGCAGTGAAGAGTACAACTGGTGGGCTTCAAACCTGAGCCAATACCCGTTTGTGACACGAGATACAGTCGGCTACTCTCACCAGAACAGGCCGATTGAGAAACTGACGATAACCCAATCCAATGGAAATCAACCCCGCGGGGTAGTCATTATCACCTCGCGCCTGCATCCTCCCGAAATTACCGGGCAGATGGCCGCACTTGCTTTTCTTGAGGAGATCACCAGTGAGTCGCCCCTGGCCGGGCAGTTTCGCAACCGGTTTGAAGTGATCGCCTTCCCGTTTGCCAACCCCGACGGAGCTGATAATGGTCACTGGCGGCATAATGCGGCGGGTGTGGACCTGAACCGCGACTGGACCAATTTCAACCAGCCGGAAACCAGGGCGATCAGGAATCACCTGCAGCAGAGAATGAAGAACAATCCGAATCTCACCGTCTACTACGGAATCGACTTCCACTCGACCAATGAAAATATTTTCTACCCGATCAACCGGAGTATCGACACATTCCCGGAAGATTTCACCTACACCCTGGTCGACTCTATCCAGGCCGCCTTTCCGAAGATCGAATTTGCGGTTGAACCGTTTGACACCCGTTCGCCCATCACCAAAAACTGGATCCACAGAACATTCGGAGCTGATGCGGTGACGTATGAAGTGGATGACCGTGCCGACCGCGACTCACTTCAGGCGGTTGCCCGCAAGGCCGCCAACCTGATGATGAAGCTGCTCATTGAGGATGAATCCCTGTAATGGCCGGCATTACATACAACCACAGGACTTGCCTTTTATTCCACAAATGGTAAATTATTGCCTGTCTAGAATACTGCTCTATGGACTCCACTGAATACCTACATAAAATGCACGAGCTGGTATTGAACTGGAAGCTGCGCCTGGTGGTTAGCGCCCTGTTCAGCATGCTGGGACTGGCCATCCTGGTCGGTACACTCAGCGGCTACTTTATGCAAAACTTTGAAGTCCTGGACCAGACGATCGTAGGAGTTGCCGTCTTTGTCATTGTTATCCCGATCTACCTGATCGTTGCCGATCTTCCAAAAATTGATGAGCACACCATTGCCGATCTGCTCAATAAACAGATCCCCGACCTGGAATACGATACCAAACTCCTGCTCATGGATGAAGAACAGATGAGCGAAGAGGAAGTAGCTCGTAAGAAGAAAGTCGTTAAAAAGTTCGCGGATGAAAAGCTCTATCGCTTTCTGCCGACCCAACCAATCCTACAGGCCCTTCTGGTCATGCTTGCCTGTCTTCTGCTTACGGCCGGTATCCACTTTTACTTGTAGGGACCTTTGCAGAAGCTGCTATTTTGTCGGGAGCTGGTTTACCACCGGGCTTATAGACTTTTTAAACAGGAGTGCAACTCCCTCAGAACGAGCAATTGAGGATTTTACCCGGATCCTTCACCAAGAAATTTGTTTGTGAACGGGGTGGAGTAAAAATAACGGCGGAAACGTACATGGGTACGTTGAGCACACAATTTTTTTCTTCCACAAAGCGCACGGACGAATTTCGCACCCTCAGTTCCCAGTTCATCGGGCAGTGCGACCAGACGGTAAAGCCGCGCTCGCCTCAAAAAGAAATTCCCCGCGAAACAGCCAATTCATCAAGTATTCATTTTTGAATTATTTCTTATCTTCTGTTTGAGCAAAATAAAAATTGCTGGTTACTTATTACTTATATTTGTATCTGAATTTCCGACCGGTCATACACGTTCTTCACTCTCATGGCACATTCGCACGATCACAGTCACGGGCATCACCACCACGGGGAGGACACCACCGAAGGACGGCTGTGGATCTCCATCTTCCTGAACTTGGTGATCACCATCGCGGAGTTTGTGGGAGGCATTCTTTCCAACAGCCTGGCCCTGCTCTCCGACGCCCTGCACAACCTCAATGACACCGCCTCGCTGGGAATCAGCCTTGTGGCGCGTAAAGTTTCCCAGAAAGATGCCAACCGGGATAAGACATTCGGCTACAAACGGGCCGAGATTATCGGAGCTTTCATCAATCTGATAACGCTTGTTATCATAGCTCTGTACCTTGTCAAGGAGGGGGTCGAGCGTTTTTACAACCCGCAGCCGATCGACGGGCTGACGATGTTCATCGTCGCTATTATCGGGCTGATAGGAAACCTGGTGACGGCGGCCCTGCTTTTCAGCAAATCCAAAGAAAACATCAATATCCGCAGCGCCTATATTCACATCCTTTCGGATGCCTTTTCATCGGTGGGCGTAATTATTGCCGGCTGGCTGATCCTGGAGTACCAGCTCTACATCATTGACACCCTGTTGACGCTGCTGATCGCGGGCTACATCTTGTGGCAAAGCTATTACATGCTCAAAAAAACGATCAACATATTAATGGAAAGCACCCCGCGCGAAATTGATATCGAGAAGGTGACCGAGGCGATGAAGTCGACAGCCGACGTGCTGGATATTCACCACCTGCATGTATGGCGGCTGGACGAGAGCAACATCCTGCTGGAAAGCCACGTCGTCATTGACGAAGACAAACTGGACCAGATGGAACGAATTAAATCGAACCTCAAGGAATTGTTGAAATCCAAATACAACATCCGCCACTCCACACTGGAATTTGAATTTGAACCCTGCGAAGATCATGCGGAAATTCCCTGCCACTAAGAGGCCTGCTGTTAGCACGAAAACCGGGAACCTCCGTTTTATCTCCATTCTGCGGCCGATGCTCCTTTTTTTCGCGTCATTACTGTTTGCCGTCTCCTGTAATCAGCCGGAGGTGATCAGCGATCTGGGAGAGAAGTCGTATCCGCTGCTCGACCAGGACAGTACCCGCGTCAACTTTCCGGACGATTTCAGCGGCCAGGTAACGGTGCTGGGCTTTATCTACACCAACTGCCCGGATGTATGTCCGGCAATTACCGCAAACATGAAAAATGTCAAAGACCAGCTTGAAGATCCGGAAGATGTTCACTTCATCGGCATTACCTTCGATCCCGAGCGGGACACGCCCTCGGTTCTCGATCACTATATGGAACAGTTTAAGCTGAATAAGGATCAATTTACCTTTGTAACCGGCGATACCACGACGATCGACTCGCTGCTGAGCGACCTGAACATCGTAGCGGAAATTTCTTACCGGAAGACCAGCGATGAAGGTAAAAAGCTCTATTTTATGAACCATACCAACCGTATTTCGCTGCTGGACAAACAGGGGCGGCTTCGCCTGGAATACAGCGGCAGCTTCTCAAAACCGGAACATATTCTTGAAGGAATAAACCAACTCCGATAACCCGACGTGAGGGCCTTTCGCGCATACCGACTCTTCGACCTCCTCAAGGGAGTCCTCCTGCCCTTGATGACGGTAGTGCTGCTGGGCTCGCAATTCCCCCTGTCACCTCATTGTTATGAAGCGCTGTTCTCCGCTCCCCATTCCGTCCACCAGGCCTGCATGATGGACGGAGTTTGCATGACCAGTGGTTCGGGCGGCATGGCCATGCATTGCGATTGCCATGAGAACAACGGCAACCCCCCGTTCTACTGTTCGTGCGACGCCTCCGGCAAGCAGCTTATTTCCGGCGTTCAGATCTCCAAAGTGCTGCTGCCCTCAATTGCCGGCGCCGACCATACACTTGATTTCACAATCCATACAGATCCAGCCACCACATTTGCCACTCAATTCTGTTTAAAGGATATTTTCCATCCTCCGCAGTTTTCTTGATTCGACCCCTGCACTACAACTAAATCGAATCATTCTCTCCCGCCGGCGTTCTTTGCCCCGGCCGGGTGAAACCATTGCTAAACTCCAAGGAGGATTTTATGCATTATCTAAACCGAATCCCCGTTGTGGCATGCCTGTATATGATTTTATTTTTACCTGCCGCAATGTTTTCCCAGTCAACCGGTTCTGTCAGCGGAACCGTGACAAGTCAAAATGACCAGAGTCCCGTAAGCGATGTCAACGTTTTCATCCCGAACACCACCTTCGGAACTACCACTGATAACAACGGGGCGTTCACCATCAGCAACCTGCCGGCTGGAACCTATACCCTAAAAGCAACTTTTATAGGATTTGAGCCCGCCCGCAAAAGGGTAACCATAACGGCCGGCACGACCACCGAAGTGGCATTCTCACTAGCAGAGGTCTCCTATGAACTTTCCGGCATAGCGGTGCACTCCCTGCGGCCCGACCTGGAACCCAAAAATGAGCTGGAGGACCAGCAGGTCCGGGAAGCCAATCCCAGGGATTCCGGGGAGCTGCTGCGCGTGGTGCCCGGTGTGGATGCGGTACGGCGCGGGCCGATCGGGCTCGATCCCGTCGTCCGCGGGTTACGGGAAACCGAAGTGGGTACCTACCTGGACGGCACCCGCATCTTTCCCGCGGGACCGGCACGGATGGACTCCCCGCTCAGCCATCTCGACCCCAGCGCCATACAGTCGATGCAGGTCGTCAAAGGTCCTTACGCCCTCACGTGGGGAGCCGGCAACCTGAGTGCCATCCGGGTGGAAACCAACGACCTTGCCAACATCGCACCGTATACCACCCACGGGAGGATATCCTCGGGTTTCGACAGTAACTACAACGCCCTGGAAGGTACCGCCACCGTATCCGGGAAACGCGACAAGCTTGGATACTGGTTAAATACCGCCTGGCGGCAGGGAGACGATTTTGAAGACGGAAACGCCACGTCTATTCCGGCCGATTTCCTCTCACGCGAAGTACGGGGAAAAGTAAGCTATGCAACCTCCCAAAATGGACGAATCACTGCCGGAGGGGGCTACCAAAACCAGCGAAATATCGACTACCCGGGACGACTCCTGGATGCCGACTATTTTAATTCCTACAACACCTCCCTGGCCTGGAACTGGCAACAGAGCAGCGGCATTCTGCAGTCTGCCGAAATTAAAATATACTACAACTACGTAGATCACGGCATGGACAACGACAGCAAGCCGACTGCCATGCCGATGGAAGGGCGCATGCCCCCCTTTGCCCTCGACGTGGATGTGGACGCCTCGATAGGAGTGGCCGGCGGACGTGCAGCAGTTCACCTGGTTCCGGCTGATTTCTGGAACCTGGAAGTGGGAGCAGATCTCTATTCGGCCAACCGCAACGCCGTTCGAACCATCAGGCGGCGAGACAACGGCATGCTTATGTTCGAAGACCAGATGTGGCCCGACGCCACAATTACGGATGCGGGTGTGTTTGCAAGGGCAGAACACCATTTCACCCGTATATTTTCGGCCGCGGGAACGGTACGGGTCGATTTTGTGAGTGCCACCGCCGCAAGCTCCCGTATATCTGATTTTTTCAGGGAACAGGTTTCTGCCGAACTCGATCACACCGAAATGAATCTGAACGGCGCATTTACACTGAGCGCCAACCCCAATGAACACTGGGTGATATCGGCGGGCATCGGATCGGCAGTGCGAACAGCGGACGCCACCGAACGCTATTCTGACCGGATCCCCGCCTCAAAAGCGCAAACCAGCGCCGAATTTACGGGCGACCCCGGCCTCCGGCCAGAGCGCAGTACCCAGGTCGACCTGTGGATCGAAAGTCATTACCCAAAATGGGCCTTTTCCTTTAACGCGTTCATCCGCTTCATGGATGACTATATCACGATTCGGGCGACGGACCTCCCCAAGCGGCTGCCCTTGAGTCCCAATACCGTATACCAGTATCAAAATGGGAAAGCCACATTTTGGGGACTGGAATCCTCTGTGGCCTACCGCTTTGTCCCGAGCCTGAAAACCGAAGTCTCGGCCCGGTACCTGTGGGGGGAAAACCGAACGGCTAAAGAACCGGCACTGGGCGTCTCCCCGTTTGGCATCGATACCCGCCTGCGATACGAAAACGAGGGGAGTCAATTTTTTGCGGAAGGCGTCCTGCATATCGTTTCTGAACAGGACCGTGTAGCGACTTCCCTCGGAGAACAGCCCACCCGGGGATATACTACCGCAGACCTGAAGGGCGGAATCGATATACTCCGGAAACTCAGCCTGCAGGTCGGTATCAATAATATTTTTGACACCCGGTACGTGAACCACCTGAATGCCAACAATCCATTTGCCGGTATGATGATGGCAGAATATGCAGGCAAGCGCATCCCTGAGCCGGGACGTGTCATTTTTATCGACCTGAATTACACCTTTTGAACCTACAACAACAATCATGATACCATTTCGCACAATCCTGGTCTTCAGCTTGACGATGATAATAACCTGCTCATGTACTTCCGAAGAAAAGGAACGGGCCAACGCCCCGGCGCTTCCCGGCGACCGGATCGAAATTCGCGGCGCGTGGGCACGACCGGCCAACCCGGGTATGATGGGCGGAGCGTACCTGACTGTTGCCAACGGCACCAAACAGGCCGACACGCTCATCGGGATTACCACGGATATTGCAGATACGGCCGAAATTCATGAATCCTATTCCCGGTATGACGGGATCTCAGGGATGCGCCCCGCCGGTCCGCTCCCCATTAAAGCAGGTTCCGTACTGGAGATGAAACCCGGCGCATTTCACATTATGCTTATGGAGGTGAACAAAACCTTGGCGGCCGGTGATTCTATTTCCGCAACCCTCCATTTTAGCCGGAGTGGCAGCCTGAACGTTCAAATTCCGATCCGGCAAAAACAGTAGTCCACAGCAACGGAGGAATTATTTTTTAGGAATCCCTGGTGAGGCGGAAACAACCGTTGCTACGTTTCCGCCTCAATCCCGGATATGGTCTCCATCAACATTTGCAGGAACGTTGGTTTCAGCAAAGGATGTTTCCCTTGTACCAACAAACCATAAAACAGAAAAGAGAGGTATTTTATGAGTGGAAAAAAGATTTTGCAAATTGTCGGCGATTTTGGTGAAGATTATGAAATCATGGTCCCCTTTCAGGCACTGCAGATGGTCGGTCACACCGTGCACGCCATCTGTCCTAAAAAAAAGTCCGGTGAAACGGTAAAGACCGCCATTCACGATTTTGAAGGAGATCAGACCTACACCGAAAAACCGGGACATAATTTCGCCCTCAACGCCACTTTTGATGAAATTGATCCGGCCGATTACGACGCCCTGCTCCTTTCCGGGGGACGCGCCCCTGAATACCTGAGGCGTGAAGAAGGGGTGCTCGATATCGTCCGCCACTTCGCTGAACAGGACAAACCGATTGCGGCCCTGTGTCACGGCCTCCAAATTTTATCGGCCGCAGGCGTAGTGAAGGGAAAAACGCTAACCGCCTATCCCGCCGTCGGACCCGAGATGGAGTTGGCCGGTGCCAACTACAAAGATGTAGAAGCCACGGAAGTGGTCGTTGACGGCAACCTCGTGACCTCACCCGCATGGCCGGGCCATCCCAAATGGCTGGCGGCATTCCTGGAAGTGCTGGGCACAAAAATAACGCATGAAAGCGCGGTAACAGCTTAACATATCGGTTCAGCTCCTCTTGTCGGCATCGTTTAATTCCGGCGGGAGGAGTTTTTTTTACCAACGTTTTAACCAGTGCATCCTCAGACGGACGCAAAGTCACAATATACCAGCAACGTGCAAGGCTAACCCGGATATCTGACCTGTTCACTTGATTGCGATCACCTCTATTTCGTTATTACAATTTCACACGATCCCAAACTTTGCTGGCCATCTCATGAAGAACAACAACCTGCGATCACTCACTACCAGTATTATCGGCACTGCGATGTTTTTGATATTTCTGGGCTGTAGCGCATCGGAGGACTCCCCTTCAACGAGCGAGACGAGCCTGAATCCCGACTCCTCTTCTGATCAGCATTTCGCAGCGGAATCATTTGTAAATTTTAGCAGCGATGCAGTCGATGGCGCGAATGTTTATGTACCGGTGTATTCCCACATCTACCAGATGAACCAACAAAAAACATTTAACCTGACGACCACGCTCAGCATCCGCAATACCGATCTCCAGGAGCCTGTCATCCTCAAAAAAGTATATTATTATGACTCCCAGGGAGGGCTGGTCCACCGGTACCTGGATGAACCCCGCAAAGTTCCCGCCCTTTCCTCGATCTCTTTTGTTGTTGAGGAAGAGGACCTTCGGGGCGGCGTTGGGGCAAACTTCCTGGTGCTTTGGGAAGCGATGCGGCCCGTCAACGAACCTGTCATCGAGGCGGTCATGATCAGCACCTCGCAACAGCAGGGTATTTCATTTGTGAGCGAAGGCCGCGTTATCAATTCCGTAGATCGTTCCGGCCCATAGGAAACCGCACCTCCGGATGTCAGATATGTGATACCGGTCAAGTAGAATTACCTGAAAAATGTCGATCGTCACCTTTAACCGGATTGCGTTTGGATACAATGGAGAGGACGACCTGCTCTTTCACGATTTCTCACTATCCGTAGGAAAGGGTGAGAAGATCGCCATAAAATCTGATTCGGGAACCGGCAAAACCACCCTGCTCCGCCTGCTTTTGGGCTTTGAGCAACCTGTTTCCGGTGAAATTCGATTTAATGGGACCGCGATCTCAGAGAATAACTATACTGAAATTCGCAGAGCCACCGCCTGGCTTCCACAAGATCTGAATATAGGCGACGGAACGGTAAAACAGATATTACAACGACCGTTCGAATTTGTTCACAACAGGAACAGGATGCCGGAAACGGACCAGGTACGGTTAATACTTGAAGAGCTCTCGCTCTCACCGGGCCTGTTGGAAAAACCACTGCGCGATCTCTCCACAGGTCAGCGGCAGCGCGTGGGACTGGCTCTTTGCCACCTGCTGGACCGCCCCCTGCTGCTGCTCGACGAACCGACCTCGGCACTCGACCGGTCCTCCAAACAAAAAGCCGCGAATCTGCTTCTTTCTGATCCCAATAAAACGGTTATTTCCACGACACATGACCCGTTTTGGCTGGAGCTGTGTGATGAAATTATAGAATTATAGAATTGTGGAATTGTGGAATTGTTGCCACATGAAGACAGATCGAATGGGTCTGTCATATTAGGCGGCAAAGTCCAATGGGGATGGATTCGACACGACTCTGAAAGATGAGATTAAAAAATAATCAGAAACATTGATCCTGCTTAATGGAGATAATTGAACTCGGCTGGTGGCAACTGGCCATTGGCTTTCTGATCCTGGTAATTCCGGCGTTTATCTTATGGCGATATAACACCGGGCTCAACAGAAAACTGGCTGTCGCCACCGTGCGGATGACCCTGCAGCTGCTTTTCGTGGGATACTACCTGGAGTTTCTTTTTGAACTGGACAACGCCTGGATCAACATGGCCTGGATACTGGTGATGGTGGGCGTAGCCGATTTTGCCACGATCGATCGCAGCGAGCTCAACCGAACCTGGAAACTGGTTCTGCCGATCTTCGGAGCCACGTTTTTTGGTATTATCCTGATCGACCTGTTTTTCCTTGAACTGGTGATTCAACTCCCAACATTCCTGGCGGCCCAGTATACGATCCCGGTCACCGGCATGGTACTCGGCAACTGTCTTCGCAGTAACGTCATCGGCATCAACGATTTCTACTACAGCCTGAAGGAGCAGAAAGAGCGCTACCAGTTTTACCTGGCCTGCGGAGCCACCCGGCATGAAGCGCTGTTTCCATTCTTCCAGCGGGCCCTCAAGCGCTCCGCCAATCCCACACTGGCCACCATGGCGACCATCGGCCTCGTATCGCTGCCCGGCATGATGACGGGACAAATTCTAAGTGGCAGCTCACCGATGACGGCGATCAAATACCAGATTATGATCATGCTGGCCATCTTTTCCGGGACTGTACTTTCGGTGTATTTTGGGATCTGGTTCTCCAACTATTTTGTATTCCGAGAGAATGACATGCTGGATGAATCGATCCTGAAAAATTAACCGCAGATCTCCACAGATTTATGTTACATACAGTTGAGCTGTCGACTCAATCCACTCTCGCTGGGAGACAGGTGTACTGTCGACCGAATCCATCTTCTATTTTTTGTGCTTGTTTAAGTCGGCAGTGCAACTGCCCCCCAACACTTGCGACAAGAACGAACCATTACTCCCTGTACCAATCTGCGGCCCTAAACTCAAAATTCCTTCAGTTTTATCCCCTACTATTTATAATTGCTGGATTTATGTAGCTTTTAACTTAACCAACCTCCTCATCCAATGTTACAGCTATGAAAAAAATAATCGCATCCATGGCACCCTTAGCAGTATTGTTTGTCTTCGCATTTGCTGATTCTGAAGTAGCCCCGCCCGTCGATGTGCAGATCGACGAGTGGCTGGTACCGTGGGAAGAGAGTCGTCCCCGCGATCCCTCTGTTGCTCCCGATGGCGACATCTGGTTTGTGGGCCAGCGCTCGCACTACGTAGCCGAATTTAATCCCGAAACCGAAGAGTTCCGCAAAATAGACCTGGAGGATGGGGCGGGTCCCCATACCGTGGTCGTGGACAACAACGGGACCCCCTGGTACGCCGGGAACCGGGCCAACCATATCGGCAAAGTGAATCCCGAAACGGGAGAGATCACCAAATTCATGATGCCGGAGGATAACAGTGCCCGGGATCCGCACACCATGACATTCAATAAAAACGGCGATATCTGGTTTACCTCGCAGGGCGCCAATTCGGTCGGATTTTTCGATATCGAAACGGGTGAGCCGACCATCATTCCCGTACCCACCCCGCGGGCGCGTCCCTACGGCATCATCATGGACCAGGATATGGAACGGCCCTGGATCGCCCTGTTCGGTACCAACAAGCTGGCGACAGTCGATCCCGACACCCGCGAACTCACAGAAATTGAGCTGCCCAACGAAAATACGCGTCCCCGCCGGCTGGCCCAGACCTCCGACGGGATGATCTGGTACGGCGACTACTCCCGGGGATATATCGGCCGCTATAATCCTGAAGATGAATCGTTCCAGGAATGGCCGCTGCCGTCTGGCGAAAGCTCCCGTCCCTATGCCGTGACCGTAGATGACCAGGATCGACTCTGGGTCGTGGAAACCGGCGTAAGTCCCAACATGTTTGTTGGATTTGATACGAAAACCCGGGAATTTGTCAACTCAACGCCCATCGAAAGCGGTGGCGGAACGGTACGGCACATGGTATTTCACGAGCCGACCAATGCCATCTGGTTTGGCACCGATACAAACTATCTTGGCAGGGCCCAAATCCAGTAAAACCGCAGAACACCGGACACAGAACACCGAATATCCTAATTCCCGGACCCGGACCTGATATTTGGCAGTTCTGTGTTCCATATCCCGTTGTCTCCACTATTATGCATATCACCAGAATTACTCTCTTGCCGGTCATAACATTGGTGGCCGGTTTATTACTGCAGCCCAACCAATCCAATACTGGAACATCTCACACAACCTATCATTACCCGGAACATCTTACAGGCACATTTACCGGTGGATTTGGAGAGGATACCTGCCACAGCTGCCATTTTGATTATCCCCTGAATCACGACGAGGGCCTGCTCCGGGTCGAGGGGTTCCCGCGCGAGTACCAGCGTGGACGATCCTACATGATACGCATACACGTGGAGCGCCCAGACCTGGCAAAAGCCGGATTTCAGCTTTCTGCTCGATTTCCGGACGGCCGGCAGGCAGGCATGTTGAGTCCGCAGTCGGACCGCACGCAGTTTACCGAATCGGCGCCGGACAGCCTCCAGTACCTGCAGCACTCCCCGGAAGGCACCGCCATTACCGGCGACATATCAACCACTTGGCAGCTGAAGTGGATTGCTCCCCGGCAGCAGGATGACGTTTATATCCACCTGGCCGTCAATGCGGCCAATGGCGATGGATCCGAGTTTGGGGATTTTATTTTGACAAGAGAGCTCACCCTCCGCCCCCGACCGGAATAAGCCCCGTCCCTGTATCCCGACATACGGACAGGAACAGAGGCCGTACCGTAACCTGTTCAAGGGATCTTTCAGAACCTGATATTTTGTTGGGAAGTGGTTGTACCACCGACCGTATTGACCTTAAACGGGAGTACAACTCCCTCAGAACAAGAAATTGAGAGTTTGCAAAACTCTCTTCAAGATTTTACTTGACTCTGTACCATGGTACAACCCTTATATTAAGGATGAGTTGTATTCATAAATTAAACGGAGGACCAGGTTATGCCATTTAAAAAAGGCGAAGTCTATGTATGTCCCGATGATAATTGTGGTTGTGAACTGACCGTAACCAAGGGAGCGCCCCAAACATGCCGGGGCCGGCAGAATCCAACCTGCTGTTGCGGAAAAACCATGACAAAGAAAAATACGTAACATCAACCGTTACGGGGTCTCCCCGTAGCGGTCTTATAAGGCTGAATATATGGAGAAGTCTACATCACAAACATACAAAATTGGTGAAGTCGCGCGACGCGCCGACGTAAACAGGGAGACCGTGCGCTACTATGAACGTCGTGAGCTGATTGACGAACCTGACCGGCGGCGCTCAGGCTACCGGATCTTTACCCAGAAGCATATCGATCAGATTAAATTTATAAAGCGTGCCCAGGAGCTGGGATTTACGCTCTCAGAGATCAAGGAGCTGCTGGCACTGCGGATCGACCATCCCGACTCCTGTGAAGAAGTGCAGCGAAAGACCGAAGCCAAACTGAAGGATGTCCGGCAAAAGATAGAGGACCTCAAGCGTATCCGTACCGTACTCCGGGAGTTGATCGATTCCTGCAAGGGAGAGGGAAAGACCGAAGATTGCGTTATCTTGAGAGCCCTGGAAGGCGAAAATGAAACCGGGCAACAACTGCGATGAGTGACAAAAAAATAGTATTAGAATCAGACATCACCTGTCCCAAATGCGGACACCGATCCACAGAAACGATGCCGGAGGAGGCCTGTGTTTATTTTTGGAGCTGCCCGGGCTGCGGAGAACGGGTCAAACCCAGGGAGGGAGACTGCTGCGTGTTCTGTTCCTACGGTTCCGTCTCCTGCCCGCCGGTTCAGAATGGCGATTGCTGTAAATAAATAGCAGAAGGCTTTGAAAATCCGGGAATCCAGGGTCAACCCCTGAAAATGGACAAAACAACGGTTTTATACAGACCTCTCATAGTAACATAAACCAATTTTGTTGAATACAACATAGATGAGCAAAAAACTGGAAATCACCGTCAAAGGCATGGACTGCTCCGGGTGTGCCCGCAGCGTTCAGAACGTACTGAAGAGTCAGCCCGGGGTAACATCGGCCGAGGTGCTGTTATCGGCAGAACGAGCGATCATCGAATATGAAAACGGTCCCCCGGACCGGGACAAGCTCAAACAGGCTGTCGAGGATATCGGTTACCGCGTTCCCGACGATACTGATATGGACCGACAGGAAACCGAGGCAATAGCCCAAAAGACGATGCGGCTGTTTGGCATCGTCTTCGGGGGGGTACTTTTTGTCGTGGTGGCCGGGGAGTGGCTCGGGCTTTTCCAGTCGATTACATCGTTTATCCCGTTCTGGCTTGGCACCCTGCTTGTGCTGCTTATGGGGTATCCCGTCTTCAAAAAAGTGGTGCAGGCGGCACTCAAAGGCCAGGTGATCGCCCACGCTCTGATGGCCCTCGGCGCCGTAGCGGCGCTACTGGCCGGTGAATGGGTGACGGCCGGCATCGTCGTATTTTTTATGCGGACCGGGGACTTTATCGAGGGCTATACCACCGAAAAAGCGCGCGATTCGGTCCGCTCTCTCACGGAGCTGGCCCCGCAGGTGGCCACGGTCATCCGTGACGGGGAAGAACAGGATATCCCGGTTGATGAGGTTTCAACGGGCGAAACGGTGCTTGTACGTCCCGGAGGACAGATTCCCGTCGACGGTGAAGTTATCGAGGGGACGGCCGCCATCGATCAATCGTCCATTACGGGAGAATCGATGCCGGAGGATGTGAACGCCGGCTCCAGCGTCTACGCCTCTACTATTGCTCGCGGGGGCCGGCTGCTGGTCAAGGCTACGGCCGTGGGGAAAGACTCTACCTTTGGGCGGATCATCCGGATGGTGGAGGAGGCAGAATCCCGCAAGGGCGATATCCAGCAGTTTGCCGACCGTTTCTCCACGTACTACCTGCCGGTGGTCGCTACCATTGCCCTGTTGACCTGGCTGCTCAGCGGCGATGTTATGTCGACGGTGGCCGTGATGGTGGTCGCCTGCTCCTGCGCTTTTGCCCTGGCTACGCCTGTTGCCCTGCTCGCCTCCATCGGCTCCAGCGCCCGCAACGGGCTGCTGATTAAAGGGGGAAAATATATCGAGCTGCTCTCCAGGGCCGACGTGCTGCTGCTCGACAAAACCGGGACCCTTACCTTCGGTCGGCCGGAAATTACCGATGTCATTCCCCTCAACGGCACCTCGAAAGGAGACCTGCTTATTAATGCAGCTGCAGCCGAACTCTTTTCGGAACACCCGCTGGCTGAGGCCGTCGTAAAGGCTGCACGCGGGCGGCACCTTTCCATCCCGGAACCGGAATCGTTTGAATCGATCACGGGAAGCGGCGTCAAGGCCCGGATCAACGAGCAGACCGTTTCAGTTGCCAAACCGACCGAAGAACAGCTTCAATCCCACGAAGCAGTAGTTACGCCCTTGAAGGAAGCCGGCAAAACAGTGATGGCCGTCTGTCGGGATGAAGAGCTTGTCGGATTGCTCGCAGCCAAAGACGCCGAGCGGAAAGAGGTCGCCCAGGCCCTGCAACAGATTCGGGCACTGGGGATTGCAAAAATCGAGCTCCTCACCGGGGATCATCACCAGTCGGCCGAACTTCTGGCGGACAAGCTGGGCATTGAGTTCCAGGCGGAACTGCTCCCGGAAGACAAGATTCGGATCGTACAAAAATACCAGGAAGCGGGTCATACGGTCGTCATGGTCGGCGACGGTATCAACGACGCGCCGGCCCTCGCACAGTCGGATGTGGCGATCGCGATGGGTGTCAGCGGCACGGACATCGCGAGGGAGACCTCCCACATCACCCTGATGCGTGACGACTGGCTGCTGATCTCCCACCTGTTCCGCACCGCTCACAAAACCATGCGGATCATCAAGGGTAACTTCGGTTTTACCACGCTGTACAATATCGCCGGCCTGTCGCTGGCGGCCTTCGGTTTACTGCCGCCCATCATCGCTGCCGCCGCCCAGTCGCTGCCCGATGTAGGAATTCTATTGAACTCCTCCCGGCTCTTGAATAAAGATCCAGGCTAGCCCGTATTTCTCACGATCATGTATGTAAAAATCATGTGACCTGATGGCAGGCAGTATCTTACCTCATTTTTTACCGACCTTTTTATTTGACGGGGTGTAAAACGCTGCGAGATTCCCCCTTCAGCTGCGTTAAAGGGCAAATCACCTGCTCAACGTACAACGGTACGTCTGCGCGGCCATTTCCCTTTGCCTTGCTGAAGAACAAATTTCTTGGTGATAAATCCAGGCTAGGAGCCTGCTAAAAAGATCTCCTGATTTTTGCGCCCTCTTTACCGTATCTCCCTATTTTTGGATATACTGTGCAGGGGCCTTTGCAGAACCTCCCATTTTGTTGGGAGGTAGTTGTACTACCGACCCTGGTGACCTTTAACGGGAGTACAACTCCTTCAGAACGAGGAATTGAGGAATTCCAAAAACCCTCTGTTCCTATAAAACCGGGTAGCGCTTTTGCAAAAAGAGGTTACATTTCATGCAGTTTTTCAACACATTTAGATAGAACTTTAGGTAGAGCATGCCACGATGGATACAACTACAAGTATTTACGTACTGCGGGAGTCGCTTGAAGAAAAGATTGAAAAAGAGTTTATCGAGCTCATCAGGGAGAGCCGGGAGCAGCGGCTTGAATCGTTCCATTCAGCGCTGCAACCGCTTGACACCCTCCGGGAAAGCGACGAAAACGATCCTTCTGTCCTCCTCGGCGCCGTTCACGATGTGCTGGAATCGCTGCGCGCACAGCTCAATACTGATGACGAGCACCATATTGCGGATATCTATCCCGTGGCGGTGTACCAGCTGGCCGGCAGCCTGCAGGACTCCGCCGTCATAAATCAGCATATCGACCGATTCCGGCCGCTGGAAAACGACTCCCTTTTCCTGAAGGCAGCGAAATCCCTGAAAAACATGATCCGCTCGATCGACATCATGATCAAAAGCGGGATCAATTTCCTCCGCCGCAACTCCGACAAAGCCCCCAAAGAAGCCCATCAGTGGACCCAGAAAATTCCGGTTAGAAAAGTGATTGAGTACCACCTGTTTTCCCGGAATGAGCTGCCCAAATGGTGGATCAACGAAGATGAGCGGCTGCTGGTCAAAATTGTAATAAAGCTGCAGGATTTTCTTGCGGATGATTTTGATCCCCTGCAGGCGGCTCACAGCGCAAAAGCGATGGCGGAACTGGTTGAGCAGCTGCACAAGCAGATCGATGAGCAGAAATCATCTTTGGCAGAAGACCTGGAGGAAGACAGCCGCGCAATGCAGGAGATGCTGGTTCACCATTTCGAGCGGGCCGGAACCCTCGAAAAACGGGCCTCCTTCTACAGCCGGGCGCGGATCGACCGTACAAAAAACCGCGCCTCCGACCATCTTGCTGACTTCAGTAAGCAGTGGAAAGAGGCCCACGAATCCCTGCTCGACCGAACCGGCGTTGTTGCCGGTTTCTGGCAATTCCGCAGCGCCCTGTACAATCATGTCCAGGAGCTCAAAACCCGGCTCAACAGGTATTTTGAGGATTCCCTGTTTACCCCGATCCAAGAGCTCGGGCAGCAGCTGGAACATGAACAAAATGAACTGGAGAAGGTGGAGGCAAAAGATAAAACCTCTGCCCAAAAAGCAATCCTGGAAACAGCCCTGAAGAACCTGACCCGGCAGGCAGACACTCTTCAGGAAGGCATCAACGAGTCGCTTGAAAAAGGATCCCTGGACCAGATTGTCCAGGACTTTTCAGACAAGGTATTGTCGGAGTCTGGAGAGATCCCGGATAATGTGAGCTTCGTTCACGATCTTGATCTGGATAAGAATCCTCCCACCCTGGACAGCGAGCAGATCAACTGGCGGCAGATGGTGATACGCGTCTTGAAAAAACAGCTTTTGACGCCCCTGATGCCCCCTCAACAGCGATATGAAGAGTTCCTGCGCCTGCAGCTGAATGAGGTGATCGAAATCCGCGAAGTGATCGATGTGAACCTGAATTCCGCACTGGAGCTACTGGACAACAGCGGGGAAGAAAATCCAATATCGATTGCACGGGAAGGACTCGAACGGAGCGAACACAAGCTGGAGCAATCGGCATCAGCGGCCCGGGAGACCCATCAAAAGCTGCTCAGCCTGATCCAGGAAAATGGGTACTCTTCGACCGATCAATTGCTGAATCTACTGCACACCGGGGAGCCCGGCGACCTACAGATCCTGGATGCGACCTACCGGGTAAAGGAGACGGCGGACAACTGGAGAACCATCCTGAGCGCGCGCTGGGCCCGCCTGCAGGATTCAGTTTCAATCCTCGGCCGCCTGGGGCGCAGCAAAACCAAAAAAAAGGCCCGCACGCTGAACCGTTTTCTCGGCTTCGGGGAAGAGAGCCCTCCGGAAGAAAAAAAAGCCGATATCGCCAACTATCTCTCCAAAACCGATGCCCGCGTAGAAGAGCTGCCCTATATCTACCGTCGTCTTTTCAATTTTGACGCCAGCACCGACCAGCGGTTTTATGTGCTGCCGAACGGCAACTTCCTGAACCTGGGAAAAGCCTACGAAAGCTGGACAAAAGATCTGCCGGCCTCCATTGCGATAGTCGGGGAAAGAGGAAGTGGTAAAACGGCCTATCTCAATATGGCCCTGAACGACGTGCTAGCTGAAACACACCGGTCACATATTACCATCAGCAAAACGATCTGGACCAGGGAGCATTGCATCACCCTGCTGTGCGAGCAGCTAGACCTGAAAAAAACGGACTCGGCGGAAGGAATCATTGCCGCCCTCAACCGGAGAACTAAGCGCAACATCGTGGTAGTGGAAGCGCTTCAAAACCTGTACCTGCGCAGCCTCAATGGTTATGAGGCCCTGGAAACCCTGCTCTATATCATAACTGAAACCAAGGATTCGATTTTCTGGATTGTCACCTGTTCTTCATACGCCTGGCATTTTCTGCAAAAAACCAGCTCGGTCGCCGACTATTTTTCTCATGTTATCCGCAGTGACGATCTATCCAGGGAGCAGATCAAATCGGTTATTCTAAAACGACACGAAGCCAGCGGGTACGACCTGGTTTTTGAAGCGGATGAAACTCAACAGAAAAACAGGGCCTACCGCAAGCTGCTGGATCGTGAGCAGGAGGCCCAGCAGTACCTGGAAGATCAATATTTTGACAAGCTTTCCAAACTGGCCGAGGGCAACGCCTCGATCGCAATGATCTTTTGGATCCGGTCTATTCGGGATTTTAACGACACCCATTTTTATATCAGGCCGCTGGAGGTAACCTCGCTCGAGCTGGTGGAGGATTTGACTCCGGACATCCTGTTTACCCTTGCGGCAATGGTTCTTCATGACACGCTCACCCCGCAACAACTTTCCAGGGTGCTGCTTTTTAACGAACAGGAAAGCAAACTGATGCTATCGCGTCTCAAATCGCGCGGCCTGCTGAACCAGTCCGGGCCGAACTACTCGCTTAACCAGCTGATGTACCGGCAGGTAGTCAACGTACTGAAACAGCGAAATATCATTCACCTTTACTGACACTTTATTTTCCCGGAGGATTTCCTATGAACACCGTACGCCCGTTTCTAATCCTGTTTTTCAGCAGCATATGCATATTGTCAGTTCGGCCCGTGGCCCTTTTGGCCCAGAATGGACCTGCGGATACCACCGCGGCAGTTGTCGACACCGCCGCAATCGATACCGTCGTCGTAGATACCGTATCAGCAGGTTCCGGTTCAACACCATCGGATACGCCCGGGCAGAAGCCGGAGGAAATTGTTTCCCAGCTGCAGAACCTGATCTCTTTGAGTGTCATTTTCCTGATCATCCTGATTCTCGCCATCACCTATTTCCTGAACAAGTTTTTAATACAGGTGGTCGACAATCTCTCTGAGAAAGCTACCAGCTACCGGATGGCGATCAAGCGGTCGGTGCCCATTATCCGCCTCTTTATCTGGTCGTTTTCACTTTACATAATCATCGGCGGTATTATCGATCCCCCGGTCGAAACGGTGATTACGTTGACCGCCTCCATCGGAATTGCCGTCGGCCTGGCTTCCCAGGATATCCTGAAAAATATTTTTGGAGGCTTTATCATCATCCTGGATCGTCCATTCCAGGTCGGCGACAAAATTTCGGTCGGCGACTTTTATGGCGAAGTTCTACAGATCGGGCTTCGCTCCACGCGCATCGTCACACCCGACGATTCGGTGATCAGCCTGCCCAACGGGGATATTTCCAGCAAAGCGATATCCAACGCCAACACCGGCGCCCTCGACTGCCAGGTGGTGGCCGAGATCTACCTGCCCGCCCGCATCGACATAGACCAAGCCAAAAGGATAGCCTACAAAGCGGCGATATCCTCACGCTACGCCTACCTGAAAAAGCCGGTGGTGGTGATCGCCCAAAACGAAATCCACGAAAGGAATTTTGTCCTGAAGCTGCGGGTCAAAGCCTATGTGCTGGATATCCGGTACGAATTTCCCTTCCAAAGTGAAATGACAGAACGCATTCTTGACGAAATAAATCAAAAAAAGATGCTGCCGGAAACATCGGCCTGAATGGGTGGTACATTTCATTCTCCTGCAGCTCCCCAAAAGCGTTGCCTTGATCCGGCTACAGCGCCTGGATCACGCGATTAAGCATCTCCCTGACCTGGGTGGCCACATCGGCAAGTTTTACATTATCGATCGCCTGCATTGAGGCGGTCGGATCCACGGCAGAGACCTCGACCGACCCGTCTTCGTGCTCCTCGACAATCACATTACACGGCAGCATCGTACCGATCTTGTCTTCAAACTGCAGCGCCTTGTGGGCCATCTGGGGATTGCAGGCGCCCAATATTTTATACTTTTTAAAATCTACATCCAGCTTTTTCTTCAGGGTTTCCTTGACATCAATTTCTGTCAGTACCCCAAATCCCTCCTCTTTTAACTGCGCGGTTACTTTTTCGATCGCATCTTCAAAACTGGTATCCAGGGTTTTTGACATGTGATAGCTCATTATGGCTCCTGTATTGATTTTAGGTTTTCCGGTTAGTGTTTACCCATTTTACTTGTAGTAACATGTAGTAATAAATTATTTCCCGTAATCGTTCCGCCGGTGGCAAGCTACCTCCCAACAAAACAGCAGGTTTTTCGGAGATCATGATTAATGAAATTAACAGTAAGATGTGTGGAATTTCGGGAAGTTGCAGAAGTGATTGCATCCGCACAATATTTTTCAATATCTTCAGTTTGTCAATTTTGAATACTGAGAACATATGCGAAGACACCCACGTACATATCGCGCGATCGCCATCCTTGCAGGATTTCTGCTACTTGCGGCTGTCAGCCTTCCCACGGGGGTTTCTGCAGCCCATTGTGATCTGTCTCAGCCGGTCTCATCTACGACTCATAATCATGACCCGGAGCCAAAATCCCATGCCAGCGACCACGGGCATCAAGCTGGTGATACCGACAGCGATACAGACTGCGATGTCGGGCTCAACTGCTCTTGCTGCACCGACCAGCACACGGTAAACACCCGTTCGCCCAACCCTTTTTCCAGGATTAAAGCCGATCTCAGCACAGTCGCCACCGGTATCCTCGACCAGGCAACACCCGTCACCGCAACCGTTCAGCATGCGAACCTGGAGCACCAGGCCGGTGACGCCTCCCCTCCCATCTTCCTGAAGAACAGCACCTTTCTGAATTAGTCTTCCATCTCTTACAGCAAGTCGTTGATCTGATCAACGTCCCCCTTGCGCAATAACAGTATGCAACACGGAACGTGTTTCGTATTCCGTACTACGTACTGCGTATTACTTAGCCACGCAAGACCCAAGACCCAATTAAATGCTAGACAAAACTATACGTTTCTTCCTGGAAAACAAGCTCGTGGCCGTACTCCTGCTGCTCGGCTTCGTAGCCTGGGGCTTGGCCACCGCCCCGTTTTCATGGGATCTCCAGTCCCTGCCGCGCGACCCCGTGGCGGTGGATGCGATCCCCAACCTCGGTGAAAACCAGCAGATCATCTACACCCGCTGGCCCGGTCGCTCCCCGCAGGATGTGGAAGACCAGATCACCTACCCGCTGACCACCCAGCTGCTGAATGTGCCGGGCGTGCGGTCGGTGCGCAGCAACTCCATCATGGGGATGTCCAGCATCTACGTGATTTTTGAAGAGGATATCGATTTCTACTGGAGCCGCTCCCGCATTCTCGAAAAGCTGAACTCCCTGCCCTCCGGCACGCTGCCCTCCGGCGTGCAGCCCTCGCTGGGTCCCGATGCCACGGCCCTGGGACAAATTTTCTGGTACACGCTGGAGGGCCGCGATGCAGAAGGCAACCCCACCGGCGGCTGGGACCTGCAGGAGCTGCGTTCCATCCAGGATTTTTATGTGGGATACGGCCTCTCCTCGGCCGGCGGCGTTTCAGAAGTGGCCCCGATCGGCGGACACGTAAAGGAGTACCAGGTGGATGTGGACCCGGAGGCGATGCAGGTGCATGGCATCACGATGAACGACATCTTCCAGGCGGTTAAGAATAGCAACGCCGAGGTGGGCGCCCGCACGATGGAGCTCAACAACGTGGAGTACTTTGTGCGCGGACTGGGCTATATCGAGAACCTTGAGGATATCGAACAGGCTGTGGTAGCCAGCCGCGATAATGTGCCGCTCCGCATCGGGGATGTAGCGCACGTGAGCACCGGTCCCGCCCTGCGCCGCGGGGTACTGGACAAAGGAGGCGCCGAGGCGGTCGGCGGGGTGGTCGTAGCCCGCTACGGCGAAAACCCGATGCAGGTAATTGAGAACGTCAAGGCCAAGATCGAGGAGATCTCCCCCGGCCTGCCCACCAAAACGCTGGATGACGGCACCGAGTCAAAAGTGACCATCGTGCCGTTCTACGACCGCGCCGAGCTGATCAACGAGACGCTGGGCACGCTGGAGGAGGCGCTGAACCTGGAAATCCTGATCACGATTATCGTGGTGGTGGTGATGGTGCTCAACCTGCGCAGCTCCGTGCTGATCTCCGGCATGCTGCCGCTGGCCGTGCTGATGACCTTTATCGCCATGAAGCTGGGCAACGTGGATGCGAACATTGTGGCGCTCTCCGGCATCGCCATCGCCATCGGTACGATTGTAGACGTTGGTGTTATTCTTTCGGAAAACATGCTCCGGCATATCGAGGAAGCAGATGAGACCGACAAGGCAGGGCTGCTCGAGATCATCTTCCGGGCCACCAGCGAGGTCGCCTCGGCCGTTCTTACCGCCATCGCCACCACCATCGTCAGCTTCCTGCCGGTCTTCACGATGATCGCCGCCGAAGGCAAGCTCTTCCGCCCGCTGGCCTACACCAAGACCTTTGCGCTGGTCGCCTCCATCATCATCGCCATCACGCTGATACCGCCGTTCGCGCACTGGTTCTTCTCGATCAGGATCCGCCGCAAACTGGTAAAACTGCTCTGGAACGGGGCGCTGGTTCTTGGAGGGGGCGTCCTCCTGTTCACCGGTCCCGGCTGGGCGGCAACGGCCCTTGTCGGGTTCGGTCTTATAAATGGATTGCCGCTGCTTGTGGATCACCCCGCCACCCGCTACCGGGAGATGGCCAACAACGGCCTGGTCGTGGTGATCGTCTCGTTCCTGCTGGCCCGGTACTGGCTGCCCCTGGGACCGTCGGTTGCGTTTTTCTGGAACTACATTTTCGTGGGATTGCTCCTGTTTCTGATCCTCGGCAGCTTCTACCTGGTCGTCAAATATTATGCGGATATGCTGGGCTGGTTTCTCCGCCACAAAGCGCTGTTCCTTTCGGTACCCACCGCGCTTGTCGTGCTGAGCCTGGTGATCTGGCTCGGATTTTCCTCGGTCTTCGGCTTCGTGGCAAAAAGTTTCGATTCCGTTGGCCTCGACATCCGCACCACGCAGGTATGGAGCGCTGCTGATGAGACGTTCCCCGGCCTCGGCGAAGAATTCATGCCCCCGCTCGACGAGGGCTCCTTCCTGCTGATGCCCACCACCATGCCGCACGCCAGCATCGAGCAGGCCAGGGAGTATATGCAGCTTATTGACATGCGGGTCTCCTCCATCCCCGAGGTGGAGCATGTGGTCGGCAAGCTGGGACGCACCGAATCGGCCCTCGATCCCGCTCCCACCTCGATGTTCGAGAACGTCATCACCTACAAATCGGAGTACAAGACCGATGCAAACGGGCGCCGAACCCGCTATAAAGTTGATGATGAAGGAGCGTTTGTCCGCAACGAGAACGGCAACCTGGTTCCCGATACAGACGGCCAATACTACCGGCAGTGGCGCGATCATATTGAGAGCCCCGACGATATCTGGGATGAGATTGTCAGCGCCACCCGTATTCCCGGCCTCACCTCCGCGCCCAAGCTGCAGCCGATAGAGACGCGGCAGATTATGCTGCAGTCCGGCATGCGCGCCCCGATGGGGATCAAGGTGAAAGGGTCTGACCTGCAAACCATCGAAGATTTTGGGATGGAGCTCGAAGAGCACCTGAAAAACGTACCGGGTGTAAAGCCGGCGTCGGTGTTTGCGGATCGGATTGTCGGCAAGCCCTACCTGGAGATCGACGTGGACCGGGAGGAGATCGCCCGATACGGACTCTCCATGCAGCAGGTGCAGCAATATATCGAAGTGGCACTCGGCGGCGTGGGACTCACCAACACGGTGGAGGGACGCGAGCGCTATTCGGTGCGCGTACGCTATGCCCGCGAGCGCCGGGACGAGCCGTCGGATCTCGAAAACATGCTGGTTCCCTCCTCCGGTGGCGGACAAATTCCGCTGGGGCAACTCGCGGAGATCACCTACCGGCAGGGACCGCAGGCGATCAAGAGCGAGGACACCTTCCTGATCGGCTACGTGATTTTTGACCGCATGGACGGCTTTGCGGAGGTCGAGGTCGTGGAAAATGCACAGGCCCACCTGCACGATCAGATCGAACAGGGAAACCTGGCGGTGCCCTCCGGCATCAGCTACGAGTTTGCCGGCAGCTACGAAAACCAGGTACGCGCCGAGAAACGGCTCTCCGTCATCCTGCCGATCGCCCTGCTGGTGATCTTCCTGATCATGTATTTCCAGTTCAGGTCGGTGCCGACGACGAGCATGATCTTCAGCAGCATCTTCGTGGCCTGGGCCGGGGGATTCATCCTGATCTGGCTCTACGGGCAGCCGTGGTTTATGGATTTCCACCTGTTCGGCGAATCGATGCGCGACCTGTTTCAGCTGGGGACGGTGAACCTGAGCATCGCCGTCTGGGTCGGCTTCATCGCCCTGTTTGGGATCGCCGCTGACGGCGGTGTGGTGATGGCCACCTACCTCGACCAGCTCTTCGACCGCAACAGGCCGACGACCCTGCAGCAGATCCGCGCCACCGTCATTCGCGCCGGGCAGCGCCGTATTCGTCCCACGCTGATGACCACCGCCACCACCATCCTGGCGCTGATCCCGGTGCTGACCTCCACGGGCCGCGGCTCCGACATCATGGTGCCGATGGCGATCCCCAGCGTGGGCGGCATGCTGCTGCAGGTGGTGACGCTGTTCGTGGTACCGGTGCTCTACGCCATCTATAAAGAGTGGAAGTGGAAGCGCTCGCAACCGGAACAAGTTTAATTACAGAGGATGAAAACAATGAATAGTGAAAGAATTGATAATAAATTAACATGCTCTTTCAGGTCGGGAGTGCAACTCCCTCCCAACCTTAAGCCCTTTAATGAAGGGAGGTTTGTCATCTCCCTTAATCCCCCTTCGAAGGGGGACTTGGGTGCCAGGCTTGGAGTCATTTATTCAACCCATAGAGAAGAAGTTGACTCTCAGTTGGCAGATCAAAAATGTTGGAAGCAGAACTTCCTGGGCTGGGCGTTCCGCAGCGGAGAGACGGAACGAGATGGAACTCGTAATCAGCGAAACGGGGCTAAAATTAAGAAACGGGCTCTGGGGTCCCACTTTGAAGAGGGATTGACGAGGATGACCCTGCTGCTCATATTCGTATTGGCAACAATTGTACAAGTACAGGCACAAGACACCACAAGCGCACTGAATCCGCAGCTCGAGGAACACCTGCAAACAGCTGCCCAAAACAACCCGGACCTCGAAGCCTCCTTCAACCGCTACCTGGCCTCGCTGGAAGAGGTACCACAAGTAAATGCCCTGCCCGATCCCGAGCTGGCGTTTGGCTACTTCATCAGCCCGATTGAGACGCGGGTGGGTCCCCAAACTGCGCGATTTTCGTTCAGCCAGATGTTTCCCTGGTTCGGAACGCTGGGAGCCCGTGAAGATATCAAGATCAACGAGGCCAGGGCGCGGTTCGAGGAGTTCCAGGCACACCGGAACAATCTTTTTTACGAGGTGAAATCGACATGGTACGAGCTGTATGTGATGAATGAGCGAATCGCCATCCTCGATGAGAATATTGAAATCCTGGAATCGCTGGAGGAGCTGGCGCTGCAGAAGGTGGAGACTGCCCAGAGCAGCCAGCCGGATGTGCTGCGTGTGCAGATAGAACTGGAGGACCTGCGCATCGCCCGCAGCAACCTGCTGGACGATCGGCGTGTACTCCGGCAGGAATTCGGTGAACTGCTTAACAGTGAGCAGGTTGCTTTCCCGGAAACGATGGCGCTGTCGCCATTAGCCCTTCCTTCCGGGGAGCAAGACCTTCGACGGCAGATGTTGGAGCAGAATCCCGGATTGAACCAGCTTTCGTTCCGGGAGCAGGCCGCCGGGCACCAGGTGCGGGCTGCGCGACTGGAGGGACTGCCCCAATTCGGGGTGGGTTTCGATTACATCCTCACCGGCCAGCGTGAGGTTGCGATGACGGATAACGGCAAGGATGCCTTTATGGCGCGCGCCTCCATTCAGATCCCCCTGTTCCGGGGTAAATATCGCGCCCGGAAGCGGCAGGCAGAACTGAATCAGCGCTCGGTAGCCGAGCAGCAGGCAGACAGGCAGAACGAGCTGGCCACAGCCCTTGAAAAAGCGTTGCGGGACTACCGGAATGCCAACCGCCGGCTTAATCTCTATGAAGAAAAACAGATTAAACGCACCCGCCAGGCGATCGATATCCTTACTGAGGAGTACGCCAGTGCGGATACCGAGTTTGAGGAGATCCTGCGCCTGCAGCGGCGCCTGCTCGACTACCAGCGTTCGCGTGAAGAAGCCCTCGGCAGCCAGAATAGAGCAGTAGCCCGGATCGAGCTGCTGACCGGGCATTACAACATTGAACCTGAAGAAACAGGATTCAAAAATGATAGCAAAAAAGGGAATTAATTAAGTACGGACGTAGCATGCTACGTCCCAACACCAATTATTATTAATCAAAACAGATACCATGAAATCACTCAACCTTAAAAAGCTCGCAACAACCGGGGGCATTCTCATCCTCGGCATAATCCTGGGATGGCTGCTGTTCGGCGGTTCCGCCACGCAACCCGATCAACCGGCAACTATGGACGAGCATGTGGAAGAAGCCCATACTGATGAAGAGGGCAACATCGTCTATACCTGCAGCATGCACCCGCAGGTTCGCCAGAATGAGCCGGGCAACTGCCCGATCTGCGGCATGGAACTGATCCCCGCCGACAACGGAGGCAGTGATGCGGACTCCGGTGACGATCCCTATACCACCACGATGACCCGGGCGGCCATGCAGCTGGCCCAGGTGCAGACCGCGGAAGTCACCCACGCCACCGCCGTCAAAACATCGCGAATGCCCGGCAAGGTGATGGTTGACGAGCGCAAGCTCTCGGTGATACCCGCCCACTTCCCCGGTCGCGTAGAGAAACTCTACCTGGATTACACCGGTGCCTACGTCGAGATGGGCGACCCCATCGCTTCAATCTATTCGCCGGACCTGGTAACAGCCCAGAAAGAGCTGCTGGAAGCGTATGAGAACCGCGAATCAAATCCCCGGCTGTACCAGGCCACGCGCAAAAAGTTTACCAACTGGGAAATTGCCCCGGAAGTCATCGACCGTATTCTTGAAAAGGGCGAGCCCCAGCAAAACTTTGATATCCACTCCCACCAGACCGGGTATGTAACGACCCGCCATGTGGCCGTCGGCGATCATATCCATTTCGGGAAGCCGATTTTTGAGGTGGCGGATCTGTCCAGCGTATGGATCGAGTTTGAGGCGTATGAAAATGACCTGGACGGGATCTCCCGCGGCAATGAGGTCGAATTCACGGTGGGGGCCTATCCGGGGGACCGCTTCCGGGCAACGGTCACCTACATCGATCCGATGCTCGACGACCGGCGCCGCACCGCCACGGTCCGCGCAGAAGCTTCCAATCCCGACGGGAAGCTGAAACCGAACATGCTGGCCAGGGGGATCATCTCTTCTCCACTCAATGGCGGGGAGCCCCAGCTCCAGGTTCCGGCCTCGGCGGTACTGTGGACCGGGGAGCGGTCGCTGGTGTATGTCCAAACGGGTGGCGACCAGCCCGCTTTCCAGGCGCGAGAAGTTGTCCTGGGACCGCGTGTGGACGATGCCTACGTCATCAAGGAGGGACTGCGTGAGGGGGAACAGGTCGTGATAAACGGTAACTTTATGATCGACAGTGCGGCCCAACTGGCCGACAAGCGCAGCATGATGAACCAGGTACCCGGCCAAAACCAGGGGCGTACGCCCGGTGGACACGACCACGGCAGCGGCGAGAATATGGACAGCGGCCAAGAGCACCAGATGCAATCATCACCTCAATCAGAATCAAGCCAGGATGTGACCCGGGAGTTCCGGTCCCAGATCAACGCCCTGACGGAATCATACCTCCAGATCAGCAGTGCACTATCCAATGACAATCTTGATGGGGCCACCTCTGCCCTGGCTGAGTTCAATAAATCGCTCGATGCTGTTGATATGAGCCTGATTCAAAACCAGGAGCCGATGCAGTTCTGGATGGAGCGGCAGCAGCAGATTACTAACGTAACGAATGAACTGAGCAGCACAGGATCGATCTCTGCATTTCGTAATCAATTTGCTTCATTATCGGACGTGATGGCGGAGACTGTAAATCGTTTTAATCCCCAGCAAACGCTATACCTGCAATATTGCCCTATGGCACAAGACTCTGGGGGGGCATATTGGGTGAGTGCTCAGCAAGAGATTATAAATCCTTATATGGGACAAGAGATGCTTACCTGCGGATCCACCGAGCAGACATTTGAACCGGAATTCAACCAATAATATCATGAAACTGATTAAAGCGTACATCCGCCCAAAAATGTTTGAGGAAACCCATAAAGCGCTAAAAAAGGAAGGCTTTAGAAGCATGACCGTCATGGAGGCGGAAGGCATGGGAAGCTATTGCGATCCCGACGACCAACACAGCTCCCTGCAGTTTCCCACACTCCACTCAAAAGTTGTTAAAGTGGAGATGGTGGCCGAAGCCGAGCATGTGGATGCCATCGTCACCATTATTCACGAGCATGCCGGTACGGGTCACCCGGGCGATGGACTGATTGTGGTGTTGCCCATTGAACGGAGCATCCGCGTTCGGGATGGCGAACAGCGGCGATATACGGTTTAAGGAATTAGGAATGAAGAATTGGGATTTTACCAAACAGTAACTTTATCAATCTCAAAACATTTTACACCAGCTATGAAAACTCTTAAAATAATATCCGCATTAATTTTCCTTCTCATCTTGTCTACCAATACGTTTGCCCAGCATCAGCATAAAGCACACCTGGATAGCCTGGTCACTCACTATCTTTCTGCGAAGGAAGCACTGGCAAATGATAATTTCGAGGGAGCCCACCAACACCTGGCCAGACTTAAAACCGAAGCCACAAGCAGTGCCGAGATGAATCATCATCCCGAGCATGCCGAAATGCATGCCAAGCATCACGGAGCCATGGTGGCTGCAGTAACAGAAGCTGAGCAAGCAGAAAACCTGGATCAGCTTCGGGCGGCATTTCACAAGGTATCTCAGAACCTGATCAAAGCTGTACGGAATCAGGGCTATGATGAAACACTGCATATTCAGTATTGCCCGATGGCCTCTAACGGTGAAGGCGCTTCCTGGATGAGCAGCAGCAAGGAGATCGCCAATCCCTACATGGGGCAGAAAATGCCAAGTTGTGGCACGACCCAAGATACACTTTAGTGTTATTGGTTACTTCGAAACTACTCCTTCTAAATTGTGGATTAATACCCAAAAGGCAGAAATCAGGCCACGTCGAGGTTGAATGAGAATACGGTTCCCTGTTGCTCCCTGTTTTTCACCTGGATTTCCTTACCATGGAGCTCCATCATTTTCTTGGCGATGGCCAGCCCCAGTCCGGTGCCGCCTTTTGATTTGGAACGGCTCTTTTCGGCCCGGTAGAAGCGGTCAAAAATGTAGGGGAGGTCTTCTTCAGCAATACCGGGACCCGTATCCAGTACCTGTACTTTTACGCTTGATTCGTTTTTGTTGAGAAGCACCTTGATAGACCCACCCTCGTTGGAGTATTGAATAGCATTTTCGATGAGGTTGCTCAACACGCGCTCTATCATGGCGATATCCCCCTTCACCAGCGGCAGGCTGGAGGGACCGTCCGGCCTCATATCGATCTCTTTCTCCTCGGCCCGTGGCTCAAACTTCAGTACCACATCCTGCACCAGGTCACTGATGGAAAACGGCTCGATATCCGGTTCCACCTGCTTCGTATCCAGTTTGGAAAGCTCGAAGAGTTCCTCCACAAGTTCACGGAGCCCGAGCGTATTTTTCAGGATGATATCGAGGTATTCTTTTCGCTTGTCTTCGCTAAGCTGAGATTCTTTCAGCAGAATTGTCTCCAGGTAGCCCTGGATGGAGGCCAGCGGGCTGCGTAGATCGTGCGAGACATTGGCGATCAGTTCGCGGCGCAGCTTGTCAGTCTTTTTCAGCTCCTTCACATTTTCCTGGAGCGTATCGGCCATGGAGTTAAAACTCTCCGCCAGCCGACCGATCTCATCATGGGAGTTTACCGGCACACGTTTATCCAGGTCGCCCCGATCAAATTCTTCAATGATGCTCGTCATCCGCCGCAACCTCCGGGTCAGGAACCCAAAAAGGATTAGGCCCACAATGCCGGTAACCAGTAGAATAATGACAAATATCTGGATGCTGGTCTGCAGAAAGTAGCTGTTCTCCAGCATGCTCAGAGCCGAATCATACGCCTCTCCGCCCAGAATAATATAGACGTACCCACTTTGGGGCTGCCCAATGTCGAGCCGTGCAACTGAGATCGGTTTTTGGCCATCAGGATTTCGGGGATCCTGGCCCAGAATGAGTTCAGAATCTCGGTTTGACAGAAACTCATTGATCGGCCCCACCTCCACGGAATCTGCCAGCACCTCGTGACCCTTTTCAACGAAGTATGCCAGGATCTTACCTTGGTGATCAAGCAGGTAGATCTCAATGCGCGGGTTCACCACCATCATGTCGTGGATGGAACTTTTGATGCGGCTGATATCCAGCGAGTCGCCCATCTCAAGCTGGAACTCCCCAGCCATGTTTTCGGCGAGATTCAGGTTTAATTTCTGATCCGCCTGGCGGACAAACTGCATGGACGAGTTGAACGTGATAGTCACTTGGGCAATCCCAAGCGCTATAAGCAACAACAGGAATACGAGGGAGAGCTTCCAGTAAAAGGATTGGAAAAATTGCTTCATTCCCTGATCTCCTCCGGTTCCGCAAAACGATAACCCACGCCCCAGACCGTTTTCAGGTACATCGGTTCCGAGGGATCGGCCTCAATCTTGTTCCGCAACCTGTTAATATGTGAATTCACGGTGTGATCATAGCCTTCAAACTGGTATCCCCAAATCTCCTGCAACAACTCGTCGCGGGAAAATGCCTTGCCCGGATGAGCGGCAAACAGGTGGAGCAACTCAAACTCTTTTGGCGTCAGCGATATGATTTCACCGGATTTAATGACTTTGCGCTTATCTGGCTGAATTGCCAGGTCCCCAATTTTCAATTCTTGCGACTCAACTTTTGCACTTATTTCTTTCTTGTCCACCTCCACACGCCGCAGGTTCGCCTTGATTCGCGCCAGCAGCTCACGAATACTGAACGGTTTGGTCAGGTAATCATCGGCGCCGAGCTCCAGCCCAAGCACCTTGTCGAATTCTTCTGATTTAGCGGTAAGCATTAAAATTGGGGTGTTATTATCTTCGGCACGCAGGGTTTTGCAGACTTCCAGACCATCAATTTTGGGAAGCATCAAGTCCAGGATGATCAAATCATAGGATCGGCTTTGTGCTTTTTCCAGTCCTTCTTCCCCCTCCATCGCCCTGTCAACCTTATAGTCCAGGTGCTCCACGTTGATCTCGATCAGCTCGATGATCTCCTCATCGTCTTCAATAATTAAAATATTCTTGGGATCCATGAGCTACACCTTTTGATGCTTGTCTGTAATAACAATGATGATTCAAAAAATCGTTAAAAGCAATACAAGTCACCCTCCTTCAGAAGAGGGTGACTTGTAAAAAATCGCACAATTTAGTTACCGACCATCTGGATGGTAACCCGGATATGGTCAGTTACCTCGCCATAATCATACATGTCGTTGACTTCACGGACGTTGCTGTTGTCATCGGCCGGACCCGTATCAGGACCAGATTGCCGTAACGGCTGGTTGCCACCCACGCCGGGCTCTTCGTTGGCCTCGGTGCCCGCATCCCATAGGCGAACCTGATCGGTGATGTCACCGGTAATTGGGCTGCCGTTTTCAAACAGCCTGATGCCATCCTCTACCGGGGCATAAAACAGATCGTTAGACTGCACATACATGGTGGCAAAAGTAAACCGATCGCCTTGTTCAGCTTCGAATGTAAACTGGTACTGGTGACCCGGAAGCAGCGGTCCCGGTTGACTGGCGCCAACGGGCTGGTTAAATCCTCCACTCGCTGAAACGGCTGCCTCAGCTTCAAGTGCTGTCACAAGCATATCGATGGCGCCATCCTCGGCTAACGCTTCAATTCCATTGTCTGGAGCTGGTTCACCAGATTGAAAAATTGGATTCTGCCCGGAATAAGCAGCGTATGCACCCGGTGAAAGCGGCACGGTCAGACCGGTTTCAGCAGCTAAGTGTTCGGCAAGCATGCCCGCTGCACCGTCTTCCGCTATTGCTTCCAGTCCATCGCCGTAATCAGGCTCTCCAAGGGTGTATAGCAGGCCCGATTGCTCAGCTGTGTGCACCAGCCACGTGCCCGGAGATAACAAGGCCGGCTTACTACCTTCCGAGGTTTGCAGTGTGTTCGCATCGGAGCTGTTTTCGATTCGCAGCCGAAATCCATTTGTACCGGTACTGGTGAGCGTGACCCGTATCATCTCTTCATTGGCCGGCAGATACATGTCATCCACCAGGCGTACATTGGGATTGGGGTCGTCAGGGCCGGTATCGGGGCCACTCTGGCGCGGGGCTTGATTATTTCCCACACCCACTTCCTGATCTTCCTCTGTACCCGCATCATACAGATCGATTTGGGCGGTAACATCACCGGTTACCTGATCTCCATTTTCATGGTAGAGCGCAATACCGTCTTCATCGGACGCAAAAAACCAGTCATTGGATTGTGCAAACATGGTTGCCAGTGATAAATGGGCTCCTACAGGTGCCGTAAATTCCACTTCATAAGCTTCACCGGGCATTAGAGGACCGGGTTCGCTGGCTCCCAGGGGCGTGGTAAAAGCACCACTCTTCAGGATGGGATAGACCTCCCCTGTATTCTCAATCGTTACTTGGAATTCCGCCATCGATCTGCCACCCTTGTCATCTAGATACTTGCACGAAGACAGTGCCACCATCAAAAGCATCGTAATAAAAAGCATACTGAACTGTTTAGTATGTACACGCATAACATTTACCTATTTAGATTAGGGTTGAAGGTACATCCAATAGGTAAGCATCAGTGCGGGGCAAGGTATCACAAAATTCTAACGATTGTCTGGAGATTGTTTAACGGCCAGCTCTCGCCCATCCAACTAATTACAAAAAAAAATGAAAACCCATTTATAATCAGCAATAGAAATCTGTTATATTAGCTGAGTTCAAAACACAAATTATTCTACCTTTTATATCATGAAATTTCATTATCGCTCACCATTCTCCGCCATCACCTTATCGTTGATACTGCTTCTTTTGGGCGCCTGTTCGGGTAAAAAGAGCGGATCCGATGCAAACTCTATCACCATGTACAAAAATGAAGGCTGCATGTGCTGTGCCGAATGGGCTACCTACCTGGAACAAAATGGATTTGAAGTGGAGCAGGTAGCCACGCAAAATTTGCAGGCCATAAAAATGGATAATGATATCCCGTACGACATGGGCTCATGCCACACGGCTGTTGTTGGGGATTATGTTGTGGAAGGCCACGTGCCCGTTGAGGATATCAAGAATCTGCTGGCCGAAAAGCCCGACGCCAGGGGTATTGCCGTGCCCGAAATGCCGATCGGATCGCCCGGCATGGAGATGCCCGGTCGTCCCGCAGAACCGTATAAAGTCTTCCTTTTCCAGGAGGACGGCTCCCGGGAAGTATACGCACAACACTAACACTAATCGCCTTGATAATCTTGCCCGATGACATCCAAAAACAAGCTTAAATACATTTTCATCGCCGCTGTTATCATAGCCGCAGGATTTGCACTTGCGGATTCACTGGGCGTGTTTAATCCCAAATCCTATACCGAGGTTTCACACGGCTCGCACGTCCATTATGTACCGGAAAATCGCGATCCCAACGTGGGTATCGATAAATTTCCAACCGAACCGCCCGCCCCAAACGAAATAATTACTCCCCAGGGCCAGATTATGGACCAGGCGGAATGGGAACGGCAACAACAAGAAGAGGCAGGAAATTAGGATGAAATTTCTATTCAGTCATAAAGAGAAAAATCAATATGCAGCACGCAATCCGCAGTACGCTTCAGCGATTACGTATTCCGTACTGCGTAGTTTCCCCAAACTACTACTTGCCCTCTTAGCGTTGCCACTGCTTCTATCCTGTAGTTCCGGGGATTCCAGCAAGTCGAAACCCACCGAGCCCCTGGAGCGGCTGGACCCTACGTCGGCTGCACTCTACCCTGCGCGGCAAAAAGCAACGGCCAACGACTTTACGGTTACCTTGATGAATGGGGATCCATTTCAGCTTTCCGGGCAGAAGGGCAAGGTGGTGCTGATGAACATCTGGGCCACATGGTGCGCTCCCTGTGCAGACGAAATGCCTGATTTTGTGGACCTGTATGAAGAGTACAGGGATGAAGGCTTGGTTATCCTCGGCGTTTCGATCGACGAGCAGGGACGTTCCGTGGTTAAACCGTTTATGGAGAAATTTAATGTCACCTACCCGATGTTTATTGATGACGGTACCATCATGGAGAAGTACGGGCCTACTATGGGAATTCCCACTACCTATATCATCGATAAACAGGGAGATCTGCGGTATTTTTCGGTTGGAGCGCTGACAAAAAAGGAGCTGGAGCCCCGGTTGAAGGAGTTGCTTGCGGAAAATGCAGAGGCTTGATTTGTTGCCCCATGCCCCTGCCGGAAGAATTTTTGTTTGATGAAGGGTAGAAAACATTCTCCTGTTTCTCATTAAGGCTTCTTAGTCATCTTTCCCTGTTCATTTTTTGTACGGCCAAAAAACAAACTAAAAAAGCCGCTGGGGATGGGAATTATGAATGAGGAATTAGAAATGATGAATTTCGAAGGGGTGATCGTATTAACGTGTTAAGCAATTGTTCCGATACCGGAAGCATTTTTCTCTATTAAGGAGACGGAACAAAAATATAGATTAGCCTTCCCGGCCTTGAATGGGGCGCAGAAGCCGAAGCAGGCGGGGGTGGATGCCCTGCCGGTGAGGACTTTGATAGCGGGCAACTTGCGTTACGGACCATCAACATCCACGCCTGCACAGG
>NZ_JBINJF010000019.1:0-102070 GCF_043951865.1 Halalkalibaculum sp. DA3122
GCTTTCAAGCGCCGGCCGCCTCTCCCCTTTTGCGTGCCGCCATTCCCCAGACCCCGAGGGCTGCTTGCTACCATATTGTCAACAATCCAATACTAGTAACCGGTAACAAATAACTAACCCGCGCCGCCGCTGCGTTTGCACCAGACGGCTCATAAATCCAAGGCCGGATTGAGAGGACCCGTCCTGAAGGGGGAGATCGTATGAACGAGGTATAGCACCATGCCCAAGACCGAAAGAAGTTCTGTCTGACGAGGGAGCGAGCTACAAAATATACAACCTGGTCTTTCCCGGCCTTGAATGGGGCGCGGAGGCCGAAGCCGGCGTTTGTGGATGTTGCACCGGTGAGGGCTTTGATAGCGGGCAACTTGCGTGACGGACCATCAACATCCACGCCTGCACAGGCTGCAGCGGGTGCCCCATTCACCGCCTTGATTTTTTGGTTCCTTTTGTATCAAGACAAAAGGGACACCTCGGTTGGGGAAAATAGTCTCCTGTTTCATATTAAGGCTTCGTTATCCTCCTTCCCTGTTCACTTTTTGAAAGATCAAGAACGAACAAAGTACATGCAAACGTAAATATCTTGGGTTTTCCTGAAGTGTTTCCAGTTCGTTGTCGACTCACCAATAAATGAAAATCCCTCATCCCGAGATAATTAAGTCGCTGCGGCACCCGGAAATATCAATTTCCTGTCCGGAGACATCCTAAAAAAATCATTTTAGCCTTGGCTAATTTATTTTTTGTTTTAATCAACTTTTCTTATTCTTTGCTTTAATCATTTTGAAATACAGGTATTTTCATATGGCGGATTTTATTGAACTTAAGGAATGGTTTCTTTCGCTCGGGGCTATCAACCAGAGCTTACTAAGCGGAATTTTTACGTGGACCCTGACAGCACTGGGAGCAGCTCTTGTGTTTTTCTTCCGAACAATCAATCAAAAAGTGCTGGATGCCATGCTGGGTTTTGCCGCGGGGGTGATGATAGCAGCCAGTTTTTGGTCACTGCTCGCCCCGGGTATAGAGATGGCGGCAGCGCAGGGAATACCCGGATGGCTGCCGGCGGTTATCGGCTTTTTAGTCGGTGGCGTATTCCTGCGTGTTTGCGATGCCTACATGCCCCACCTCCACCTTGGATTTCCGATGGAGGAGGCCGAGGGACCGGAAACCTCCTGGCGCCGGGCCACGCTGCTGGTGCTGGCCATCACTATTCACAATATTCCCGAGGGTCTGGCTATCGGCGTGCTGTTTGGAGCGGCCGCCTCCGGTATTGAAGCGGCGGGCGGAGCCACCGTGGGAGGCGCCATCGCCCTGGCTCTGGGCATCGGCATCCAGAATTTTCCCGAAGGTACCGCCGTCTCCGTCCCCCTTCGGCGCGAGGGCGTATCGGTTGGAAAAAGTTTTTGGTACGGTCAGCTTTCGGGAATCGTGGAGCCGATCTCCTGCGTAATCGGGGCGGCGGCGGTGCTGCTTGTTCAGCCGATCCTGCCGTATGCCCTGGCGTTTGCCGCGGGTGCCATGATCTACGTAGTCGTGGAGGAACTTATCCCGGAGTCCCAGCTCTCTGGCAACACCGATATAGCGACCATGGGAACCATGATCGGGTTCAGCATCATGATGCTTTTGGACGTCGCTCTGGGTTAAAAAGATCTTATCTGGGTTAGAATTTCCAAATACTATAGCCCGGGAACCTCTGAATTTATTATGTTTGCCCTCCATTGAAACAAAGCATAACAAGGGCGTTGCAAAGCCCATTAAATTCAGTTGCCGTGAGTGCCACCGCTGCAAAAAAAATCCTGATTGTTGAAGACGACATGATCATCTCCATGGTGCTGGAACGGATGATCGAAAAACTAAATCACCAAATTGTGGACACCATTACGACCGGTAAGGGTGCCATTAAAGCAGCACTGACTACAAGTCCTGATCTCATCTTGATGGATATCCAGCTTAAGGATGATACGGATGGGATAGATGCAATGCGGGAGATCAAAAAAGACAGGGATATTCCGGTAATCTATATTACGGGCAATTCGGATCTTTACAATCAGAAAAGGGCTAAACAGCTGGGATACCTGAAATATATGATCAAACCGGTCCGTATGGATGACCTGAAAGAAGCGATATCCAACTATTTTACCGGCAACTAGGATGATGTCAAATCCTGGATTTCGGCCGTTACTTCCAGAACGCGGATAAACACCGATCATCCTGATCTATACAGATCGTTCATACAAAATTCTGTCAAAACTACTATTCCGTGGTGATCTGCAGCATCAATGTTAGCTGCGTCCCAGCAAACCTGAATATTCCTATTTTTACATGACCCAGTGCCATAATC
This sequence comes from Halalkalibaculum sp. DA3122, assembly GCF_043951865.1. Classification (NCBI taxonomy): domain Bacteria; kingdom Pseudomonadati; phylum Balneolota; class Balneolia; order Balneolales; family Balneolaceae; genus Halalkalibaculum; species Halalkalibaculum sp. DA3122. Next base: position 2,336 of record NZ_JBINJF010000019.1, read on the forward strand.
CATAAACATATAACCCAGTAATCGCCTCTATCAAGAATCTTTCCGCATTCATTACAACTCCCTGCCCTCCACTTCAAGGGGAGATAACAGGGAGTGCCATTCTCCAAATGAAAAGGCGGAAATAAGTTTACTTTTCTACCAGTCATTTCACCGGCCCACGCTATTTTGTTTTGGGCAGATAAAACCGTAACTAACCTGCTTAATAGTAATGTGGGTTAAATACTTATCTAATGGGTGTAACACGAGTTTCCTTTGAACGAGGCAAGGGCAAAGGCTTTGCCAGAGATCTAAAGCAGCGGGTCAATGCATATTTTGAAGAAAACGGGCTCTCAAAACATGCAAATGCGGAAATGGTCGTCAAGACCGTCGTTTTGCTTTCGCTCTATTTTGGGGCCTATACACTCATCCTTACCGGCTGGTTTTCTCCGCTTCAGATGCTCTTTTTCTGTTTTGTGATGGGGATCGGCATGGCCGGAATCGGGTTTTCGATCTCGCATGACGCCCTGCACGGGGCCTATTCATCCAACAAGAAGGTCAATAATATTCTTGGACTCAGCTTTGATCTGATGGGAGCCAACGGGTATATCTGGAAGATTACCCATAATGTGATACACCACACCTATACGAATATTTACGAACACGATGAAGATCTTGAAGTTGCGGAATTCATCCGGCTCTCCCCCAATGCAGAACACAAACCGATCCACCGCGCACAGCACATCCTGGCGTTTTTTGCCTACAGTTTTGCCACCCTGTTCTGGGTATTTGTCAAGGACTACTGGTATTTCCTGAAACCCAACCTGGGTCCCTACGAAAATAAAACCCACCCGTTTTCCGAGTGGGTCACGCTGATCGTGACAAAGCTGCTCTACTACAGTTATATGCTGGTTATCCCCTACCTGCTGCTTCCCATCGCCTGGTGGCAGCTGCTGATCGGGTTTTTAGTGGTACACCTGACCGCCGGCCTCATCCTCGGTATCATCTTCCAGCTGGCCCACGTGGTTGAAGGGACTGAACATCCTGAACAAAATGAGGAGGGCAATATCGAAAATGCATGGATGATTCACCAGATGGAAACCACCGCCAACTTCGCCCACGACAACAAGCTGCTTTCCTGGTATATCGGGGGACTCAATTACCAGATCGAGCATCACCTGTTTCCCAAAATTTGCAGTGTTCACTATCCGGCGATCAGCCGAATTGTCAGGGAAGTCGCCGACGAGTATGACGTCCCCTACAACTACAATGAATCGTTTTACAAGGCGATCCGCTCTCACTACCGCACGCTCAAAATTTTCGGGCAGTACAAGCAGGTCCCTGCTGAACATCTGCCATCATATTAATGTTTTAGCTATCTTGTTTATACGGTTTCAATAATTAATGCCGGTCATAATTTCGTCCGAATAGGGGAAAACAGGCCTGCAGCTGGAATTTGAATCCAGCAGGATTACCTGTTATGAGTAGCAAACGTAAAATATTTTCATAAGGACAGCTGGAATCCCTTATTTCGGAAAAGTAAGCGACTACATCGTTGAAACGTGCAGTTGCGAGGTCAACCTCATTGGACCGAACATTTATTGTCAGGAACCTTTGCGGAACCTGTTATTTTGCTGGAAGGTGGCTGTACTACTGACCTTATTGACCTTTTGACGGGAGTACAACTCCCTCAGAACGAGGCATTGCGGGTTGCGCAAAGTTCTCTGTCAAACCATATTGTGTATTGAAAGACCAAAGGGATATCACGTTTGATAAAATAGTGCCATTTTTCTGCGAGGCTTCCTCCTGAAGTACCACATCGACCGACGAGGCAGCTATGTCGGCTATCGGAAGCCTGATCCGTAACGAGTTTCTGAAAAGAGAGCGGTTAAAACCAGAACAACCAAATACAATGTTGGGAGGAAACGATTATGGGTGTCAACTTATTTCTTGCTGGTGTGGCCGGTATCGTCGGAGCGGCGGTTATGGCATTGTTTATCTATCTGTTTAAAGCGGTGGGATATAACCTTGATATTCCGTGGCTGCTGGGTACCCGTTTTGTTCCGATTGAAGATCGCAGCAGGGCGTATACCGTGGGCATGACGCTTCACCTGCTGCTGGGAGCATTTTGGGGAATATTCTACGTTTTTACTCTTTCCGCCATGGCCGTTACGCCCAACTGGCCGGCGGGAATCATGTATGGAGTATCCCATAGCATTTTTATCGGGGCCATGATCGGTATTCTCTCCTCCGAGCATCCCCATATTGGTGAGGGGAAGGCGATGAGTGATCCCGGCATGTTCGGCCACCAGTGGGGAATCGGGGTGACGGTGGAGCTGTTTGTGATTCACATTATCTACGGGGTTTCGACCCTGGGGATCTACTACAACCTGTTCCTGTAGAACCCCTGGCTAACTAAAATCCCGGCAGCTTCAATTTCAACTGTTCGGCAGCCAACTCGCGTTGCTCGGCATGGACCGAAGGCCATTCCCAAAAACCGAGGGCTGTCTCCACATCCAGGTCGCGCACCGTAAACCGGTGACCCTCACTGCCGGAAGCAACCGTAACGGTAAAATGAGCCAGACCCTGCCTTTCCTGGAACGGGTTGGCGTTGACCTGTACGGTTTGCAGCCTATAGCGCTTGAGAATCACCGTATTCCTGCTCAACAACCGGTAGCGCAGGATCATCGTGTCGTTATTGATGCCGATAGCTGCATCCTTGTGCTGTTGATATCCCAGGAACAGGGCCGGAAGCAGCAAAAGCAGGGAATAGTAGCTAAGTGGAAGCAGCAGCCAAAGCGGAATGACAATCGCCAGTGCCGTCAGCACGCTTCGTACGATGTAGCGGCGCACCGATCGGCGGGGAGGTCGAACGGCGGGCGTCTGCTCGGCATATTCCGGCAATACCTGTTCCACAAAGGCCGCTACCTTTGCTTTCGGGATGAGGGGAAAAAGCATCACCGATTTGCCTCCCTGGTCGCCGTAGCCAGCGCTGTCCAGCTTCAGCGTCGCATAGCCAAACGGCTGCCGCAGCAGCTCTTCTTTAACCTGGACTGCCTGTATCCTGTTGTATGGTATCGTGAGCTGCTTCTGTTCAAAAATCCCATGGGATATAACCAGCTCATCCTCCTTAAGCTGAACCGAAAAATTTCCGTAGGTAATGACCGTTCCGAGAAATGAGAGTATCCACGAGACCACCAGGATAAAAATGACCGAACTGACAATCAGTGACGTGCTCGCCGTGGTCGGGACCATCGATTCCAGGTAGCGAACCATCTGCTCATCGGAAACCAGCTGGTCCAGCTGCGAAAATACCGTACCCACGATCGAAAGGGCCACCCCCAGCCTCCCGGAGGTCGAGGCGGCAACAACCAGATCTTTTGCACCCAGGCGGTATATTTTCCGGGGCGTTTCCACCGCTGTCTCCTCATCATCGGCCTCCTCCGCATCCGTCCGTTCTTTCCGCAGCTTTTCCCGGAGTTCGCGGGCAACCTCTTTGGAGACAGCACTTATCTTCGCCTCTTTTGAGCTGCTTCCCGCCGTCTTGACCTGTACTTCCACCAACCCAAACATGCGCTGCAGGATCCCGGAAGTTATATCGATCACCTGCACACGATCTTTGGAGATATACAGCTTCTGCCGCATCAGCACGCCCGACTCAATGACGAGCTGGTCCTCTTCAATCCGGTAGGAAAAACGGAGCCACGACAAAATGCCCCAGACCAGCAGCACGACGATGGTGCCCAGTATCCACGTCAGGTTCAGCAGGGTCTCCTCATCCCCGCTTCCCCCGACAAACAGGATCACCAGAATCGTAATAAAGTTGCCCCGAACAATTTCGAGCACTTTGGTAATGGCCGCTACGGGATGTTGTCGGCGGGATTCAAACATCTTCTTCGGCTAGCCGGGCAAAATTAGAAATTTGGTTGCGAACTTCATCCGCAGTTTCATCGTCGAGGGCCGGGATCTCATGGGTCGTCGCTGCCGTAGTTATCGCCACACTTGAGAGTCCATACTTCCGTAAAATCGGTCCCTGCCGGGTATCTACATGCTGAACGCGTTTTACGGGAATCAGGGTTCGCTTGATCACGAAAATACCGCGCCGCAGGTCGACCTCGTGCCTGTCGATCTGGTAGCGCCACCGCTTCCAGCGCAGGCTCGGCAAAACAGTAGCTGCCGCAATAGTGACAACAAGCGCACATATTCCCACCAGTATATTGAACCACCAGGGCGGTCCCTCCCCCTGAAGAGTCAAAAAAACCAGGAAAAGAGTAATCAGGCAGAGAATGAACGCCCAGATCATTCCACTGATACGCCAGGCTTTGATCGCTGTTTTCGGTAATCGGTGCTGTGGTTGAGATCTCACTATACTGCTGTTAGCGGTGCGTGTTACTTGTCAATTCAATACATCTTCTTATCCGCACGGGATCAGAACATGAAATTTATTGCGTACTTTACCAAAGCCTCATATAATAGAGGTGTTTGCAAAGCCCTCGTATAGTAAGCATTCAAATACTAATGACACAAACCCAATTGTGGCCGTACTTTCTTTAACGGATGTTCCGGAAAGTCCTCCATAAAATTACACCATCTCTGCAAGCCAGCCCGGATATAAAAAAAGCCACAGTGAGCCGTGGCTTTTTATCTTATATCCTGTATCCTGAACTTAAAAATCAGGACCGGTTTTTAACATCCTGAATTTCCAGGCGAACATCCTGGGCCAGCTTTTTTAGTTCCTGAAGGCCCTTCCTGGCACGCGTACCAGCGGCTTTATTTCCTTTTTTATAAAATTTATCCATATCGCCTTCAAGGCTGCTGATCAATGTTTTGATTTCATCAAATCGACTCATTTAGTTTTCCTTATTGGATTATTGTTAATTGACGCGGTTATCACTGCGCCCCGATTAGTTATCAGCTAATGCTGAAATTTATACAGCAGCTAATGTATCACTTTACCGGATAAATCGATCACCTGTTTTCATTTTCTAATGTTTTCGGGGAGGTGACAGCTGGAACACCGAACATGAGAGCCATACCGATCATAAAAAACAATACGATAACGCTCATACCGATTCGCTGACTCCCGGCCAGGTAGGAGAGCCAACCGACCAGGATCGGTCCCACAAATGCCGTCACTTTTCCGGAGAGAGCGAACAGGCCAAACATCTGGTTGCGGAGCTGTTCCGGTGCAATACGTCCCATATAGGTACGGCTGGCAGCCTGTACCGGGCCGACAAAGACACCCAGCAGCAGTCCAAATACCCAGAACCACAGCTCAGCCGTTACCAACAGTACCGTGGTTGTTGTCACAATCAGTCCCGCAAGCGAAAGGAGGATCGTTTTCTTGCTGCCCACCCAGTCATCGATCCAGGCAAAGAGCGCTGCTCCCACCCCGGCCGTCAAATTAAGTCCAATGCCGAAGATCATCACATCCTGCTCGTTCATGTCAAACGTTCCCGCCGCGTAGATTCCCCCAAAGGCAAAGACTGTGGCGAGCGCATCAATAAAGATCATGCGTGCAATCAAAAAGCGCACAATCGGCTTATATTTTTGCACATTCCGAAGTGAGGTTTTGAGCTGTCTCCAGCCACTGCGCACGGCGTCCCCGATCCTGATCGTTTTTCGCTCCAGGTCCGGCGTAGACGTAAACAGGGGAATAGAGAATACGAGATACCACGCCGCCACCAGTAGAAATGTTGCCCGTACATGCTCGGCCCCGGCCGTCTCAAGGCCAAACGGGGGTACCTCCACCTGTATAAAAACAACAAGGGCCACGACCAGGCACGCGAGTCCCCCGGCATACCCCAATCCCCAGGCCCAGCCCGACCAGCGACCCATCCGCCTGTCTTCAACGAGCGTGGGCAACATGGCGTTATAAAAGATGATTGCAGCTTCGGAGCCGACCGTACCGAGAAAGATAAGCGCCAGTGCCAGGACCAGGTAATCGTTGCCGGGTTCCACAAACCAAAGCAGGGCGGTGGCCCCGATGCACAGCAGGCTGAAGCCCAGGATCCACGGTTTGCGACGGCCCGTCTGGTCGGCAATCGATCCCAGTACCGGTCCCAAAACGGCGATCACAAGTCCGGCGGCTCCGATGGTATTTCCCCACCAGGCGCTGCCGGAAGCATCGCTTTCAGCCACCGAAGAAACAAAATAGGTAGCAAATACAAACGTCTGAATAACGGCAAAAAAAGCACTATTTGCCCAGTCGTAAAGAGCCCATGAGAAAAGTGCCCATCGTGAAACCTTCCCATCCCGAATATCTTTCATAGAATACCTGTTTGGTTAAAACGCCGGATGAAGTTGCAGAATAATCGGTAGCGGACTGTGCAATCCGCTGTATACCCGGAAAATCAGTATCGAATATAGGAGATTCTGTGACAAGCTCAGAATAGGTGTCTTTACTGTCAGTGAATGTGGCCGAAGAACTGCTTTGAACCGAGCTCTCTTTTTTGCTCTTTCGAGCAGGTGTTGGTCCTCTTGATCAAACCCTGATTTTTTCCATGAACCGGTGCTGGTAATATTCAGCTGCAAATTCTCCTAATTTTTTGGGTACCGAAGAACTGAAAGAGAGGCTTTTCTGTTTACAGTTGAACGATGCTTTTTTAAGTTTGTTCAACATTTTAGCAGGGTGACAACAGACCCTTGCAAAATCAGAACACGAAACAATATTTACTGCGAGTCAGCAGTTGAAGGACAATACCTGTTGGTATCATTCGACTGTTGTGAACCATCCACACAAACTTCAAAACACCTGAACCTTTATGACCTCCAACGCCCGAGACTATATCTACATTTATGACGAGGAGAGTCATAAAATTATCGTAATTGACGGGGAAACCGGCGAAGAGATCGACCAGAAAGAGGATCGCGTCACCTCCCTGCTCCGGTATTTCAGTGAGGAGGGAGAAACTGCCAAACTGCGCAAGTTTGCCATATGGTGTGCCCACCAAACCAACAGGGAGCTAAAACCGATCCAGGCGAAAATGCTTGACCTTGCAGAAAAGGCGGTCTACGGCAAGGCTGACACCCCGCAACTCGAAACCCTTTACCAAAAGACCGAGGGCACGGCTGTTGCCACCAACACGGTAGGGCTGCAGCACGGGTCTACGAACGCCCCGGCATTTCTGGCCACCCGTGAGTGTGTCAATCCGGATCCCTATCAGGGGGCGCTGCAGGCAGCGCGCTTTCACCGTCTCTGGGCCGACCTCGTTGCCCGGGAGACCTCAGATGAGGAGAGTGCCCAAAAGAGCTATCTCAGAGAGATGGAGGTAAGCGCCGCGGAACAAACCATCCAAAACACCGAGCAGAAACAGATTGACCGGCTGCTGGACCTGATGAATGAGTGAACCCTCGATCCTCCTTCTCGCAGTTGAACAGCAGAAAATGTAACGTCGGCCCGAGTCAAATACTTTTGAAGGCAGAATCCTGCATCCGAGAAAATTATTTTATTTTTTAATAAGGTCTGGTATACACTGAAAATGGAATTCCGCCTGAAAAAAAGCTGAGAATTTGACAACTTTTTGCTGCACAGATGACCGTATCCTCTTCTAAAACAAAATAAAACAACATCTTACGCAAAAATTAATAGCTTTTTAAAAAGCAATTATTAAATTGTAACAACTTCAACCCCGATAAGCTCTTGAACTGTGGTAAATTGCAGAGATAATGTGATACGGGAACGGTTGAGAGACATGTTGAGATATTCGCTGTATTTGAGGAACCTTTGCAGAACCTGCTATTTTGTTGGGAGGTAGTTGTACTACCGCGACCTTATTGATCTTTTAACGGGAGTACAATCCCTCAGACCAGGGAATTGAGGGTTTTGCAAAGCCCTCTTTAAAATTTTCATCTTGATACATTATCGACAGAGGTGACGGGCCCATATTAATATGGGTGGGTATCGAGGGACAAAAATTATACGAGTCTCCGCGAGTAAACAGCACTGCCCTTCGTGAATATTCGGGTGGATTTGTCTCATTCGCGTTTGGAAACACTCAACTTTTGGGATATGCAATATAGTTAACAGGAGAGCTTTGCAGGCATCAAGCATCATTCAATGAAGGGATCGAAAGGGATGAAATACAACATACCAGGATTAACATTGATGCCCCGCATTTCAGCGGATTCACATGAGTGGAGTGCGAGGTGTCTGCACATGCCTGTTTCCGGTGCCAGGGATCAAGATCAAAGCCGAATCGAACTCCCCGTTGGAACGCGTCCCATTTTTGATCGCCCTGATCCCCTCCCTGCATGCTTCAAACCATTTCTTTTACCTGTTACCAGCTAACAAAAATCGAAATTTGCGAGAATTTTATGGACAACAAAAATACAGAATCCGGGTCCCCAAACAGCTTGGATTCCTTTGAACGGATGGACATGGTCGACTGGTACAGCCCCGCCCAGCTTGCCTCAACGGGAATGAGGGCGGTTGTATCCGCCGTATTTGGAGACTATGCCGACAAACGGGAAATCCAGGCCGCCCTGGAACGGAACCAAAAGGCGATGAAACCGTTTGATTTCTCCGAACGAAGCGAGCTTTGGATGGACTACGTTTCTGATCTGGGGTCGGGCTGGGATTCAACCTACAGTGTGGCTTACCTGCTGGGGCGCGAGTCGCTGTCAGCGGCAGACCGGCAAGGAAACAAGCATCATCTCAAACGAGGAAATATACTGGTAATGGGGGGCGACGAAGTGTATCCCACGGCCACTCCCCTGGAATATAAAAACCGGCTGGTGGGGCCCTACACCTCGTCCCTGTCTTATGTCGATAAAACCGATGACCCTCCCACCCTTTTTGCAATCCCAGGCAATCACGACTGGTACGACGGGCTTTCCAGCTTTCTTAAACTGTTTTGCCAGCAGCGCTGGATCGGCGGCTGGCAGACGCGACAGACACGGAGCTATTTCGCAGCAAAGCTCCCTCACAACTGGTGGCTTTGGGGCATCGACATCCAGCTTAGCGCCGATATTGACAAACCCCAGATCGACTATTTTGACGAGATGCACAAGCAGGCTTCCAAAGGCGACCGAATTATTTTATGTACCTCAGAGCCGGTCTGGGTATACCAGGAATACCAGCCGGATGACAAACCGTACCGCAACCTCCGTTTTTTTACCAGCCGCTACACTAAAAAGAAAGAGAAAAAGCTGAATTTTCGGCTGATGCTCACCGGCGACATGCATCACTACACCAGTTTTAAAAATACTGAAAAGGATCCGCCAGACTGGAAAATAACGGCCGGCGGAGGAGGGGCGTTTGCCCATCCCACCCACCAGGTGCCCGACCAGCTAAACCTGGAGGAAGGAACATATGAAAAGAGTGCAGCCTTCCCGGATGAAAGTGAATCGCGGCGAATGGCGCTGAATAATCTCAAATTTCCCTTTATAAACCTGAGGTTCGGAGCGCTGTTTGGATTTGTTTATATGCTCTTCGGTTGGATTATCGGGACCTCCGGCACCGGATCGGCCTCTGTTATGCATACGTGGGCCGCAACAGGACTGACTGAATGGGCCCGGGTTTGCAGTTCAACAGCCACCCTCCTGGCGGGAAGCCCCGGTCTGTCCCTGCTGTTATTGCTGCTTTTTTCCGGAATCCTTGCTTTCGCAGATACCAAACGCAAAAAGCCGGCTGCCTCCTGGATTGCGGGCCTCATGCACGGGGCACTGCAGGTTGTGCTGCTTATTTCAGCAGTATGGCTCACTTACTACCTTGTTTTTGGGGTGGGCGGGTTTTTACCCGATACCGTTTCTGGCATTGGATTAAGCGCCCTGGCGCTCCTGGTTTTCGGATGGCTTTTCAGCGGATTTGCGATGGGATTCTACCTGATGAGCACCACCCTGCTGCTGAAGACCCACGAAACGGAGGCTTTTTCCTCATTCCGGGGAGAAAATCACAAGAATTTTGTACGTCTCCATCTGAGTGACGAGGGCCTTACCCTCTACCCAATAAAAATTCCCCGGGCATACAAACACTGGGTAAAAGCAGAGGGAGACCTCAGAAAAGGCGCCCCGCGGTATGTGCCCAGGGCTGGAGACCATTTGGAATACGGGCTTATTGAAGATCCGATTGTCATCAAATAACATGAATACGGAGGTTGCCATGCAACGTTTGTCCTTACCCATCGAAAATATAAAAGAACATTACGAAGTCGTTGTAATTGGTTCGGGCTATGGCGGCAGCATCAGCGCCTCACGGGTAGCACGGGCGGGGCGTTCGGTGTGCCTGCTGGAGAAAGGGCGTGAAATCCATCCCGGCGACTATCCCGACCATGAAACCGAGGCTCACAAGGAGATGCAGATGGATATCGAAGGTGATCATATCGGAGCGGAGACGGGATTGTACGACTTTCGTTTTAACGAGGATATCAACGTATTCCAGGGATGTGGCCTCGGGGGCACCTCCCTGGTAAACGCAAATGTTTCCCTCCCTCCCGAAGATTGGGTGTTGGACCGCGAGGAGTGGCCGGAAGCGCTTCGAAATGACCGCCAGACCCTTGTGGAGTGCCAGGAGCTGGCCCGCCAGATGCTGCAGCCCGTGCCCTACCCTGACGATTGGCCTACGCCCGCCAAGCTCAAGGCGATGGAGATCTCTTCGACAGAGTGGGAGGGCGACCCATTTTACCGCCCCCCCATTAACGTCAGGTTCGAGGATGGAAAGAACGCCGCGGGTGTCCACCAAAACGCCTGCACCGGGTGCGGCGACTGCGTTACGGGTTGTAATTACTCCGCCAAAAACACCACACTGATGAACTACCTGCCCGACGCCAGGCGGCACGGGGCGGAAATTTTCACCCAGACCGCCGTCGATCGGCTGGAGCGCAGCGAAGAAAACTGGATTGTGCGGTACCGGTCCATGGATACGGGGCAGGAAAAGTTCGGTGGCCCCACCAGCTTTGTGACGGCAGATATCGTTATTTTGGCGGCCGGAACACTGGGGACGACCGAGATCCTGCTGCGCTCAAAAGAGGAGGGACTCCCCCTCTCCGACCTGCTGGGCAGGCGGTTTACCGGCAACGGGGATTTCCTGGGATTCGGGTATAACAATGACGTCCGGGCCAACGCCATCGGGATGGGGCACAAAGAGCCCGATCCCCAAGATCCGGTCGGTCCCTGCATTACCGGTATTATCGACCTGCGGGATGAACAGTACACCAACGGCAAACCGACCGACGGAATGGTCATTGAGGAAGGCGTCATACCGGGGGCACTGTCTGCCTTTGTGCCGTGGCTGCTCTCATTTGCATCAAAATTTACCGGGGACGACACCGACAGCGGATTTCGCGATTTCCTGAGGGAACTGTGGCGCCGGCTGGGCTCACTTCTCGGGGGCGCCTATCGCGGGGCCGCCGAGCACACCATGACCTATCTCGTAATGACGCATGACGACGGGCAGGGGAAGCTCTTCATGAAAGATGGGCGCATTCGGATTGACTGGGACGAAGTAGGCCATCAAAGTATCTTCCAAAAAGTCAGTGATAACCTGCGCAAGGTCACCGATCTGCTGGGAGGGACCTATATCAAGAATCCAACCTGGAATAAGCTCTTCAGGCACCGGCTGACCACCGTCCACCCGCTGGGGGGCTGCATCATGGGTGAAGATGCCGGCAGCGGGGTCGTCAATCACAAGGGACAGCTGTTCAGGGGAGCTGACGGCACCGAGGTCTATGAAAACCTGTATGTCAGTGACGGCTCCATCATCCCGCGCACCCTGGGAGTCAACCCCCTGCTGACCATCTCGGCGCTGGCTGAACGAAACTGCGTATACATGGCCCGCGATCGCGGCTGGGAGATCGACTACCACCTGGATGGCGCCTACCAGCAGCAACAGGAACACCAGGAGCCCGGTATCCAGTTTACGGAGCGGATGAGCGGTTACATAGCAAAAGGGGCGGAAAGCTACGAGGCGGGTTATGAAAAGGGTAAAGCCGGTCAATCTCCCTTCGCCTTTATACTGACCATCCGTTCAAACGACATTGAACAGATGTTGGAGAACCCCGATCACCCGGCCAATATGTTCGGATCGGTACAGGCCCCCGCCCTTTCCGAGGATGATCTCTCGGTTTCGGCGGGCACCTTCAACCTGTTTGTAGAAGATCCAGAAGATGAAGACACCCGGTATATGCGGTACCGGATGAAGCTTCGGTCGGAGGAGGGCGAAATCTACTATTTTGAGGGCCATAAAACGATTCACGACGACCCGGGATTCGATATCTGGAAAGATACCACTACCCTTTTTATCACCGTGTATGACGGCCCTGATGCCGAGGCGCCGGTCTGGGGCAAAGGAATGCTCAGGATCAAGCCCGATGACTTTCGCAAACAGATCGGAACAGTCCAGGTCACCGGAGTATCACGCAACATCGAAAAACTGAAGTACCAGGGTAAATTCCTGAAATTTTTCTCTGAACATATTGTCGACGTATATCTCTGACCAACAGCGAGGGTTTGCTATGGAATCGAAATACATGGAACGTACGATCCCTTTCCGGGCCGGCGACGGCTTGCAATGTAATCTGGTGAATGTAAAAGGGGAAGAACGTCCTCCCAGGGGGCCGGTCTTGGTGGTTCACGGGGCCGGCGTTCGGGCCAATATCTTCAGGGCGCCGGTAAAGACCAACTTTGTGGACTATCTGGTTCAACAGGGATATGACGTGTGGCTGGAAAACTGGCGGGCCAGTATCGATATCGGTCCGAACGAGTGGGATCTGGACCAGGCGGCTCAGCATGACCACCCCGAAGCGGTAAAAAAAGTGGTGGAAGAGACCGGCTACGACGAGATCAAGGCGGTAATACACTGCCAGGGCTCCACCAGCTTTATGATGTCGGCCGTGGCGGGTCTGGTGCCACAGGTCAGCACCGTTGTCAGCAATGCGGTTTCTCTTCACCCGGTGGTTCCCGACTTTTCCAGGTTCAAGCTCAGCGTGGCGCTCCCCCTGGTGGCGCTGGGTACCAAATATCTGAATCCCCAGTGGGGCAACAGGGCCAGCGGGATCTTTCCCAAGATCATTCGCACTCTTGTGGAAGCCACGCACCACGAATGTGACAACGGGGTGTGTAAGCAGGTCAGTTTTACCTACGGCAGCGGCTTTCCCGCACTGTGGAAGCATGAAAACCTGAATGACGCCACCCATGAGTGGCTCAAACAGGAGTTTGCCGAAGTACCGATCCGTTTTTTTAACCATATCAAAAAGTGTATCAGGCAGGGACACCTGGTGGCCTTCCAGGACGATGGGGAGCTGCCGGACGACTACACCGCCCGACCGCCCGACACCGGAGCTCGCTTCGCCTTTTTTGCAGGCGAAGAAAACCTCTGCTTTTTACCCGAAAGCCAGGTCCGCACCCACAAGTACTTTGAACAACGGGAGCCCGGGCGCCATGCCCTGCACGTACTGCCGAAATACAGCCACCTTGATGTTTTTATGGGGCAAAATGCCGCTGAGGATGTTTTCCCGCTGATTGTGGAAGAGCTTGAAAAATAACCTGAAAAAAAGAGGACTTATTAAATGGGAGTACCCAAAAGGATAAAACGATATGAAGGCCAGCACGCCCTTGTCGACGGCATCCCTTATGTAATGCCGATCAATTGCGTGGATTCACCGGCCCTGTTCGCCGGGTTTCAAATTAATGCCGACAAGGCCCGGGCTTTTCTGCCCGGTAATGAACTTCATCCCTTTCGGTTGTGGAATGGGAAAGGGCTCCTGCTGATTACCGTCATAAACTACCTGGAAACCAGCATCGGCAAATATATCGAATTCAGCGTTGCGATCGCCTGCACTCACGGCCGCAAGCCCGCCCCCCGTCTGCTGCCCGGACTGATGATGGGTTTTTACGGGACCGGTCAGTATGTCGTCGACCTGCCGGTCAGTTCCGAGATTTCGGTCAAGGGAGGAAAAGGGATCTGGGGCATGCCCAAACACCAGGCCAACCTGGATTACGAGATAACCGATGATACCGTAAGCAGCCAGTACGAGAAAGACGGGCAGTTTGCAATGCGGATCGAAATCGACCGGCCTTCCCGTGCATGGATCCCGTTCAATATCGGGGCCACCAACTATTGCCAGTTCCGAAACATGCTGTTCGCCTCCTACATCTACTTCAAGGGGAAAGCGGGATTTCACCTGTTCAACAGTGCGAACGCGCGCCTTTACATCGGTGACCATCCCCGGACAGCCCCCCTCCGGGAGCTCGAAATCGACGGGGATGCGATTTTAACCGCGTTTATCCCGGAAGCCAACGGCATCCTGGACGATCATTTTGACACCTGGTTTTTAACGTATGATGAGGCCCCGGAAACCATGCCGGAAGGAATGGAGAGCGTAGTCGACCTGGGATTGAGCGAAGAGTGGCTGGCGTCTCCCTCAATCACTGACTACCAACAGTTCAAAATCTGATATGTCATTCATGTTAGCGAATCTTCCAGGTTCACGCCTGTGAATAAAAATATCGGATTTCTAACCCGGCAACGGCAAGCCCACAGGATTTTACCGTCTTCTAACTCTTTCGTTAATCACGCAAACAGGAGCAGCCATGAAAAAATTATTACTCAAAATTAACAAGGGCATTTTATTTGCCTGTGTATCCATGTATTTCGGAACGGGATGGTCGCTCGTCTTTTTCCAGTTTCCCTCTGCAGAAGGACTTACGCCCGACACCTACTACGAACAGTTTGTCCCGCAAGTCACGCGAGCCACTGATTTTTTTACCATTATGACGATGGTGATGATGGTTTCGGCCGTCATCATGATTATTGAGCACTGGAAATCGGTAAAAAAATGGTTTCCAATTGGCGTTTTGGTCGGCGTTGTTGTCGCCACGCTGCTAACCATGCTCTACATCTTCCCCTATAACGAACGCATGGCGGAGGGCATTTCCCAGATGGCCGAACTGCAGGAGGTGCTTGGAAAGTGGATGCGCCTGAATGTGGTCAGAGTCTCCATATGGACCGTGGAATGGTTGTGCATGCTGCTTTATTTCCTGATCGACTTCAACGAAGATCGTTAGCCCGAATTGCTTATCGCCAACACTGATATTCCAGGGTGTGATAATGCGGAAAGCCAGATGATATCATGAAATTTGCCGCCTTTTTTTTCTTCTATTGCTATATCGGGCTGGTCCTGGCTGCCGGTTTTTGGGGAGCGTTCCTGGGAGCCGACTTTGATCACCAGATGCTGTTCAAGCTGGATACCGGTACTCTTTCGGAATACTCGCGAACCAACATGCTCAGCCAGTACCGTTTTTTAAGGGCAATGGAGTTTGGATACGGCCTGTTCGCCATCACGTTCAGGAAGGAAATCTTTTCCGTCAAAAAATTTAACCGGCTGTATCTTGTCATCATGCTGGCGGGCGTACTGGCCCGCATCGTTTCACTGGTGGATGAAGGCTCTCCCTCGGCCCTGTTCTGGTTCTTCCTGGCCTTCGAATCTCTCGGCGTGGTGATTATCTATATTTATTTCAACCAGAAAAAGAAACCTGAAACAGCAGAGCACACGCACAGAAAAATCAATAGATAACAAATCTTCAAACCCATGGCCTATCGCAATTACCTGAAACTAATTCTCAAAATTATCGCCCTGGTTACTGTTGCCAGCGGGCTCGTACAGATGTTTATTCCCGATTTTGTACTGGGGATTATCGGCGGTGAAATAACCGCTTCCACCCTCCACTTCTTTGGAATCGTCGGCATGTTTATGGTCTTTTTCGGCGGACTCCTGTTTCACGCACTCAGCGTAAACAGGCCCCTCCCCGTGGCGATTCTCTGGTGCGGATTCCAAAAATTTGGGGCGGCGGTGGCCGTGGGCCTGGGGGTCGGGCGTGGACTTTTTTCATG
Source organism: Halalkalibaculum sp. DA3122 (assembly GCF_043951865.1). Taxonomy (NCBI): domain Bacteria; kingdom Pseudomonadati; phylum Balneolota; class Balneolia; order Balneolales; family Balneolaceae; genus Halalkalibaculum; species Halalkalibaculum sp. DA3122. The sequence goes on from NZ_JBINJF010000019.1 coordinate 18,141, forward strand.
GCTGGCCCTGGGCGTGGCGGGTTTCGACCTGCTCTCGGGCGTGCTGATCATGATTCACTGGTATTCGATCAAGAACCGTTAACCTGAATGCAAAGGCCGATATGATGAATCAAGATCAACATATAGTTTCCGGGAGTCCTCCTGAAGGATATGAAGGTCCCAAACGCTCTCTTGTGCTGGCCGGCGGAGGGATGCGGGTCGCCTACCAGGCGGGGGTGATCCGGGCCTTGCTGGAAGAAGAGCTCTGTTTCCACCATGCGGACGGCACCTCCGGGGGGACCATGAATCTTGCGATGCTGTTCTCCGGTCTGTCACCGGAGGAGATGGGAGATCGCTGGCGGACGCTCGATGTCAAAAAGTTTGTCTCCATGCTGCCGTTTGATAAATACCTGCGCCTCCACAAGACGGAGGCGATGGGCGACGCGGATGGAATCAAAAACCATGTCTTTCCCCATCTCGGTATCGATCCGGAGCATATCCGCAAAGCGGGAGGAATGGAGGGAACGTTCAACGTGTGCAATTACACCCACAAGACCAACGAGGTGATTCCCCATACCCGGGTGGCCCAGGAGCTGCTGGTTGCCGGTATATCACTCCCGATCTTCATGCCGGCCGTGGAATACCGGGGAGAGGAATATATCGACTCGGTATGGATTAAGGATGCCAACCTGATGGAGGCGGTTAAACGGGGCACGGAGGAGATCTGGCTGGTCTGGTGCATCGGCAATCACGGCATCTACAGGGACGGCATGTTTGACCAGTACGTTCATATGATTGAGATGAGCGCAAACGGCGCGCTGTTTGAGGAGTTTGACCGTATTAAGGAGCTGAACGAGCGGATTAAAAACGGAGATTCTCCATACGGGCAGTCCCGGCCTGTAACACTGCATGTGATCAAGCCGGAGTACCCGCTGCCGCTGGATCCCGATTTTTTCTTTAACCGCATCGATGCCTCAACGCTTGTTAGCATGGGCTATGCTGACGCCTCCCGCTATCTCTCAAATTATGACCCCGCGGGCGTCCCACTCTCTCCCAACGCAACCCGCATGAAAGATCCGGCGCCCGGTATCGCCTTCCGGGAGACCATGGAAGGTGGATTCAGTCTCCATACCGGAGATCCTGAAGATGGTGCCCGGAAAGGAGCAGAACAGAACACCCGGTTGTCGCTGAGCGCCTCCATATATGTCCACGGCCTGCGTCATTTCATGGAGGAACCCAACCACAGCGCCACCATGGCCGGACATGTCAGTTTTGCCCCGTTCGACGATTACCTCCCGGCCAAAACAGGTGTGTTTAACCTGTTCGTGGAAAATGACGATACCGCTGAAAAGCCGAACACCAAATGGATGATTTATGAAATGGAGTTCGAATATGAAGGCACATCCTACTACCTGGCGGGAAAAAAAGAGGTGCGTGACGATCCCGGATTCGACCTGTGGACCGATACCACGACCCTGAACGTATACCTTCACGAAGGTACCGACAAAACCGGTCCCGTCGTCGGAGCCGGCGTGCTGAAACTCAGCAAGGGAGAACTGGTGAGCCTGCTTCGCTCAATGCATGCCATCGACGCCCGTGACACCGCCGAGCGGTTCAACCTGGTGGCAAATTTCGGGGCATTCTTTTTGGGGGAACTGTGGGATTCATACAAGAGCCTGGCCACCGGCAAAGATGACGCGAACACAGGTAGCCCCTATATCCGACCGATAATCATAATATCGGTACTGGCGATCATTATATTTTTGATTTACTACCTGTTTTTCAGATAACCCAAACCTGAGACCGTTGCCCGTATAATTATTGATTACCAGGACAGCAGTTATTCGCCCGAACCGCATGTTGGTTTTCAGTTTTGTGCCTGACATATTGATTGTTCTTTTATTATCGTCAACAGATTTTTCCAAACATAAACGTAGCCTGATTTCAGTAATTTTCACACAAACAGAAATAAACTATGGCGCTGCAGATTAAAAGAGACTGGCAAATGCCGGATGCGGAATATTTTAAAACGGTCAGTGAAAAAAGCGGGATTTGTGTCCACCACACGGTGGGCGGTACCGCCCGTTCTACCTTCAACTGGTGGAACCAGGATTCCCACATGGTGGGGACCGCCTTCATTATCGACCGGGATGGCGCGGTCTACAACGTGTTTGATCCCGAATGCTGGGCGTGGCAGTTCGGCCTGCCGTGGGATTACGAAGAAAAGATCGCGTTTGAAAAACGGTTCATCGGTATTGAGCTCGCCAGCGAAGGCGGACTACTGGAGGAGGATGGAAAATTTTACTGTTTTGACCGCATCTCTCCCCGAACTGAAAAGCCGGAAGATGAGGTCTTCGACGCGGGATCCGACTACCGCGGCTACCGCTATTTCGACCGTTACGAGCCCGAGCAAGTCGACTCACTCGTTGAGCTGATTAATCACCTGTGCGATGAATATGATATCCCGCGCCGGGTGCAGGCCGAACCCACCCGGTATTACGGGAAACAGCTGAAAAACTTTGAAGGAATCATCGGCCACACAATGGTGCGCAGGGATAAATCTGATCCCGCCCCGGATCCCGAGCTCTGGGAGCGGCTTATCGACGGTTGTAACCTGGAGGTGGTCGGTTCGGAATCGGAGCAGGATCCGGATGAACCCGATTCCGAACGCCCGGAAGAAGAGGCCCTGTCCAAACAGGAAATTGAAGACCTGTTCCAGCACAATATAAGGGCACTCAACGAAATGGACGTGTCGGCCGGCAGCATGGTAAAAGGACTGATCATGGAACTGGAGCGGGGAGAGCGCGATACCTACATAAAACTCCGGGATCCCGAACCGGGAGGCCACACCATTCACTACGATTTCCTGGAGGGAGACAACGACCTTGTTCATCGAATAGGCAAGGCTCTTGGATTCAAAAAAATCACAAACGACACGCTGGAGGTACGCCATGGATAGCTTAAAGACGGGACTCATCATTGTAAGTGTCATTGCCGGTCTGCTGGCGATCGGGATGTCCTACTTCCTCGGCAGGGAAATCAACCGGGAAGAGATTCAGCGCGCCCGGATGGAGATGCAGCAACTGCGGGCCTCACGCGACTCAATCCAGGCGATCGTGTCGCTCAAGGACTCCCTGCAGTCACTGCTGAGCAGCCAGGTCAGGCAGCTGCAGTCGGAGACCAACAGGCTGCGAAATGAAGTACAGGAGCTGGAGGAGCAGCGCAGGGAGGACCAGCTTACGGTGCGTTCAATCCGGAAAAAAGAGGACCTGCAGGATCGCCTTGAGAAAACGTTCCCGGAGATGGCCAACTCCGACTGGGGCGTTACGGAGGTCTATAACGAAGAGGCGGGCGTCGGCGTGGAGTACCTCCTGGTCCCACTCTGGTTTAGTGAGACGTTTATTATTGACCATCAAAATTCCGAATCCTACAAGCAACAGCGGGACAAGCTGTTTGCCGTGGACTCCCTCCACCAGCAGGTGAGTGTGCTCAAGGACAGCCTGTTCACCCTGGAACGCGAAAAAGCCCAGGCCTATGAGACGGGATACAACGATGCCTACGTCAAGTATGAGGATCTCAACGAAAAATATATTGACCTGCTTGAACGGCCCCCTTCGGTTGAGCTGGGATTCCCCAAATGGGGTGTAATCGGCGCCAGTGTGGGGGCAGGTGTACTGATCGGAACCCAAATTAAAAAGTAATACACCGGCAACGAGCGGTCTCTTTGCTTTCACTCACCGCGATCCCCTCGTGGAATCCATTCGGGATGAACTCGTCTGCCACTTGCCGCTTGTTGCTGAGTTTGTTACCATCGAAAGCAGATGATATGATGTTGCCATGCACTACAATATTAAGGAAAAGGGGGCTTTGAAAAACCCGGAGTTTTGTTCACGACCAAAGCCTGAGCGGAATTGAGCAAAACTACGGTTTTGCAAAGCCTTCGAAAAGTAAAGTACAGGAGACTTACATGTTGAAGATCGGATTCGCGGGATCAGGATTTATTGCACATTTTTTAGCAGAATCGATGCGGTATGTTCGGGGTGTTGAACTTGCGGGTGTTCTCAACCGCAGCGGTGCCGGAGAACTGGCCTCGTTTGCCCGGGAACAGCAACTCGGGGCCTGCACAGTCTGCGATTCTGTCAAAGAACTCTGCAGGACCAGTGACGTCATCGCTATCTTTGCTCCCAACTTTGCACGGGTTGGCATCGTGGAGGAGATCGCCGATGCTGTCAAAAGCGGGATCGACCTGACGGGCGTGATCGCCGAAAAACCGCTGGGCCGCACGGTGGAGGAATCGCGCCGACAGGTTGAGCTGGCCGATGAGTGTAACCTGCTTACCGCTTATTTTGAGAACCAGGTCTTTATGCCCGCCATTACAAAAGCCATGGCCCAGCTCGAGCCTCAACAAAAGGCGATGGGTCCTCTCACCCTGGCCCGTGCCGGCGAAGAACACGCGGGACCGCACAGCAGCTGGTTCTGGGATCCCCGCAAGCAGGGAGGCGGCGTACTCTCAGACATGGGCTGCCACAGTATCGCCGTGGCCTGGTATGTGCTCACCCCGATCGGCAAGCCGCTGGATTTCCTGGAACCCGTAGCGGTATCGGCCGATACCTCGCTGCTGAAATGGGGGCAGCCCAAATATCGAACACAGCTCAGGGAGCGTTTTGGAGTGGACTACGAGGAGACCCCGGCCGAAGATTTTGCCACCGGCATCATCACGTTCCAAAACCCGGAGACCAAGCAGCGCGTCAAAGCCCAGTTTACGGTCTCCTGGATGTACGACAAACAGGGACTCCGCCTTAATTTGGATGCGCTCGGACCAGGTTATGCCATGGAGATGAATTCGCTGGACTCCCCTTCCGAAATCTTCATCGGGGACGAGGCGGCGGATGCAATTGCGGATGCCGAGCTGGCCCTGGAAAAGTCGACCGCCTCCCGCGGACTGCTCACGGTACAGCCCAATGAAGCCGACCTGTATGGCTATGTGGATGAACTGATTGATATGAGGGATCGCTTCAACCAGGGACGCGATGCAACGCTGGACTGGCATTACGGGCTCGAGGTCACTCGCCTTGTCCAGGCGGCTTACCTGGCGGCCGAACGCGGCGAGACACTTGATTTGACGGATTCCAAAATACAGGAGGAGCTGGAGAGCTATCAATCGCTTATAGCACAGGGCAAGGGGGCGGAAATTTTGTATTAGCGGGCTTTGAAAAATCAGGGGTTTTGGTCAAGGTCAACGCTTGAGTGAATTTGAACCCGGAGCTTACAAGCTATAAGCGATGATTTCAAATTCGCGAAACTACCGAGATTAGCCAAAACAACGGTTTTGCAAAGGTCTCTATTAGTCTATTCTTACTCACCGGGAACGGTTGCCGCCGTTGAAAACCCCGTTTTTATTTAAGTGGTTTAACGGGATGGGGACATTCATTTTCTGTTGACTGACATAATTTAGCCAATAACCAATTCCTAATAACCGATAACTGCTTTTTGACAGTGATTTTGGTCGTTGTTGTTTATACAAAACGAACACCTCGTCCACGGGAAAAAGCTGCCATTTTTTTGAAAAATTCTGCCATATGCGGGACACTTGGGCTATGCCTGGCCATTGATGGGAATCTCAAACAAAAAGTGGGCGCCGTTGCGGTTCTCGATCTGCATGCGGGCGCGCAGCTGACTCTTGAAGGTTTCCACCAGCATCAGACCGAGTGAAGATTCCATTTTCTCGCGAAAATCCGCGGGCAGTCCGTCGCCATTATCAGCAATCGACAGCCGGTAGACGTCCTCCCCTTTCTTAAGCTTCACTTCCAGCACGCCCTGCTCTCCGGTAAATGCATGTTTAAATGAATTTACCACAAGCTCATTGACAAGCAGTCCGCAGGGAATCGCCCGGTCGATATCCAGGTGAACCTCGTCAATGTCGAACCGGAGCTCAACGTCAGAATTAGGTCCGACAAACATGGATCTCAGGCTTTCGACCAGTTCCTCGATATACGTTTGCATCCCGATATCTGTTACCGTGCTGGTGCGGTACAGCTTGTCGTGCACCAGCGCCATCGACTGGATCCTCGACTGGCTGTCGCGCAACACTTGTTGAGTCTCCTCATTCTTTGAACTGTCCATTTGCAACTCTATCAGCCCGGAGATAATTGCCAGGTTGTTCTTCACCCGGTGGTGAATCTCCTTGAGCAGCAGTTCCTTCTCCTCCAGCGACTGCTGAATTTCGCGCGTCTTGCTTTTGACGCGCGACCTCAATGACACAATCCACCCCACTCCCAGTACTGTAACAACCAGTCCGATAATACCCAATGTAAAAAGCGTATATTGTGTAAGGCCTACGGTCTCCAAATCCCCGGGGTCCCGCAAGAAGATGTTGTAGCCCTCCCCTTCCACCTTGCCGGGATTATACAGGCTCACGATTCCCGCCACCCGCACCCGGTCGCCACTGGCCAGCGATTCGGTATCAAATTGAGAATAGAGGCTGTGAAAATTGGATACGTAGAGCTGTACGGAACGTGCTACACTGTCGGACGGGGTTACCACCAGGTATTTCCCGTTGTATTGTGATCCCTTTCCCGTAACCGTAGCGGTACCTCCCACCAGCATTCCCTCGTAGGTCTCCAAATTTCTCAGGGCCCTGCTCATTGGAACAGGCCCCGGTAACGGGGATTGAGGCTCAAAGACCTCATATTCCAGCACCTTTACTTCAGTCATCCCGAAATACTGTTGCACCACCCCTGTTACGACCAGGCTGTCTCCCCGGGCGATCGGCTGGTCAAACGACCGGGCAAACAGGGAGAGTCCCGTTGAATCGTCCTGAATAAAGATCTGCAAATACACCTCATGCAGCAGACCGGTTTCGATACTGGCTAGACCGGATACCGTGACCGTATCTCCCAGCATATCAGGCGTTCCATCTCCATCGCGGTCAGCTTTGACCTGGTGCAACGGCGTGAACTGGTCTCCAAGAGCCGATTGGGCTGACGCAGACCCCGTACACCAGATTCCCACGAACAGGACGGTCAGTATTGCAAAACCGATATTTCGGCTAGAACTGTGATAATTCCTTGTTTTCATGCTTAACGTCTGCTGGGGTTAATAGGTTGCCAAATTGCACCGGCTTGGGTTAAGGAATTGCAAACAGGGCTGTTCATTTGATGAATTAACCGGATTATTTGTCCCCGGACAACACTCCTGGTTTTTCAAAGCCCTCGAATTCAAGCTTAAACTGTTGATATTATTTCATATCAACATTACCTGTAGCTCAAATTTCAGTACTGTTGCGAACGGCTGTGAAATTTGGCTGCACACTTCATCAAACGGGGACATGATGGGCTTATGAAAAAACCAGTTGCCCGTGGCATATTTCAACAGCCACTGCAAATGTACCATCTTTTCTATCCCGGCGGAGTTTGTTTAATACCGATGAGATAGGAGGCTGCCGTATCCGGGCCCGGATTATTCACAAAATCCGACTACAAATCCTGGTAATCTACTGCAAACAGGCTTAATTAATGGTCTTACATAAAATTTTATTAAGTTTAAAGAGGACGTTTTGCAACGTCCCTGTTTCTGTACCGTTTTCATTGCGAGCATGTAAAGAATCTCCAATCAGGATCTTGCGGCTGGAGAGATCGTCATTCCATCGTAGTGACAGCAGATTTTGCAAACGTCAGCTAAAAATACTAAATACAATCAGTTAACGATTAAATTTCCCATCACAAAAAGTAGGTTAATCCCGAAAGAATTAAAAACCCTTTTCTGAAATCCCATTAACCAGAAAAGAAAATAGGCTTTTCTACCTACGCCGAAAAAATAGGTGTTTTACGTGTTTCAATTGTGTTGCTATTTGAAGAATATAGCGGTGCATTTAATTTATTGTTAAACTTTTTGTCAGCTACGGTAGAAAGGCTTTCGTTGTCATCTTTTCACCTCAGTTGTGGTACAACGCATCATTCTTATCAAGATGAAAAAGGGTTGACCTGCACCCCGTTGCGCGTTACTTGACGACCGACTTCACCAGGGTTTACTCCTGGAGGGCGTGATATGCTACTCATCGTTGTGAAAAGTTGTACTGGCGTCAGATTTAGAATCATAATTTTTGGACAGCTTGGTTGAATATTCCAATATGGACAAGAGTAATATTTTAGTCGTTAATTTTCACAAACTCGTCAGGGATGGTATTATATCCATGCTTGAAGCGACCAACACCTTCAACGTTTTTGAGGCCCAGCGGAAATCCAGCATTCACCAGGTTTGTCAAGAACAGAAAATTGATATCGTCATCTATGACGTGCAGATTTCCAATATTGACAGCTTGTACCTGACAAGAGAGCTCAAGGGTAATTACCCGGATATTGAGATCCTCACTCTCTTTACGACGGTAGACAAGGAGACCATCAAAAAGCTGCACAGCGAAGGAGTATCCGGCTACCTGCTGAAAGACTCCGGGCGTGATGAGCTGCTTGAGGCGATCGACACCCTGCTGGAGGGCTCCATGTACTTCAGCGACAAGATTACGCTGACTGCCATACAGATACTGGACGGTAATTCGCAAGCAGATGGCAGCAGCTCAAACTCTCACCCGCTGACGGATCGCGAGCTGCAGGTACTCGACCTGATCGTAAATGAATTTACAAATCCGGAGATCGCCGAAAAGCTTTCCATCAGTGTCCGAACGGTCGATGCCCATCGAAGAAACCTGCTGCAAAAAACAGGCGTCCGCAATACGGCCGGCCTGGTGCGGTACGCACTAAAAAACAAACTGGTGTGAGCTGCACAGTACAGGAACAGTATACCGAAATTGCCCATTTTTTATGCAGCTGACGGTAATCTTGTAGTCTTATCTTCTTCATTTGGTGAATTTGAGGATTTTTTGTTGCTTCGGGTATGCTCGCTCGACCAACAAGCTTTGGGAAACCGCCTGGCTCATATACCGAGTTCAAATTGCATTGCGAACCTTCATCCGGGCAACGTCCTGAAAAGCAATAACATTCTTACAATTCACCATATGTACTACCTGTCGGTTTATCTTCACATCCTGTCTGCTGTATTTTGGATCGGTGGAATGTTATTCACCATTGCCGTTCTGGTACCGGCATCGAGAGACCGATTGCTGGTAGAAAAGAGAGGAGCTTTTTTTAAGCTGATTGGAGAAAAATTCAGCCGGATTTCCTGGATTTTATTCCTTGTCCTGATAATCACCGGCATCACCAACCTGACCAGCCGGGGCATTCCCGTGAACAGCCTGCTCGACTCTGCCTTCTGGCAAGGGTCATTTGGTTCCAGGTTGTTTATTAAGCTGCATCTTTTTGCCGCGGTACTGGTTTTAAGCGGAATTCACGATTTCTACGCCGGTCCGAAGGCCGCCCGGTTGATGGATAAAGATGAATCTGCCTCAAAAACCCACTTGTTCAGAAAGATAACTTCCTGGATCGGCAGGATAAATTTTGTATTGGGGCTGGTAATCCTCTATTACGCCATTCGCCTGACGAGGGGCTAGTGTAGTTATCGGTTAATTGGTATAGTCGTTATTAGCCTGCCATTATTTTCTGCATTTACCACCTTGTCATGTCTGTTTTTCGTAAAAATCTGCTTCTCCATATTAACCGGAAACATGTTGCCCGATAATCTTAACAATTTTGCCAGGCTGATCCTGTAGCTTTTCTCGCTGGTGGACGATCTCCCCTTCTCTGTTTAAAACCGTAATCATATTGGAATGGGTAAAATCCGTTTCGCTGATACGTTTGTATTTTACCCCCAGCAGTGCCGCTATTTCCAATACATCCCCCTGATTCCCGTTCAGCAGGGTCCACTCATCGTCAGAAAGATCATTTTCAATCGCAAATTCAGTGAGTCGGCCTGGCGTATCCCGTTCGGGATCGATGGAGATAATAGTGAAATTGGTTGCGGACCGGGCTTCTGCCGGCAATTGATCCCGGATTCGTTTCATATCCGCCAGTATACGGGGGCAGGCATGCTCGCAATGGGTATACACCATAGCAACAACCTGCACCCTGCCACGGAGAGTTCTCAATTCCACGGAATCACCGTGGCGGTTATGCCACAGGCTGCTCACGTTATAAATCGATTCGTCCGTGGGCTCCCCCGAATCCATCTCCATATTTGCATGGGCTGCATGTTCCCCGTTTGACCTATTCATCTCATCCGGTGGAGAGTGCCGGGGGGCGGTGTCCTCTCCCCCCGTGCAACTCCCAAAGATAACAGCGATACTCAACAGAATGACAGTTATGATATGGTACTTCATAGTTAAATTAATTTATTCTTTGTCCCGGGCGCATCGAAATCCCAGGTTGCCTACCGCGAAGTCGGCTTCCAGGCTACCCCGAAAGGCGTAGCGCAAAAAAGCGGCGTAATTTGCCTTGTCGGAATCGGCAGCCGCAGAACTTCCCGCAGCGCAGTAAAACTGTTTCAGCTCTCCTTCATCAGCGCGGGATTCTCCGGTAATAAACACCGTATTAAAATCCTGCACCCATTCCCAAATCAGCCCGTGCATATCATGCACACCGTGGTAATTGGGCTGTCTCTCCCCTACAGCAGGCATTTGATCAGGGTTGGGGCGACTGTACCAGTCCAGGATTTTACTTACAAAGGCTTTATCCCGACTTGCCAGCGGTTTTACAGCACTGGCTGAAGCCACATACTCCCACTCGTCCAGGGTGGGAAGCCGCGTCCCTTTCCATCGCGCGTACGCACGTGCCGCGAACCAGGAAACATTCGTCACCGGGCTATCAGCGTGCACGTTTCGCCCGAGTTCAAGATCCGTCGCCCAGTGGCGGAGATAGCTATCGCCGGCAAACACACTTTTTACCCGTGAACGCCGCCATTTCTCATTCTCTTTCACAAATTCCAGGAATTCGGCGTTGGTTACCGGGTGGATATCGATATAAAAAGGGTCAACGGTTACACTGTCGCCGGTAGAGCTGTAAAACGGCATAAAGGTATCCTGTTCAACAGCAACCATCCCCTCCGGCTGTGCGGGGGCCGACTGATACAGTAGTCCCCACAGGAAAACTGCCAATATAAACAAGGAGTAAATTTTCATCATCTAGCTATTTAAGGATTTTGGAAACTATACCTCGTTAGCAACCAAACGGATTCAACAGAGCTTCCGCTCATTTGCCGAACATTTAAAAAAGCCACCCTTGCGCATGCAACGTGTTCCTTAAAAATTATTCCACCGGACCCTCGGTGCGAACGCGTTCCACATCCTGCGGGGTGACCCGGCCTCCATCGTTGTCAAAGCTGTTGAGTATATAGGTGATGACGTTGGCAACCTCCTCATTCGTCAGGTTTTGCCGGGGCATGATTCCGTTATAGGTCTCCCCGTTAACCGTAATTTCACCGGAAAGCCCGTGCACCACCGCGCTGATCCCGCGATCCGGATTCTCATTCAGGTAGTCCGAGTCGGCTACCGGGGGAAAAGCGCCTTCAATACCTGAACCATCCTGCATATGGCACGATTGACAAACAGAGGCATACACCTCCCGGCCGTATTCAATCTGCTGCTCAATTGTTTCAGCTACGGGAATCGTCCGCTCTTCTACCGGAATTTCCTGGGTAGCTCCCCCCTCCGGCTGGTACACCTGTTCCAGCTGTTGACCGGTAAATACGTTTTCATCTTCTTCGCCCGAGACCGCCAGCGTTGCGAGCGCTCCCTTGTTAAACGCACGGAAAATGGCGTGATCTACCAGGATATAATCTCCGGGCACTTCCGTCTCAAATTCAACAATCGCCGATCCCCCGGCCGGGATAGAGGTCGTTTGCACATTTTCCTGGATTCGGTCACCGCCTTCGTAATGGACCTTGTCCAGGATCTCCCCGATAACATGGAACGAAGAGGTCAGGTTTGGTCCGCCGTTTCCGACAAATAGCCGCACCTTGTCACCGCGCTCCGAGGTGATTGCATTTGAACCGGTCATCGCCCCTACAGCACCGTTAAAGACCACATATTCCGGATCCTCACTGATCGCCCGGTCCATATCAAACGGCTGCAGGCCGCGTTCTCCATAATCCCCTTCGGTATAGAACTCACTCTGCATCACGTAGTACTCTTTATCCACTTCCGACAGTCCCTCGGCCGGTTCAATCAGGATGAGCCCGTACATGCCGTTGGCGATATGCATGCCCACCGGCGCCGTTGCGCAGTGATACACATAGAGGCCGGGATTCAGCGCCCTGAATGTAAATACGGTTTCCCGCCCCGGGGCTGTAAACGTTGACTCGGCGCCCCCACCCGGACCGTTAACCGAATGCAGGTCAATATTATGGGGGAGCTTGTTATCGGGGTGGTTTTGGAGGTGGAATTCAATCATATCCCCCTCACGGGCCCGGATAAACTTGCCCGGTACCGACCCTCCGAAGGTCCACATGGTATAGGTGACGCCATCGGCAAGACGCATCTCCTCTTCGGTCACCTCCATATTGACAATCAATTTTGTGGCATGATCACGCTCAATCGGAGGGGGAACATCGGGCGGCAGTGTCAGCTCGGCGACTTCTTCACCGACAATCTCCGCTGTTTCCGGATCAAAATCGTTATCTGAAGAGCAACCGATAACTAATCCGGCTACTATTAGTAGGCAACAACTCTGCAATATTGTTCTGTGAAGCATGACCATCCCCGTTTTATTTATGGTTTAATAAAATGCCTTGTAACATCCTGTCTGTCACCGGTATCCCAACCTCCAGTTTCGTGAAAACTGTTTCCCAGGACTCTGACCAGGAAATCATTACCTCCGCACAGTATGACAGGTGGGCTTGAAAACTTTTGGAAGTGAAAGGCGTACGTTATGATATCCCTTCTGAATATATAGCATCTCAATCCTCCTTTGACAATATTATGAAAAACTCGGGATTATGAAACGCTGTTTTGCAATTTGGACTCTGTATAAAAAACAAGCACACCTGACCCCGGTCCGATGAAAATTTCGATATTGAGGGATTAAATCTTATTGATACCATCCCACTCCCCTTTTTCGCTGATATAACTAAGCTTGTCGCCAGCCCAAAATACAGTTGAAAATATGGGTAAATCTGATTATCTATAAAAGACAAAATAGTCTTAATACCAATTAAATTCAGCGGGAATGTCAACTGGGGATACCTCTGCCAACGACCAAAAATGGACCCGTCCATTGCTCATTACGGTTGCCGGGTTTCTTTTATTTGAAATGATAACCGGCCTTATAATCTATTTTTTGCCGTTCGGCATCCCCGCACAGGTGTCTATCATTATTCATACCGCGATCGGTATTGCCTTTTCAGTTCCCTACCTGGTCTACCAGGTGCAGCACTGGCGGGCCTACCGGCACCGGCCGATGAATGAAATTAAGTTGACCGGCTATATTTCAATGGCATCGGCCCTGGCAGCTATCATTTCGGGGTTGGTGATAACCTGGCAGGCGCTGTTTTCAACCGCCGTAAGCACGGCCTGGGACAAAATCCATATCCTGGCCACGTTTATGCTGCTGGCCTCGGTATTGCCACACGTGGGATTAATTTTGATCCGGGACTACAGGGCGCGGAAAAACCCGCAAATGAAATCCAGGATTCGATCCGAAAAAGCGTTCGGCATCAACAGCCTGCTGGCAGTGACAGCCCAGTTTGGTCTCGTGTTCCTTTTTATCTACGCTTTTGAACCCGTAAAGCTGAACAACGAACTGCCGGAAGATTATCACCACCTGAACGAAAGCAAAAATCGGCCGTTTGCTCCCAGCCTGGCCACTACTACCGGTGAAGGTATCGACGATCGGCTGCTGGGCGGATCCGAATCGTGCACCACTTCCGGCTGCCACAGCGAGATTGGGAAAGAGTGGGAAGCCAGCGCACATCGCTACGCGGCGGAAGATCCCATCTTCCGGGCGATCCAAAAAACGATGGGGGAACAGAAAGGGCCGATTTCAACACGCTATTGCGGGGGATGCCACGACCCGATCTCCCTGTTTTCGGGTACCAAAAACCTGTTCAGCGACAGCCTCACAAATAACGTTGGTCTACAAGAAGGGATTTCCTGCGTATCATGCCATGCCGTAAAAGAAGTGGACGTGTCGGGCAATGCCGACTATACCATCGCACCGCCCGAACGCTACATGTTTGAACTGAACGACGGCAAGGCAGCCAAGGCGATCAGTGACTTTTTGATACGGGCCTATCCCAAGAAACATGTAGAGTCCTACCAGCGTCCCCTCCTGAAAACGCCGGAATTCTGCGGAAGTTGTCACAAGCAATATATCGACGAAGAAATAAACAACGTGGGATGGGTGCAGCTGCAGAACCAGTATGACAACTGGCGAAAGAGTCGCTGGAATCATCCCAAACAGCCGATGAAAACGGTGGAATGCCGCGAATGCCACATGCCGCTCGTTGCTTCCAGCGATCCGGCCAGCGGAGATCCCCTGGATTATAATCGCTCAGAAGATGACGGCACACATCGCAGCCACCGCTTCCTGGGGGCCAACCAGATGGTGCCCGGCATGCTGGACCTGCCCGGGGCCAAAGAGCACCAGGAGCTGACGGAGCAGTGGCTGCGCGGGGAGTTCGAAATCCCCGAAATCGCCGACAAGTGGGTTTCCGGTCCCTCGGTTCCCATCGAGGTTATGGCCCCCTCCCGTATTGCTCCCGACGCCGACCTGGAATTCAACGTTACGATCACCAACAACAAGGCGGGCCACAACTTTCCCACTGGGCCGCTTGACATGATCCAGGCCTGGCTCCAGGTAGTTGTGACCGACGAGGAAAGGAACCCAGTCTACACGTCCGGCATGCTGGATGAAAACCACTTTATAGAACCCGGTGCCTTTATTTTTAAAGCGGAGCCGGTGGACCAGTACGGCAATGTTATCGACCAGCACAACCTGTGGGAGATGGTGGGCGTCCGCTACAGCCGCGCAATCTACCCGGGCCACTCGGATAATGCACAGTACACCATATCGCTACCGGATTCCGCGGGGGCGCGGCGTTCTGTAGCCCTGAAGGTGAACTCGGACCGGGTTGCCGGGGTGACTTCTCTCCATATCACGGCACGCCTGCAGTACCGCAAGATAAACCAGTACCTGATGAACCTGATTTTCGAAGACCACGAGGAGCAGCCCACCGCCCCCATTACCACCTTGTCGGCTGACAGCACGACCGTGCATGTCACAGCACCCCTTTCAACCCGTTAACCCTTCAACGCCATGTCCAGACGCCAAAGAAAAATTATAATGACCTCGCTGTTCATTACGGCCGTTTTCCTGCTCTCTGCGTGGTTTCTCTGGGAGAATGACCCCACCCCGCAGCGATACATCCCGGGCGAGCAGGTGGAAGGCGTAACCACCCGCCTGGATCGCAGGGTGCCCGACGACTACCGGCCGGTTACGTTCCGGGATGCCACCCGGGAGTCGGGGATCGACTTTTCCCATTTTAACCATGAACGCACCTCGCAGCTGGCGGAGGATATGGGATCGGGCGTGGCCTGGTTTGATTATAATAACGACGGGTGGGACGACCTGTTTCTCGTAAACTATGCAGAACCATTTACCGAGGAACCGGTCTCGGATCTCGCCCCCGGCAATCGCTGCAAACTGTACAAAAATAATGGAGACGGCACATTTTCGGACGTCAGCCGGCAGTCCGGGCTGGACCTGGCGATCCGCGGTATGGGTGCGGCTCCCGCCGACTTTGACAATGACGGCTGGACCGACCTGTTCGTAACGGCCTACGGGCAAAACCGGTTGATGAAAAATAACGGCGACGGAACCTTTTCCGATATCACCGGCCGGGCCGGGCTCAGTGACTCCGAACAATTCTGGGCCGGTGCATCATGGGGCGACTACAACCGCGACGGGCACCTGGATCTTTATGTCACCGGCTATGTTGATTATGAATACCTGAACCTGCCCGCCGACAAGCTGGCAGCCGAGGAACCGCCCAGTATCAATCCGTCCACGTTTGAGCCGGTGGGCAACCGGCTGTACCGAAATAACGGAGACGGCACTTTTTCCGACGTGTCGCTCCAGGCGGGGGTGACTAACGAGGCCGGCCGGAGCCTTTCTGCCTCGTGGGTGGACCTGAACCAAGACCTGTGGCCCGACCTGTATGTAGCCAACGACGTTTCGGACAATGTGCTCTATCTTAACAATGCCGACGGAACCTTTACCAATGTAAGTCACCGTGCGCACGTGGCAGATTACCGGGGCGCCATGGGGCTGGCCAGCGGCGACTGGGATAACGACGGGGACGCCGACCTGTTTATCACGCACTGGCTGGCCCAGGAAAACGCCCTTTATACCAACCGCTGGAGAGATACGCTGCAAGCCGGCAGCGGAGCCGGACGCACCCTTCGGTTTACGGACGATTCGGCCAATCACGGGCTGGGACAGTCGTCCCTGGACTTCGTGGGCTGGGCCACCTCGTTTCTCGATTTTGACCTGGACGGCCGCCTGGATCTTTACGTGGTAAACGGCAGCACCACCCAGTACCCGGGCAATCCCGAGCGACTGAAGCCGATGCCGGATCAGCTCTTCTGGAATGCAGGGCGAAACCGGGGCTTTTATGATGTGTCGTCGCAGAGTGGTCCCTACTTCTCCAAAAAATTTGTGGGCCGCGGGGGCGCCGTATCGGATTACGACCGCGATGGAGACCCGGACCTTTTTATCCTGAATCACAACGATCAGGGGATTCTGTTGCAGAACAGTGCAGCGCGCGATCGAAACTGGCTGGCCGTAACACTGGAAGGCACATATAGCAATCGATCGGCCATCGGAGCACACCTGCGGCTGGTCAGTGGAGAGATGGTGCAGGTACGGCAGGTGGGATCACAAAGCTCCTATCTCTCCTTTAACAGCCTGAAACAATATTTCGGGCTAGGCACCCGTCAACGGGTGGATACCCTCTCCATCCGGTGGCCCAGCGGTAAAACCGATACTTTCCATAACCTTGAACCCAACCAATTCCTCAACATCACTGAAGGTCATCCGGAAATTTCTGCCGTATCTCTAAAATGAATTCCCATATGAAAAAAACCTGGTCCATCATCTTTTCGACATTGGGCATCGCCTTTTTGGTAATTACCCTCTTTAAGCACGTCCCGGAATCCAAACCGACGTTCCGGGAAGAAGCGGCCAGCCAGGAGAGCAATAGGAATAATGAGCAGGTGGTTGAATTCTGGGAGCTGTACAACAAGGCTACGGACCTACGTATTGCCGGGAATTATCAAAAAGCGGCCAAATACTACCGCGGCGCCCTGCAAAAAGATCGGGAACATCTAAATACCATCTATTACCTGGGAAGCATGGAACTGGCCCTGGACCATTTTGAGAAGGCGGAAAAACGGTGGCATTCGCTGATTGATCAAAATCCCGCAAGTGCACGCGGTCACGTGCAGCTGGGAACAATCTACAGCTGTCGCCGGCCGGACAATTCACTTTTTGACCTGACAAAAGCGGCCCGTCATTTTGAAAAAGCGTCCAGCCTGAATCGCGAGATTACCGGTCCCCTGCTGCAGCTGGCTAAAATTAATATTTTAAAGCGGCGGTATGCCGAAGCGGAACAACGGCTGCAAGAAGTGACTCAAAGCAATTTCCGGAGCCTTGAAGGATTTTTCCTGCGGGGCTACCTTGCTTGGAAAGCGGGAAATACCGCGGATGCACAACGTCATCTTGATCAAAGCCGGTCAATAGCCAAAGGCAGCGAAAAATTTGCCAACGTCGGGGAAGGGACGACCAATTCCGGAGAAGACCCGATGTTTGACGAAACCGGCCGCTGTGCACTCTTTTCGTCTGAAATCCATTCGCTCTTAACTACCAATCGAAGTCGTTCTATAACTGAACGCTACCGACAGTTTGAGGATAAACTGGATGCATATAATTAGCCCGGATTGATCCACTCATCTGCCTTCAAAATCCAGCATCCAGATCAGGATGGGGCATCCCTCACCCGCGTAGCATGTAATGGAAGGCTTAACAAAGGCGTTACGAATTCATTCAATCAGATCGGCTTACTCCGGTATGGTATTTTCAGTCGGGTGACGGCGAACCTGGAGTTACAAGGAACCGCACGGAAAAAAGAGCATAATTCGTCTCACTTATCCGGAAGTGGGATCGCTCATGGTACCGGCAAACAGGATCGTCTGCGATTCAACTTCACGAATCACGTAGAAAAAGGGGCGGTTAAACCGAACGGTCGTCGTTTGGGGCACGCTGGTAATCCCGATGCCCACGGATGTGGCAGCAGCCGCTTCGGTTCCCTCCTCGTCGACACGAATAAATGTCTTGTGGCGCGTTTCGCTGATATGGAGATCATCACTTTCGGGATTTATTCCGCTAAAATCGGATTCCAGCGGATCAAAGGCATCGGTAATGCCCATATCCCGGAGCACGTCCCTGAATGCGTCGATCTCGTATTCCATCTCAAATTTGGGCAGTTCCAGGTTGAGCGTGGTTTCACTGAAACCTTCGGTTACCTCCTGCCACCTGTTCCAGTCCAGATTACCGATCCAATCTTCCAGTTTCATCGATTCATCCGGCAGTACCAGGGTCATCGCAAATCCGGCATCGCCGTAGTACAAATTAACCGCCTCGTAGTTATCGCCCTTTTTGTAGAGCATGCCGTCCTGTTGCTCCATTTGCATCATCTCCGACTCCACGCTGGATTCACCGGAGCGGTAGAAAGGCTGTTGACGGGTGTTTTCCGGGTCAAAAGGATAAGTCCAGTTGCCCTTAAAATATATAGCATTAGCCAGGTACATCACGGTGAGCGGGTCGATTGGACCCTGTACAATGTTGTTGATCAGTCCCCCGGTTTTGTCATCCACCCAGCTGTTGATTCGACTTACTGTTTCAGGATCCGCGAAATCAGCCGCTTCAATGGTTGCATCGTAGTAGAGCTGGTTGGTCTCCAGGAACTCATCTTCCACGGAAAACGTATCCCGGTACCAAATTGCATTGGCGATCTCAAAACGCACGTTGTCATCGAACTGTACCAGCAGGTCCATCAGTTCCCGGGCCGACTGGTTGACCTCTTCCCGGCTCATCCCGCCCATCCCGAATGTCTCCCGCATCTGCGTATAGGTTTTGGATCCGGCTCCGTTCATGGTCATTCCGTAGGCCATCAGGATACTCAGGGGAGAAACGAGGTGATTGCTATTCGGATCCTTGTCCACCAGGTGCCTCACCAAATCGAAACCGAATCTCCCTCCCCCGTTTACCAATTCAGTCTCCTGCTGCGTCAGCGCGCGTGGGAGGTCCCGACGCTCGAACTGGTTCGGTTGTGGTTCTGCTGTGTTGAAGGCATTACAACCTATAACAACAAAGCAGGCAAAAAATGTGGCCAAAAATTGATTGATACGCATTCCCGTTGGGAGTCTTGTGCTGTTTGATTTACGTCGGTGCGGTTTTCGGGTTACCCAACCTGTGATATTGGTTGTACTGTTTATACACTTTACCAAAACGGGATAACTACCGCTTTATTTAGCCTGCATTTCTCACCAAGAAATTGGTTCGTATGCAAGGCGAAGTGGTAATCGCAAGCGAAACGTATATTGATACGTTAAGTGCGCGATTACCATCTTTAACTAGCAGACGGGACAATTTCCTAGCCCGCTACAAACTGTTATAGCATGTTCAGTTTTAAAATCAATGCAACTCACTGTATATCAAAGCATTATGAGAAATTTATATTCATTTTTGTGAGAAATACAGGTTAGAGCGTACTCAAAAGTAATTCCTTCCTCTGCTGCCTCATGTTATTGGATGTGCATTGAAGAGGACTTTGCAAAACCGTTGTTTTGGTCAACATCGGTAGTTTCGCGGATTTATAATTGCATCTTTACCAGCGTTGGTTTCCCAGCGGACCGAGTTCAATGGTTTAGCACAGGCGCGGTTTGGTTATTTGTGAAGAGGTTACTTGTTAAAGACAATTAATTCCTGACAACCAATAACTAATCTCCGGCGGTGTATATTGCGGTTCGTTTTTTTGATCATTCAAAAAACGAACAGGGAAAGTCGGTAAGGAAGCTTTAATAAGAAAAAGAGCCCTTCATCCAGGAGAATGTAACTCCCCGGGACGGAAGTGCTTCTGGCTGAGTACCATATAGCAACAGGATCTCCAATTCCGAATCGGAAAAGCAGACATCAAAAGGGATGAATAAATTTATATATTGACTAATTCACAACAGTATTCCCACGATAAAATCCGTTATGCCACATGGCGCTTACTTCTGATCAATATTCCCGTCTCCTCCAGTTCCTTGAGCAGACAGATTCATATCCCCACCAGCCGGAAGAGGTGAAGCATATTCAAACCCACATCTCCCATGTCTTTATGGCGGGGGACTACGTGTACAAGATAAAGAAACCGGTCGATTTTGAGTTTCTCGACTACAGTACACTTGCAAAGCGCAAACATTTTTGCGAGCAGGAGGTAACACTAAACCGACGTCTTTGCGAGGATGTCTACCTTGGTGTAGTACCGATCGGCAGGACAGGCGGCACATTCGCGCTGGAAACACAGGAAGCCGATATCGTGGAATACGCGGTAAAGATGAAAAAACTGGACAGTGAGTATTTCCTGCACACATTGATTGAACGAGACAACCTGACCAACGATCACCTGGAGCGCGTTGCCGACAAGCTGGCATCGTTTTATACCGCTCAGCAGCCGGACGATCAGATCCTTCAGTACGGTACCATTGAAAAGGTTAAATTCAACACCGACGAAAATTTCAGGCAGACCCGCCCGTATATTGGTGAGACAATTGATCAGCTCTCTTTTGACGCCATTCAGGCATACACCGACAGCTATTTTAAATGGCGGAAGAGCCTGTTTCAGCGCAGAATTGAAGAAAACCGGATCGTTGACGGGCACGGCGACCTCCACCTCGACCATATCCATATCACCCCCGAAAAGGTTCGGATCTATGACTGCATCGAATTTAATGAACGATTTCGTTATGGTGACTTGGCCGCCGACCTGGCATTCCTGGCAATGGACCTCGATTTCAGGGATCGCTGGAGAGAGGAGCGCTATTTTGTGAACCGGATGGCCGACAAGCTTGACGATCCCGATCTCCCCGGAATACTAACGTTCTACAAATGTTACCGCGCCTACGTCAAGGGAAAGGTCAAGAGCTTGCAGAGCGGAGAAGAGGAGGTACCCCGGGCGGAACGCCGGGAGGCTGCCGGGATCGCCCGCCGATATTTTGATCTTTCGCTGCGCTATGCCCTGCTGGGCTCGGAACCGACGGCCTGTATCGTCATGGGGCGGATCGGCAGCGGCAAGAGTACATTGGCCGAAATGATGGCCGAGACGCTTTCACTTCCGATCTTTTCATCCGACCGCATACGTAAGTCGATGGCGGGCCTGCCGCTGCACGAGCGAACGCCGGATGAAACCCGCCCGGACCTCTACTCTCAGGCGATGTCTGACAAGACCTATAATGAACTTCAACAGCGGGCGATCGAACAACTGAAGCAAGGGACAACAGTCATACTGGATGCGACGTACAGCGATCGGCAAAGCCGGAAAAATCTGGTGGAGCTGCTGGCCCGCCATAATATGGATTACCTGTTCATCGAGGCGAACGCCTCGGACGAAACCATCAAGGAACGGCTGAAAAAGCGGGAGGGTGGCCAGGTGGTATCGGACGCCCGGCTGGAAGATTTTGAAGCGCTGGATCAAAATTACACTCCGCCGGCGGAGATAGCGGCCTCACACCTCCTCTCTGTCAGTACGGAACAACCGTTCCTGGATACCCGCGAAGAGCTCTACCGAAAGCTGGTAAAGCGCCACCTCGAAAAAGAGAAAGATACATAATACTACTGGTCCCTGGTCCCTCGTCCCTTCGGCAGATAACTTTACAGAGAGCCGACCACGGTTTGCTCAATCGAAAAATAGATGCTATATACCCTGAGTAAGGAAAATGTGGAATTTATAAGGCATTTACCGGTCACCGGATTTATTATTAAGAGGGTTTTTAATAAACGGTTTTGCCAAGATCTTTAGAAATAAAAAACAGGGATGAGGACAACATGATGATTAAAACACGTATCGGGGTTATCGTCTTAATCGCAATATTGGGCTGGGGATGCAGCCCGGAAGAAGAACCTTCAGTGGAACGACCCAACATTTTATGGATCACCAGTGAAGACAACAGCCCCTACCTGGGCGCCTATGGAGATTCACTGGCAGATACCCCGAACCTCGATCGACTGGCCGAGCGCGGGACCGTGTATGAAAACGCATTTGCCACTACCCCGGTCTGCGCGCCCTCGCGGTTCACTCTTATCACCGGGCTGTACGCCAACGCAATGGGTACCGAAAATATGCGCAGCACGTTTCCCATTCCCGAACAGATCCGGTTTTTTCCCAAGTACCTTCGGGATGCAGGGTATCATACCACCAACAATGTAAAGAAGGATTATAACACGATTGATCAACCCGAAGCGTGGGTGGAATCCAGCGACAGCGCCACCTATAAAACACGGGAGCCGGGCCAGCCCTTCTTCCACGTGCGTAACTTTACCACTACCCACGAGAGCCGGCTGCATGATCCCATTGATACACTGATTCATGACCCCGAAGAGATGGAGCTCCCCCCATATCATCCGGCAACCGCGGAGATAAAGAGAGACTGGGCCCATTATTATGACCAGATTACAAAAATGGATACGCAAGTGGGACAGGTGCTCGACGAGCTGGAGGCTTCGGGGGAGGCGGAAAATACGATCATTTTCTATTACAGCGATCACGGTGGCGTGCTCCCCCGTTCAAAACGATTTATGTTTGAATCGGGGCTGCGCGTGCCGCTGATTGTCTATTTCCCGCCGAAATATGAGCACCTGGCCCCGGAGCGGGACCGGACCGACCGGCTGGTCTCGTTCGTGGATTTCCCGAAAACCGTATTGAGCCTGGCCGGAATAGAGCCGCCGGAGTATATGCATGGCAAAGCGTTCCTAGGTGAGTATGAGGATACCCCGCGAACCTACGTGCATACCTACCGCGGGCGGATGGACGAGCGTTTTGACCTGGTCCGGGCGGTGCGGGACAAAGAGTATCTCTACGTGCGCAACTATATGCCGCACCGAATCTACGGGCAACATTTGGCATATCTCTGGCGGGCGCCCTCGATGCTGAGCTGGCACCAGCAGTTTCTCGGGGGAACCCTGGATGACACCCAGCAACGTTTTTTTGAGACCAAGCCGGCCGAGGAGTTGTACAGGATAGATGCCGATCCGCACAACGTTAACAATCTTGCGGGAGATCCCGGGTATCAGGAGGTCCTGCAGCGAATGCGCGAAGCCAATGCCCAATGGATTCGGGAGCAGCAGGACCTGGGATTTATCCCGGAAGAGACGATCGACTCGCTGCGCGGCAACCGACCGTTGTATGATGCGGCCCGCGAACAGTCGATGCCGATCGATGAAATTATTGAGACCGCGGAACAGGCTACCCGCAATGCCTCAGACAACCTGGAGTTTTTGGCCGAACAGATGGATCATTCCAACGGGGCCGTCCGTTTTTGGGCTGCCACCGGGTTTTCTGTAGCCGAGCGCCAGGCGCCACAGGTGGAAGAAGTCCTGAAGCGTCACATCGATGATCCTTCGCCTGCAGTGCGCGTAGCCGTGGCGGAAGCGCTGTACCGGCATGGATTCCGCACCGCCGGTCTGGAATTGCTGGAGGAATCGCTTCAAGCCGACCATCCTTTTGTAAAACTGCGGGCGCTCAACACAATTGAAGCGTTGGAAATAGAGGCGCTCCCCGGCCGCATGGAGCAAATGATACAGGACCTGCCCGGGATACATGATGACGAGTGGGGCACCGATTACTATATCCGGCGGGCGGCGACATCCATAGTTGGCGAATAATCTCGGTTGGAATATTCGCAGGAGGAGTGCCGGGTAGCAAGTAATCCTAAAAAAGAGATATAACCAATACGTTTTTTGTTCTACCGGTAAACCTGCGAACTAATACACTAAAAACAGGAGAACGATGAAAAAAATGAAAGGGTCACTGTCACTTGGGCGTGTAAAAGGTATTCGCATCCAGGTGCACTGGACGTTTCTACTGCTGATTGGATGGGTGGTATTCCTGGAGTTGAGCAGGGGCAACGATCTGGCCGCCATTTTCTGGAGCATCGGTTTTGTAATGGTGTTGTTCGGTTGTGTCATTGCCCATGAACTCGGACATGCCCTGACGGCCGCTCGATACGGCATAGGCACCCGGCAGATAACACTGTTGCCGATAGGCGGAGTGGCCAGCCTCGAGTCGATGCCGGAGAATCCGAAAGAGGAACTGCTGGTAGCCGTCGCGGGTCCCGCGGTGAACCTGGTTATCGCCCTCCTTTTATACCTTGTGGTCCCGGTTGGTGACTTCATAAGCCAGGATCCGGCTCAGCTGGAAGAGACGCTGAGCGCAATCAACGCGGGTAATTTCCTGTTTTACCTGTTTTCAGCCAACCTGATGCTGGTACTTTTTAACGTCATTCCGGCCTTCCCGATGGACGGGGGACGAATTCTGCGAGCTCTTCTTTCAATGAAAATGAACCGGATGCAGGCTACCCAGATCGCCGCCTGGCTGGGACAGATGGTGGCCCTGTTCTTTTTCCTGTTTGGCCTGCTGTTTAATCCCATCCTGGTACTGATCGGGGTCTTTGTGTTCTTTGGAGCGCAGGGCGAAAACATTATGGTCCAACAGATGACGTTGCTCAAAAATCGTTCGGTTGCTGAGGCGATGATGACCGACATTACGGTCCTGGAACCGGATGATCCTCTTTCCGAGGTGGTCGATCTGGTGCTTTCAGGCACAGAGCGCGATTTTGTGGTAGCTGCGGACCGTCGCGTGGAAGGCGTTCTGTATCAAACGGACCTGGTGGCGGCGTACCGGAATGGCCGGGGAGATGCCCGGGTAAGAGAGATCATGAATACCGATGTTGAACCGCTGCATCCCGATGAACCACTGAGCGAAGCATATATCAAAATCCGGTCAAGCCAAAAGGGGTTTTTCCCTGTTGTGGACCGTCAGCAGCTGGTGGGAGCGATAGATCAGAATAATATAAATGAGTTTATCGTCTTCAAGTCCTACCCCGGCATCACCGATCGAGCGGAAGTTCCCCTGAACACCTAGTGTCGTTATAGAGGTTTTTGAAAACCGTTGTTTTGACCAATCATTGTATTTTCGCGAATTTGGAATCCTTACTTATAGCTAATAAGCTCCGGTTTCAAATTCGCTCAACCTATGACCTTGACCAAAACCCCTGGTTGTTCAAAGCCCTCTTAGTAAGTAATGGATCGATGCTTTCCTAAATACCTGGAAGATCTGTCAGAACATGCAGACCACTGATATAATACTGGTGTCACGTCAAATCCCGGAGTTCGGTCTGTTGGATACCCCCGATCATGCCGAACCACGCAGGCAGCTGGGAAAGATACTGTTAGAACTACTATTCTGCGGTAATCTACAGCATCAGTGTTATCTGCATTCCAGCAAACCAGGATATTCATGGTTGACATGGCACTGGAGCTACTACTGAATTTCCAGGGCCTCATCAATCTTTTCGATCACCTTTATGTGGGCCTCCTCGTTGGTTTCCCCGAACCCGCTGACCGTGCGCCCGCTGTCATTGCGGGCGGTTACCTGCACGCCATCCCACTTTTTCCTTACTTTGTGAACACTGAATCCCCGGTATCCCTGTTTTTGAAGGATCGATATACGTTCATGAAACAGGTTTTCCTGCTCTCGATCTTGTGAACTCATACCTGTCACCGCTGTTTTTTGTGGTAAGTGATTGTGGTTATGGTAAAACCGGGTACTGCCGCTGTTGGAGTGGGCGAAGCGAGATCCCGCCCCTGCTGCTGGTAGTCTCCATAAAAGGTGCCGGGCACGTATTGGGAAGCTTTCTAACCATCCTCTGCAAGCCCCTCCTGCTTGGCCTGAATACTGTAGCGGGTATGGGGAACCGCTTCCAATCGTTCTTTTGAAATCGGCTTGCCGGTTGCCCGGCACATGCCGTACGTGCCTTTCTTTATCCGTTCCAGGGCGTCGTTGATCTCTTCTATAAATTTTTGCGTGCGCTCTTTCAGTTGATAATTCAACTCCTCCTCTTCCACATCCGATCCAACATCCCCCATATGGTGGGCAATCGAGGAATAATCCGCATCATCGACCTCTTTAAGATTGGATATGCTGTCATCCAGAACGCCAAGTGTTTGCAGGGCTTCTTTGCGTTTCTCCAGTAAAAGCTTTTTGAAATGACGTAGTTCTTTTCGGCTGAAATACTCCTTGTTCTTGTTGGAATTCATCATGTCGGCCCCTTCCATTGTTTAGTTGAATACTGTCTTGTAGAGGACTTTGCAAACCGTTTTTTTGGTCAATACCGTCATTTTTTGCAGAGCCCTCATGTATTACTAATAATTATTGACACCGTAGACTATAGTAGAAAAGACCAAAAAGATGTAGTGCCAGAACTTACGCCAGGCTGCCGGTACCGGCCAGGAACGGCAGCTGTTGTTGCAGACGCCGTCCCTGGAACAGCTGCTGGCAGACCAGGGACAAAGATGGAATTCACCGCCTTGCAAGGCTTCCCTGCCCTGGATCCGCACCACGTAACAATCCCAACCAGCCTTTTAACCGCAATCAGCTGAATCTCAGGTACCCTTCCGTGGCCAGTTCTTTGCCGTGCTGGTCATACACTTCCTGGTTATCGGGGGCAAATGTGCCGAGTCCGTCTACATACCGGTTGTACATGCAGAATGCGGCCGCAATAAGTACGGTGTCATGAATTTCCTCGTCGGTTGCACCCTGCTCCCGGGCATCCACAATATCCCGTTCTGTTACATGTTTGCCGCCTTGTTGTACCTGCGCCGCGATATGCAAAAGCGCTTTCATCTTTGCACTCACCGGGGCAGACCGGTAGTCGTCCTGGACCTGTTTGACCAGTTTTTTATTACCGTCCAGCAGGTGACTGGCGGTGGCGCCGTGCGAGTTCATGCAAAACTTGCACTCGTTGCGTGCGGAAACCAGGCTTGCGATAAGCTCGCGTTCTCCTTCCGTCAACGTGGAGTCTCCCCGCAGAAGCACCTGGGCCAACTCCGAGAGCGGTTTGGCGGTTTCCTTGAATTGAGTCAACAGTCCGACAATACCGGGAAGCTGGTTTTGTAGTTCGATGTGAGCCATAAAATATCCTCGTTTACTATTTAATTGAATATGTATTATTGTAACTGATAGATCTGCAATTAATCTGACTTAATCAAGTAACATGTCAATGACTTGTCATTTTTAATGATAATATTTAACCTGCATTTTTGACCAAGAAATCGGTTTGAATGCAAGGCAATGGTGGAAATCGGTATCGAAACGTATCGTTATACATTGAATGAGCGATTTCCACCATCAACGCAGCATACGAACCAATTTCGCAACTGGCTACACACTGTAATAGTATTTTTGGTATTGAAATAAATGTAACTCACTAAATATCAAAGCGTTACAAGAAACATAAAATTTTACTCGTGAGAAATGCATGTTAGGGCCAGTGATAAACCAGGAGCTTTTCCCGGACCTCTCAAAATTAGAAAGACTATGTGATGGCTAAAGCAGGATTTTTTGAACAGACAAACCGTTACGTGCTTCCCAACCTGATCGATTACGGGAAGGTATACGATTCCTTCAGGTGGGATAAATATGTTACCGAGTTATCCGGTCTGCCCGACGGGGGATTGAATATAGCGTATGAGGCGGTAGACCGGCACGCCGGGAGTAGTCTCAGGAACAGGATAGCAATACGCTGGCTCGGAAGGGACGGGTCAACGGAAGAGTTTTCGTATCGCCGACTAAAAGAGGTGACCGATCGGTTTGCGAATGTGTTACAGGAGCTTGGGATCGGAAAAGGCGCCGTCGTCTCTACCCTGGCGGGCCGTATCCCGGACCTTTACATTGCTGCGCTTGGAGCGTTCAAACAGGGCAGCGTGTTCTGCCCGCTGTCGCCAGCTTCTGGGCAGGAATCGATTTTCCGGCAGTTGAACGAAGCGAAAGCGCGGGTATTGGTAACGACGGAAGCACACTACCGGCATACACTGGAGAAGGGGGTGGACCAGTTGCCCCACCTTGAATATATACTGTTGACTGATGTTGACAAAACGCAGGATCGCTCCACATACTCATTAAAGGTACTGATGAGTAAGGCGGATAAACAACTTAACATCTGTCCCACCGACCCTGACGATGCCGCCCTGTTTCATTTTACCAGGGGTGCCACCGGGAAGCCGAAGGGGGTAATCCATGTACACAAGGCTGCCCTGACCCATTATATTACCGGCAAATTTGTGCTGGATTTCCACCGGGATGACATCTTCTGGTGTACTGCGGACCCGGGGCGGGCGACGGGAATCATCTATGGGTTGTTGTCTCCTCTGCTGCACGGGATCACGAACCTGGTCGTGGAAGCCGAGTGCGACGCCCCGTTGTGGTATCAGACGCTGGAAGAGGAGATGGTGACGGTCTGGTACACTGCCCCGTCCGACATCCGCCACCTGATGCAGTCCCATATCGATGTAAATAGCGAGCTTAACCTGAACGCTCTCAGGCTTGTCCAGAGCGGTGGGGAGCCATTACATCCCGAAGCGGCGCGGTGGAGCCTGGAAACGCTGGATATGCCCGTTCTTGAGCACTGGTGGCAGGCGGAGACCGGTGGCATTATGATCGCCAATTTCCCGGGAATGAAAGTCAAACCCGGCTCTGTGGGCCGCCCCCTGCCGGGGATCAGTGCCGCCATAGTGCAAAAGGGGAAGTCCGGCAAACGATTGCGATTTGTTGAGGAACCGGGAGAAACGGGCCAGCTGGCACTAAAAGCGGGGTGGACCTCGATGTTTCGCGGCTACCTGGGCCAGGCCCGGCAATACAGCGACAGCTTTGTTGACGGCTGGTATCTAACCGGGGATTGGGCTCAAAAAGATGCGGATGGCTATTTCTGGATTCTGGATCGTGCCGAACAGGGAGAATCAAAAACTGCACCATGAAAAAGTGAAATGCCCGATGTGCCGGGTGTCAGATTTGCTGGCTTGTCAACGTGGAGAGCCGCCTCCCGGTTTTTCCATCATGTAAAGCATGGATGGCAACACGAGAATTGCTGCCAGCAGCGCAAGACTTATCCCCAGTATGGCTACTTCACCAATCGAGCGCATTCCGGGATGAATAGAAAATAAAAGCCCTCCAAACCCGAGCATGGTGGTAAAGGTGCTTACCGTTATGTGTTCCCCGGTTGATCTGAGAACACGCCTGATTGAGCCTTTTCCCTCCTCAAGGTATCGGTGCACAATATGGATTCCGCTGTCGTCGCCGATCCCCAGTATGGTGGGAAGAACCACCAGGTTGTAAAAGTTCAATTTCCAACCGATTATCTCCATAATGCCGAAGAGCCATATAAAGCTGGCAGCCAGTGGCACCAGGGCAAGGAGCATCCATTTAACACCACGCAGGATGAGCATTTTGAAGAGGATGATGAAAATGAGTGTTAGCATGACCATGAGGGGAGTCTCGGAAATCATCAGCTGCAGCATGTCGGAGGCAACGATCGAGGTGGAGCCTGCATAATATGTCGTCCCGTCGGGCAGGGTGACTTCACCGACATCATCTGCAAACGCAATTGAATTGCGCCCGTCGGCCAATCCTATCGACGGATGGATGATCACCAGGTTGCCGACGGCTCCTGAAGCAGAAGTAAATGGAGCGCGCAGAAACTCAGGTACGCGGTCCAGCGGAATGGGTTCCCGGGTTTGCGAGGCTCTTTTCAGTCTCTCCAGGTCACTTGAAGATTCGGAGGAACCCTCCAGAAAAGAATCATTCAGCAGCTCACGGATATCGGATATTTTTTCAAGCTTGATTCTTGCTGCCTCGCTTGAGAGCGGGTAGCGATCCTGAAAAGTTTCGACTTCCCTTATGGTGGGACTCGTCGTGTCAGTCCTGGCCCGATGGCGCAGGATATCGGCTACTAGTGGCGCATCTTCTGAATTATTTACTATGATGTATGCCGAATTGCGGGTCCCGCGGTCACTGTACGCCCTCCAGACCAGGTAGTTCCGCCGGTTGAACTCTTCATAAGTGGGTTCCAATTCTGCAAAGTCGTATTCAAACGAAAATTGATCAAATTTTACAAAAGAAAGGGTGGTCATCACAACGGCAATCGCGACAATACCTGCGGAGATAATCTTCCAACGCCGGGTATTGGTGGGTATGGACGACGTTGTAGTTACAGATGATGGATTACTCTTTTGTGTCGCCAGGGTGTCGAGGGTTAGAAACGGACTTTTTTCCAGCAGGACGATGAGAGATGGCAAAAATACGAGGTACGCAATGATCGCAAAAAGCAATCCCGTTCCTGCAATAAATCCAAACTCACTAAAGCCTTTGAAATCTGCGAGTGTCAGAATAAAAAAGGCGGCAGCGGTGGTCAATCCCACGACAAAAATGGCTTGCCCGGTGGTCATAAACGTCGTTACAATGGCCTGTTCAACGGAATTTCCCCCACCGCGCTCTTCGGCATAACGAGCGTAAAAATGGATGCCAAAATCGACCCCCATTCCAAATAAGAGAAGTCCCAGGGTTGAGGTCATGATATTGAGGCTGTTGAACGTGAGCTGCGCAATCCCAAACGTCCAGCAGAGGCTGAGTACCAGGGGCAACCCCATAATAAGTGCATGTGCCGGGGTGTGGGAGAGCTGTTCAATAAGCCATCTTGCTTTGAGCTTTTTGCCGTATCGAACCCGGTACCCCTTGTAGTAGAAATAGCATGTAACCGCCAATAACAACATGAAGACCCCGGTGCCAAAAGAGGCGATGACATCGCTGGTGATGGTCTCAATCTCGATCAGTGTCCGTAGTAACCGACCCGCTGCCGCCACCTCCATTTCAGGATGAAAGGACGCTGGATTGAGATCTGCGATTAGCGCATCAAGTTCGGCATATGCATTACGGATGAATGACAGATCGGTCTGGGTACCTTTTGGAAACAATTTGACAGCCAGCACCGCAGAGTCGGCCGACATGATGTATTCCGATCCCACGAGCTCACTGTAGCGCCGGGCCAGCTCCGAACCGACCGAGTCTGACTCGATCTCCTCTTCCTCCAGTTCAAAATAAAAGGGATTGGCTTGGCGGCGCGATTCCTCAATCGCAGTTTCAAGGTACTCCTGAAGCTGGTCAAGTTCCTCCCCGGTTGCAAAGTAGAGTGCATTATTTTCCAGAAAATCGATATTGCGTCGGAATTCAGCCCGCACAAAGTAGGGTTCCCCGCTTGTGGGATTTATTAGTTCAAGGGCCCGGGGAACGAGCGTTTCTGCAAATCTTTTGTTGGCTTCAAAAGATGGGCTCTGGATAGCCACCGCGGCCTCGTGTTCTCCTCCCACTTGTTCCCGCAACGTATTCAATGCCTGGACGCTGGGGTAGTCCCTGGGAATCAGCTTGGAGAGGTCATTGTCAATCTGCAGGTTACGGGCCAGCATGAACCCCGCCGTGGCCAACAGGATACTTGTTGCCAGCACCTTCAGGGGGTGCCGGGTTACAAACCGGATGCCGGGCCGAAGATGATTAAAGAGCCAGTCGATCATTGAGGGAACTCCTCATTGATACCATTAATGGGACAAGGTGATCGGGGCGAATTAAGTACCTCGCGCATGATCGGTCGTTCCTGCATCTTCCTTCCTGTTTTACATAGCCTCAGTAGTTTGGGTAGCATATACCCGTTGATATGAAAATAGAACTTATACGTGGGAGTAGAGGAATCGCTTTTACTCAATATCGTGTGGAGTGGAGCAGTACTGATATGTAAGAGAAGTCCCTACAAGAACACTTTGCAAAACCGTGTACGAGGCAGTACCGGGGCTCCTGCTGACAATCCGATATCTGCATTCGAATATTTGCTGAGTATTGATATATTGGATTTTTAACAGACTTGAAGCCGGGGAGGAATTTCTGAAGCAGCAGGCAACATTGAGCAGGCTTGAACGGACAGAGAGAATAATTATGGAAATCCGGGGCTCTTTGATGATATTACCTGGCGAACAGTTCCGCAACTGAATTCCTGTACTTTTTACAGGGACATAACGAATAACCGATACCGGAAGATGCTAAATCGAATACCAGTTTTATTGATGATGTTGGCAGTTGCCGGCTGCGGTCCCGCGGAACCGTCTCCTTATCAGCCCGATAATACACTTCCTGGTATCGAGGGTTATGAGCTCGTATGGCATGATGAATTCAACGAGGGAAAAAAGCCCGATACATCAAACTGGTCGTATGAACACGGGTTTGTTCGGAATGAAGAATTGCAGTGGTATCAGTCGGACAACACCCGCATCGAGAATGGAAGACTGGTGATTGAAGGGCGCCGGGAACGGGTAAAAAATGAGTTTCACGACTCCACAAGCTTAGATTGGCGAAAACATCGACCCTTTGCCGAGTATACCTCCTCAAGTATCAATACGCGGGGCAAGCAGTCATTTCAGTACGGTATCGTTGAAGTTCGCGCGCGCATCGATACCGCCAGGGGCCTGTGGCCGGCCATCTGGATGCTGGGCACCCATCCCGAACGCGGTTGGCCCGCCAACGGGGAGATCGATATTATGGAGTACTACCGGGTAAACGGGGAGCCCTCTATCCTGGCCAATGCCGCCTGGGCGGATGAGGAACATAATCCAATTTGGGATGACGAGAAGATTCCGTTTGAACAGTTTCTTGAGAACGACCCGGAGTGGCCGGAGAAGTATCACACCTGGAAAATGAAATGGGACGAGGAACGAATCAGGTTATTCCTGGATGACCAGTTGCTGAACGAAATTGATCTCGCTGAAACACTGAATCCGGATGGGTTTAATCCTTTTCACCAGCCCCATTATATCCTGCTTAACCTGGCAATCGGCGCCAACGGCGGGGATCCCTCGGGAACAGATTTCCCAAAACAATACGAGGTGGATTACGTCCGCGTATACCAGGAACGCAACGATTCGTGAAGCCGCTTGAAGTTCGGGCAAAGAAAACGGGAATTTTAAAATTCAGTCACATATAAAAAGGAACAAGATGGTACAATTAAAACCGGTAACAAGGCAGGCGTTAACAGGAATACTGGTATTGATGTTGGCTTTCTGCTTGGGATGCAGCGGGGAGGACAGTCGGGAAAAAAATAATGCCAATCCGAACATTGTGCTCGTGCTGGCCGACGACCTGGGCTACTCAGATATCGGGGCGTACGGGTCCGAAATCTCGACTCCAAACCTGGACCGCCTGGCCGAAAACGGGATCCGTTTTACCCGCATGCACAACACCAGCAAGTGCTTTCCCTCGCGGGCGGTGCTGTTGACCGGCCTGTATGCCCAGCAGAGTGGGATGCACGAGCAGCCGGAAGATTTTCACCATTCCGTGATGTTCGGAGAGGTACTGAAGCGGGCGGGCTATCGCACGCTGTTCGTGGGGAAGCACCACGGTACCGACAATCCGCATGAATGGGGATTTGATCACTATTGGGGCCTGCGCGACGGCGCTGCCAACTACTTTAATCCCGGCGAACAGCGCCCCTCCGATCCGGGTCCCCCCGCCCAGAAAGAGTGGGCCTACCCGCGCACATTCGCCTTTGACGATTCGCTGGTGGCTCCCTTTACCCCTTCCGAAGATTATTACGGCACCGACAGCTGGACTGACTGGTCGATTGAGCTTCTCGGGCAATACGAGGAAGAAGAAAAACCATTCCTGCTGTACTTGTCCTACCAGGCCCCGCACGACCCGCTGCAGGCGCCTGAAGAGTCGGTCCGAAAATATGAAGGTGTCTACGAGAACGGATATGAGGCGATTGCCCAGGCCCGGTATGAACGCCAGATCGAAATGGGCCTGCTGGACGACCGCTACCCCCGACCGGAGCCGGAATACCCGCAGTGGGAGGAGCTGAGCGACTCGGCCCGGGCCGACCAGGTCCGCCGCATGCAGGTGTATGCCGGCATGATCGACCGGATGGACCAGAATATCGGGCGGCTGATCGAGACCATTAAGGCGATGGGAGAATGGGAAAACACGCTGTTTATGTTTGCTTCCGACAACGGCGCCTCGGCCGAGGTCGTGCAGATAGGTGAGGGACCAATCGGATCCCTCACGCGCTGGGCCTCCCTGAAGGAGGACTGGGCGAACGTGGCCAACACGCCGTTCCGAAAGTACAAAAACTACTCCCACGAAGGCGGCACGGCCACCCCCTTCATCGTGCACTGGCCGGAAGTGATTGCCGATGGAGGAGCGGTGAATCACACCCTGACCCATTTTATTGACCTGATGCCTACCCTTATCGACATAACGGGAGCTGAATACCCGGAGCGCTATAAAGGGGAAGAGGTGTATCCCCTGGCGGGCGTTAGCATGCGGCCCCTGTTTGAAGGTGGAAACATAGAACGTGAGTCCCCGCTTTACTACGACTGGGGAGAGGGAAGTGCCATCCAAACCGAAGAGTGGAAACTGGTGCGCTGGGGATCCGAATGGGAGCTGTACGATATGCAGAACGATCGCACGGAGACAACCAACCTGGCGGGGGAACATCCGGAAATAACCCGGGAGCTGAAACAAAAATGGCGGGAATGGTCCCAAACGTGGAAATGAAAAAAAGAGACACCTCGTCTGAACAATCGTCTCTTGTTTCACATTAAGACTTCTTCATCAGCCTTTCCCTCTTCATTTTTCACCAAGAATAAACTATAAAATCAACGGCAGCGATGTACGGTATGCTTCCAAAACCTGGAACAAGTGATCTCGCTACAATGCCCCAAGTCCGGCAGCCTGGCTGGTTCTTTTGGATTTAAGCCAGATCCAACTCTGGCCGGCGATCAACGGGATGAGGCTAAATCCGAGTACGATTCCCCATCCAACAATTCCCGGAGGCTGGACCTGGAGGACGGCTGCAATCGGTGGAATGTATACCGCCAACAGCAGGAGTAACACGCACAGGAGCAGCGCTCCCCACACCCACCCGTTTCGGATTATGGTGTTATCAAGGATGCCCGAGGAGCTGCTGCGCATGTTGAAAACATGCCACAGCTGTGTCAGCGCCAGCGTCAGGAATGAAAGCGTGACAGCAGCACGATTATCCAGTTCCAGTACCCAGAGGGCAATATACAAGACGCTCAACACCGATCCCGTAATAATCAACCCGTAAACGAAGATGCCTTTCCAGTGCGTGTCGTCCAGTATCGGCTCCTCGGGCGGTCGGGGCGGCCGCTCCATGACACCGTCTTCGGCCTCTCCCACGCCGAGAGCCAGGGCCGGAAACACATCGGTAACGAGATTCAGGAACAAGATCTGGAGCGGAAGAATCGGCAGGGGAGTCCCCAGCAGCGAAGCGATTCCCACAACGAGCACCTCGCTGACATTGCATGACATCAGGTAGTAGATAAAGCGACGAATATTTCCAAAGATAATACGCCCCTGCTCAATAGCGGCCACAATCGAAGAGAAGGAGTCGTCGGTGAGCACCATGTCAGCCGCCTCGCGGGCCACCTGGGTACCCCGCTGTCCCATGGCAATGCCGATATCCGCTTTTTTCAACGCCGGGGCGTCGTTGACGCCGTCTCCGGTCATCGCCACGATATGCCCCTCTTGCTGGTAGAGCTCGATCAGGTTTAGCTTCTGACCCGGACTTATCCGAGCGAATATAGATGTTTCCAATACCGCACGTTTCTCTTCCGGCACGGATTCCAGCTCCTCATTCGACGGCAGATCATTTCCGTGGATAACCTCTGGCAGCTCCTCCTCCCCACCAAGCAACCCGACGGCCCCGGCGATATACCGCGCCGTTTCGGACTGGTCTCCGGTGATCATGATGACACGTATGCCGGCTTTACGACAGCGCTCAATAGCCGGTGCAATATCTTTCCTGGGGGGATCCAGCAGGGCAACCAGTCCCGTGTAAATGAGATGTTCGTAGGGATCTGCTTCCGTCTCATCCGAGCCCTTATAGGCAAGCGCAAGCATCCGCAGTCCCTGTGCCGCCAGCTCCCGGTTTACCTTTTTCAACTCCTCTTTTTTTTCTGGTGTCAGGGGTTTCACGCTGCCCTGTTCCAGGATGCGATCGCACACCTCCATCACAGCTCCCGGTGCTCCTTTTACATGGACCCGGTACTGACTCTCCCCATCCTCAACCCGGTTCCAGGTCGCCATCATCTTGACCTCCGGATCAAATGCCTCTTCCCGCACTTCAGGATACCGTTCGGCCAGATCGGACACCTCAATTCCAGCTTTTCTCCCTGCGGTCAGCAACGCAATTTCAAGAGGATCTCCCGTGCCACCTCCGGACCCGGCATCCCCACGGGGGGCACCCCGGTTGTCCAACGACGCATTGTTGCACAAGGCCCCGATCTCAAGCAACCTCGTCAGGCCCGGTTCCGGTTCCAACACCGGTTTTTCGCCGGTACCCCCGGCTGTTCCCAATCCGTTCTGTTCGGTTACTGCCAGGTCATTCCCTTCTCCGTCCGCATCCAGCTCTATGGGACCTCCGGGCAGCACCGCCATCGTTACAGTCATCCTGTTTTCAGTCAGCGTACCAGTCTTGTCGGTGCAGATGATGCCGGTGGCCCCGAGTGTTTCCACGGATGAGAGCCGGTTAACAAGGGCATTCCGCGAGGCCATAATGCGGAGTCCCTTGGCCAGGGCGATGGTGGCTACCACCGGCAGGCCCTCCGGTATGGCGGCAACCGCCAGGGCGATACCGGTTTCTATCATCAGAAAAAGCTCTTTACCGGCAACAATACCGGAGATCACCACAAACAGGGCGATAATAAGCGTCACAATAATGAGACGGTGCCCCAGCTTGTCGAGTCGCTCCTCGAGCGGTGTCTGCTGCTCCTCCGCTTCCTCAACCAGCGACGATATGGTTCCCAGTTCGGTCTTGGTGCCGGTCGCCACGACTACACCCTCCCCGGAACCGCGCGTGACAGCGGTCCCCTTGTAAAGCATATTCCGGCGTTCTGCAAGAACCGTATCCTCGTCAACGGGATCTTTCTCTTTTGCCACCGGAAGGCTCTCCCCGGTCAATGCGGACTCATCCGCCTGCAGTCTTGAGGCCTCGGTAATACGGAGGTCGGCCGTAATAATATCCCCTGCCTCAACAAGCACAATATCTCCCGGTACCAGGTCGGTGGCATCGATCTCCTCCACCCGGCCCTCGCGCCGTACCCGTGTTCGCATTTTGCCCAGCTTAAAAAGGGCTTCCATGGAGCGTATCGCACGAAGCTCGGTAAAAAATCCGATCAGCGTATTGATGATAATGACCACAAGTATCGCCCATCCCTCAATCCATTCTCCAAACCAGAATGCTACCGCCGCGGCTGCCGCCAGGAGCCCGATGATGAGACTTTGAAACTGTTCTGCCAGGATGAGCCAAAGCGATCTCTTCTTGTGCTCCCTGAGCATGTTGGGACCGTATTGCTGCCTTCGCTGATGCACCTCCTTCGCGGAAAGCCCTTTTTCGGGATCGGTGTTACATTCACGAATCACTTCGTCCGCCGGTTTTGCCCACGTCGCTTGGATGTCGCCCGGGGAGGTGGAAGGGAAATCCTTCATGGTCGGCCGCTGAGATATGACATTTTTGGGATGCAATGCGCTGGGATGATGAATGATTACAAGAGGTTAATACTAAATTCGCAACTCGACAAGCTGTACTCGCCAACTGAAAGTGAGACTCACTCTAACCAACAGTCAGCGAATACACAAATCTTGAGGCCTTTCCAAATCATTTACCCCTATTATGAGCTTGTCACAGAATCTGTAAATCACGATGTACCTTTTAATCGAAAGGGGCCTCCCCATGTTCAGTATGACTGCCCGGTGTTGCAAAGGTCTTAATAAATAATTGAAAAGGGAGCCCATCATCCGTCGGACGGCAAAACCTTTTACCCGACGAATCATTGAAGATTCTCAAATACTACCTGCACAGTGCATACAGGTAGTGTCACAGGCCCTAATTCAACGTACTGAACAGGTGCCGGTCGATATTTCGGGCAGGTATTGACTTTACCGGCATCGCCTTTTCCTCAACCGAATCGGAACTATTCAGGGTGCGGATGGCGCCCTCATCCCGCAAAACAAACTGCCGGAGCATCTGTTCAACCGGAATCACGGCATCACAATATCTCTTTTTTATGACGGCCAGCGGAAGATCCCCCACGAGGGCAGAACGGTGATCCTGGACCAGCACATGTCCCCCGGCCTGCCTGACAGCCCCCGCTCCCGCAATACCATCAGTGCCGTAGCCGCTAAGGATAACCCCCAAAGCCCCGGGTCCGTACAACCGGGCTGCGGACCGAAACAGCAGGTCGATGGAGGGACGGACCCCATTTTCACGTGGACCCCGATGCACTTTTAGCTGGGTCTCGTTGCCGGTGCGGAACACCTCGGTATGGTACCCGCCCGGAGCGATCCATATCGTTCCCGCTTTTAACGGAACCCCGTTTTGAGCTTCTCGAATTTTGAGCGCAGACAGCTCGTCGAGCCGGTGTGCGAGCACTTTCGTATAGTATCTTGGAAAATGCTGTACCACGACGACGGGAACAGCGAAATTTTCAGGCAATGTTTCTATCAGCCTGAAAAGGGCGGGCGGTCCCCCGGTGCACCCTCCCACGACAATTAGATTCAGCGGCCAGACTGATTGAAGATCTCCCTGCCTTTGCTCCTCCGCCGGGGCCGGCAATGGCCGTTTTTTTCTGCCTTTCGCCTTTAGCGATGTTTTGACAATAGGAAGCAGCCGCTTGGCCAGATGGCGATCGGCAAAAAGCATGGAATTACAATCCGCCGGCTTGGTTATCACATCAATGGCCCCCAGTCTAAGCGCAGCTATGGCGAGCGCTGCACCCGGTTCCGAGCGCTCGCTCAAAATAACAACCGGCAGATCCGGAAAGCGTATCTTAATGGTGCTTAGCAGGGCGATCTCCTCTACCTCCGTCGGCTTGACACCCAACAGAAGCAGGTCCGGGGCTGCGTGGGAGATATCCTGAACGGCACTACCGGGGTCCCCACTGATAATCAATCGGTATTCGGACTGTTCGCGCAGTATCTTGGCGATAGCACGACGGGCGATCAGGTCGCTATCGATCAGTAAAAGAGTCTTCATTTTGGTATCCTCTTTGCTTTTAAGATTTTTGTTCTCCCCTGATCGATTTTCTTCAGACAGCTCCTGCCACGTGGTTGGCGTACTCAATCCTTTTTTTAAATTGCCTGTGGTAATTCATGGCTGCAGGGAGGCGATTCATCAGACACCTGCAGCAGGGAGATTTAACTTCTCCCGAATATTTCGTTTAAATCTATGTAATCCGGAACACATCTTCTGTAGTATAAAAATTGTGCATGGATGTAAGTTTTTTCACTACAGCTGTTGGTGAGGAGTAGGGAATTATGAATGTAGATTGAAGAATACAGAATTTCGAAGGTGTGCCGAGATGAAGAACGCTGATTTTTCCCCCTTGTGGCAGTTATGATTGAAAAGCGAGTAGTGAGGTTCGAAGGGGGGTGCAGGGGGAATGAGTAATGAAACATAAGGAATTTCGAACGTATCGAAGGGGAAGGTCATATTAACGAGCTACAGCAACATTCCGAGACCGGAAAAGTTTCAGCTTGACGAAGGAGGGGATAAAAATATAAATCAGTCTTTTCCGGTCTTCAATGGGGCGGGGATGGCAGTACGCTGCGCCCTTTCTTTTTTCACTTTATGCCCTGCCTCCATCGGCGGACCTGTCGGCTCAGGAATCCCGATCACCCGGAATAATTTTAAGCTTCACTTCGTGGTTCTTTCCATCCTTCCGCATTCGGAAGGAGAAAGAGTCTGACGGCGGCTCCCCCGGAGCGCCGTCCACGCTGCCGACAACGTTACCCTTTTCGAGGCCTTTTTTATTCAGGACATGAACCCGGTAACATGTTTCTCCATCCAGCTCTCTAATTCGAACCGAATACTCCCTCCACCCGGATGAAATTCGGGGAACGATCCTCACCCTGTTGCCATCACGGATATCGATTCCAAGTATCGATTCCACCAGTACCCGGTACATCCATCCCGCCGACCCGGTATACCAGGTCCAACCGCCCATCCCCGTAAGTGGCGGCTCGCCGTAGATATCCGCTGCAACCGCAAACGGTTCCACTTTATAACGCCTGGCCAGCTCATTGGATGAGGCGTGCCGCACCGGCGTCAGCATCCGCAGCAGTTCCACCGCCCGCTCTCCCCGGCCCAGCTCCGCCATCGCCCTGATCAGCCAGAGCGCCCCGTGCGTATATTGGCCGCCATTTTCCCTCACTCCGGGGATATAGCCCTTGATATATCCCGGATCCCGGCTCGTCTTGTCGAACGGCGGAGTCAGCAGCCGGATGATTCCCTCCTGTTGGGAGACCAGCAGCCGATCTGCCGCATCGATCGCCTGTTCAGCCTGCGTTCCGGGCGCTGCTCCAGATATCACCGACCACGCCTGAGCAATGGCATCGATCCTGCACTCCTCATTTTCAGAGGAGCCCAATGGCGTTCCGTCATCATAAAAAGCGCGCCGGTACCACTCCCCGTCCCACCCGTTGGTGTTGAGGTTGGTCTTCAATTCTCGCCGGTAGGAACGGTACCGTTCCGTGCGATCGCGATCTTTCATCATCCTGGTGACGGGTATAAAATCACCCAAAATTTTATAGAGAAAAAATCCCAGCCACACGCTCTCTCCCCTGCCCTCTTCACCAACGCGGTTCATCCCGTCGTTCCAGTCACCGGTACCGATCAGGGGAAGCCCGTTTTTACCGGCTGTCAGCGACCGATCGACTGCACGGCAGCAGTGCTCATACAGACTGCCGGTGCTTCCCGACGATTCCGGCACCAGGTAGGCTTCATCTTCACCCTCTTCGAGCCCCCGCGCTTTAAGAAACGGTACCTCCTCCTCAAGGATGGATCGATCACCGGTTCTTTGGAGATAGAGGGCTGTGATAAAGGGCAGCCACAGCAGGTCATCGGTGATACGGGACCGAATACCGCGGTCGGTGGGCGGGTGCCACCAGTGCAGCACATCCCCCTCGACAAACTGGTGGGCGGCATGCAGCAAAATCTGGTTGCGCGTCAACTCCGGATCCAGGTAGAGGGCCGCGCCGGAATCCTGCAGCTGATCCCGGAATCCAAAGGCGCCGCCCGACTGATAGAAGCCGGAGCGCGCCCATATCCGGCAGGCGATATTCTGGTACTGCAGCCAGCCGTTGGCCAGCAGATTCAGCTCCGGCACCGGCGTTTGAACCTGGATTCGGTCCAGCTTCTGCTGCCAGTATCCGCGGATCTCCTGCAAACTCGACTCCAGCACCGCTTTATCCCGGTATTTGTTAATCAGCG
The DNA here is from genome assembly GCF_043951865.1 of Halalkalibaculum sp. DA3122. NCBI lineage: Bacteria > Pseudomonadati > Balneolota > Balneolia > Balneolales > Balneolaceae > Halalkalibaculum > Halalkalibaculum sp. DA3122. The sequence goes on from NZ_JBINJF010000019.1 coordinate 59,479, forward strand.
CTTTGGCCTGCTCTTCCGATTCCGCCTCTCCCACCAGGTAGCAGATCTCGACAGTGCTGCCGGACTCCAGAAAGAAGGTGGATTGCAGGGCTGCGCAGGGGTCTCCGGCCATCCCCTCACTCTCCCGCAGGCGCTCCCGGTTCGTTACGGCCAGCGGTTTGCACAAGTCGCCGTTGCGCCCGATAAACGCCTCCCGGTCCGCGGTATAGCTGTCATCGGCACTCTGCCCGAGGTACTGGGCAGCAAACGCCACGCGCCCGGCAAACTCGTTGTTATAGTAATTTTGAGCAAACACCGCCTGCAGCTCCCGGTCAATTCTGGTGAGTACATGTTTTGCCGACTGCTCCCGCTGTACCCCGAGCACCCAGTCCTGGTAGCGGAACAGCGAAAGGTGCCGCCTTGCCAGGTCTGAATTGTGCAGCCGCACCTTCACGATTTTTACCGGATCGTCCAGGGCAACCCACTTTGTTACCTGCTGGGAAAGGTTCATCACCCGGCTGTCCGTCGCCGTATACCCGAACCCGTGGCGGACGGTGTACTGCCGGCTGCCCGGCACCGGTCCCGGGGTCGGGCTCCAGAATAGCCTGTGCTCCTCATCCCTGATATAGATCGCCTCCCCCGGCGGATCAGTGACTGCATCATTTGACCACGGGGTAAGGCGGTTTTCCCGGCTGTTTTGGCTCCAGGTATAGTCGGAGCCTCTCTCGGAGGTGATAAATCCAAATTCCGGGTTGGCGATGACGTTGATCCAGGGAGCCGGCGGGTACTGCAAGCGGCCAGTCTGCTCATCCGCGTTCAGTGTGATAACGTACGTTTTCCCATCCTCTGCAAACCCTCCGAACCCGTTATAAAACTGCAGCTCCTGTTCCAGAGGCTGCCCGGCACGTTCCTCTCCCTGGAGGTCTACCGGCCGGTAGTACTCCGCCCCCGATTTTTCGGCAACCGTATCGCTGGCCGAAAAATCAAGGTTTGCCAATTTCCCGGTCAATACCGCCCCGGCTACGCTCTCCAGCAGTATCCGGTCCTGGTCCGGCAGGTCATCGCCGCGGAGCAGGAAGACGCCTCCCCGTTCATGCTGCCACTGGTTTGCCGCGGACGACTGAATGTGCTGCTGTATCGCCTGCTGCAGCTCATCCACGTAGGAGGGCGGGTGGTCGTTGATAATAACCAGGTCTACCTTGAACTGCTTGAGACGCCACAGGGAGTGTGCCTTCAGGAGCTGATCGATATACTTGAGATAATCGGTATCCGCGATGCTGTAGACGAGGATCGGCAGATCGCCCGAAATGCCATAGGTCCAGAGCCCGGACTGGGTTTTGCGATTTTTGCGGAGGACCTGCTCCGGCGCTCTCAGACTCGGCTCGCCGTAGAGGAGTCCCCCGGCCAGCTTTTGAAAATAGTGGGCCCGCTGCCCGTCCAGCCCGATATGTTCGAGTTCCACACGGCCGTAAATGGAGGCCAGCTCAAACACCCGATCGGTGGCATAGGGGTTGTCGTAACGGTCGGCCATCGATACCGCTTCTTCGTGACTATCCACTTTGCCGAGCCCGAAGGTGACGCTTTTTTTCTCCCCGGGACCCAGTTCAATAACGCGCCGCATGCTCACGATGGGATCGGGCACGTTCCCGGTGGACCCACTCAGGCGGGCACCAGGGTCCATCACCTCCGGTTCAGCAAGATTTCGTCCCCGTCCCACAAATTTACCGCGGTCAGTCTCATACTGCAGCGGCTCCGGCAGGTTGTTGAGATCGTCGCTGGCCAGGGTGTGTACAAGCCAGGTCTCATTCTCCTCCTTACTCCGGGGCCGGCGCCTGGCAATGAGGGCGTGATGTTCAGGTACGTGGTCGGTCTGGACAAAAAGGTTCGAAAAGGCGGGATGTGCTTCATCCGCCTGCCGGGTGTTGAGCACGACCTCTGCATAGCTCGTCAGCTCCAGCCGGCGGGACCGGTCCGAATAGTTGGTCAACGTAATTTTACGGAGCTCAATATCGTCATCCGGCGAAACGCAGACCTCCATAAACGATTCGATCCACTCGTCAACGCGGGCCGTCTGGACCTTTCCCTCGTGGAACCAGCTGTCATACCGGTCGGCCTCGCGCCTTACGGGCTGGTGTCCCATCGACCAGAAGTTGTTTGTTTCCAGGTCCTTAATATAAAAGAAAAAGCCGCAGGGATCCTGTACCCTGTCTGCTCTCCACCGGGTCAGGGCGGTATCCTGGTACGTCGAATACCCCGTGCCGGCATGGGTGATAACCGTGCTGTGCCTGCCGTTGGAGAGGATATGCGTTCGGGGGGTGGTGTCGCCAAGCGCGTCCTGTCCGGCATGGTCCACCGCCGCCTCCAGCTTCTGTTCCTCTCCCGGCTCCAGTTCCACGTCGATCGGCCTGGGCTCCTTGATCGGCACTCCTTTGGGAATGCGCTCCTGCAGCAGCAGTTCACAGGACTGCACAAGCGGATCGCGGTGAAAAAGCTTCTGTATGGCGTTGCCGTCCAGGGCGTTGGTGATGGCCAGAATCCCCATGCCCTGGTGATGAGCCATATACATTTTGATCACCAGCTGCTCCTCTCCCTGCTCCAGGCGCGAGGGGGTGTAGTCAACCGCCTCATAGAACCCGTTCATCCCGTAGGCCCCCTTTTGGCGGAGTAGTTCAAGGTTATCCAGCGCCTCCCGCGGCCGCACCATCAGCGCCAGCATACTGGCGTAGGGAGCCACCACGTAGTCCTCTGCAAGTCCCCTGCGCAGGCCCAGTCCCGGGGCCCCGAATGCCCGGTATTGGTAATGCATCTCCAGGTTCAGCAGCCCGTAGGCACTTTCGGAGACGCCCCACGGGTAGCCACGGTCGCGGTTTTCGCCATACTCCCTCTGCCACCGCACCACATTATCATAGGTAAGGCTGAGAAGCGTGTCATCATACCGGCTCATAAAAAGGAGGGGCATCAGGTATTCAAACATCGTGCCTCCCCAGGAGAGAAGAATCTCGTTTCGGTCGATACTGGTCAGGCGGCGGCTCAACCGGAACCAGTGCTCGGGCGGCACCTCCCCCTTGGCGATGGCAATATAGGAGGCCAGCCGCGCCTCGCTGGAAAGAAGGTCGTAGGTCCCCTTGTCGTTGGCAGCACGATCTGCATTGTAACCGATACTGAACAACCCTCGTTTTTTGTTGTAGAGGATGCCAAAATCCATCTGCCGTACCATAGCCTCGCACCAACCGGCCAACTCATTAGCCCTCTCAAGCCAGCGGTCAACAGGCTCCACGCCTGCCAGATCCCGTAAAAGGGGTCGTTCCCCGTCGTCAAACAGACCGGGGTTGCGCTCCCCTTCTTGCCACAGGGCCGCCCGTACTGCACGGACCTCCCGGAGCTGGCTTTCAATTTGGACCAGGGGCCGGCCAAACCAGTCACGGATCTCATCAAACTCGATATCCTTTACCCTGTCAGAAAGGCTGTCGAGGTTCATCCCATGCAGCTTTTGTGCGGGCCTGAGGAGCTCCACCAGCTTCTTTTCCCAGGCCTCCGGGGTGCTGGGAACCGGTCTCTCCAGCGCTTGTTCAACCGTGCCGAGCAATCTCGTTATTTTCTGGTATGTATCGCTTTCCGCCTTGTTATGGCTGCAGCACTCCTCCGTGAGATCGGAGAGCGTGTCGATCGTGTCTTTCAGCCCCTGCCAGAACGTCTCATTCGGCCATCGCCTGTCGGGCAGATCCAGGAGCGCCTGTTTCAGTACCAGCAGCGAACCAGCCAGGTTCCCGGAATCCACCGTCGAGATATAGCGCGGGTTGAGCACCTCTCCCAGCCTGGTGCTGTACCAGTTGTAGAAATGACCGTTATAGGTATCCAGCATCTTCATCGATCCCAGCGTATTGCCGACCCGGTCCAGGAAAGAAGAGACGTTCAGGTATCCAAACCCTAGGGCCGAAACCGTTGCGGCCAGGCCCAGGCCCATATTTGTGGGAGACGTCCGCCCCACTGCTCCTATGTAGGGATCCTCCTGCACGTTGTCAGGCGGCAGCCAGGAGTGTTCTGCGGTCATGTACCGCTCAAAAAAGTGCCAGGTCCGACGAAGATAGCCGCGCAACTGCTGCTCGTCAGCCGCACTCAGCTGCCGTTTTACCGGTTCAAAGTCGTGACTTATATACCATCCCAGCATAGGCGCCAGCAGCCACCCAACTCCAAAAGGGGCCGCCAGCAGCAGTATAGTCGGCTTAAAAAACCAGGCGGCGGCGATCACCAGCAGGGCCCACACCAGATTTGGCATCATGGTCAGGTAGTAGCCCCGCAGTCCGCTGCCGGCCTGCTGTTCGGCATGCGAAGCGGAGGTCCACTCCAGCAGGTTTTTGTGGGAGACCGCCATTCTCCACAGGGTCCGCAGCACGGCATCCAGCGACAGGTAGGCCTGGTGCGGCATAAACAGCAGTGTAGTGACCGCCTGCACCGTATTTATTTTCAGGTCATCCCGAATCTTCTCAAGGTACAGTTTCCAGGCCACCCGCGGGGGACGGTTGAAGATTTCAGTGGAAAAGCTGGAGTAGATCGGAAACGCCATGATCCCGAGTACGGCCGCCGTCCACGCCAGGGCCGCTCCCGGCAGGATAGTCCACCCGAGCAGCAGAAACAGGAGCAGCGCCGCCGGGTTGAGAGAGCGGCGCAGGTTGTCAAAAATCTTCCACTTTGATACGACGTTGATCGGATTGTGGTCTTTGCCGCTCTCGCCGGAAGAGGGGACCTTCCGAAACAGCCACTGCAAAATCTGCCAGTCGCCCCTTATCCAGCGGTGGTTCCGCTTCGAATAACTCAGGTAGGTCGTCGGGTAGTCGTCAAAAAACTCGATGTCGCTCAACAGTGCCGCCCGCAGGTAGGTGCTCTCCAGCAGGTCGTGCGACAGCACTTTATTATCGGGAAACCGGCCGCCGAGCACCTCGTCAAACACCTCCACGTCATACAGCCCCTTGCCGGTAAAAACTCCTTCCCCAAAAAGGTCTTGGTACACATCGGAGACGGCGGTGGTATAGGGATCAAGCCCGACGTTGCCGGAATAGATCTTTGCGAACCAGGTCTTGTTGGCCGACTTCGGGGGGATCGATATCCGCGGCTGGAAGATTCCATATCCCTTGACGACCCGTTCCCCCGACTCGTCCAGCCGGGCGTGGTTGAGCGGATGAGCCGCCGTGCGAATCATATCGACGGCACTGCCGGGCGGCAGCTTCGTGTCGGCATCCAGGGTGATGACATACCTCACAGGCGTCCCGGCAATCGACTCTTCAAACGTTTCCCCGATATGGGTATAGGTCGACTCCGCCCCGGGATTCAGCAGCAGTCGGTTAAACTCCTCCAGCTTTCCCCGCTTCCGCTCCCAGCCCATCCACGCATCCTCCTTTTCATTCCAGCACCGGCGGCGGTGCAGCAGGAAAAAACGGTCGCCGTACCGGCTGCCGGTGTGGCGTTCGTTAAGCTCACGGACCTCCCGGCGTGCCGCCTCCAAAATTGCGTCATCACCCGGCATCTTCTCCTGGGGAGCATCGGTAAAATCAGAAAGGATGGCGTACTGCAGTCCCTTGTTGGGATTGGCCAGCGCCCGAATTTCGAGCAATTCAAACTGCTCGCACACATCCTCGGGGGAGCTGAAGAGGGTCGGGACCACCACGATGGTCCGGTACTCGTCCGGCACGGTACCCTTGATATCCAGTTTGGGCAGGATGCGCGGCGGCAGCAGCAGCGTGAGAATCCGGTGGGTTGAGACGATCGACATATCCAGGGCGGGCAGTAGAGCCGCGGCAAGCGTAAGCAGCAGCAGCCAGAGCGGGGCCTGCAGGAAGCCGGTCACCCAGGTGGCGATTCCAAGCAGCACCAAAAAATGACCACCGATCATCATAAAATAGGCTGAGGCGTGCCGCCTCGCCCAGTCCCGCGCCCACTCATCGAACGGGGCCCGGTAGCCGATGCGCCGGGCGAGCTCACCGTACCCCTCATCCATCAGGTAGTAGCCGATATGGTTTTCTACCGGGTCTTCCTCCTCTTGCCCGTTCTCCTGATTTCGTTCTTCGGCCATCTCCAGCACCTTCTCCGCCACCTGCTGTTCCGAGAGTGAAGTGTGGGTGCTCAGCTTTTCGATCTTCTTGCGGTAGGTGTCGCGCGTCTGAAAATCCATCTGCCCGTAAAAGCCGGAGGGATCCAGCCGCAGGATGCGCTCCACGACGGCGTTCTCCTCCACAAAGTCAGACCAGTCGGCCTCGGCAACCTCCCGCAACGAGCTTATCGCATTCTGGATGCTGAGGTGCATGCGCGAGGTCTCCTGCGCCTCGGTGCGGAGCTCCTCTTCAAGAGTGGTATTCCACCTGCCAAGCTTATAGTCGAACCAGCCCCGTTCCATGTCGGTAAGCATGCCGCTGTTTTGCAGCCGGCGGGCCAGGGCGATCAACAGGGGCTTGCCATCCCTGCCGTCCACAAAGAGGGAGGCCAGCTTCCGCAGCAGGTAGCCGGGTTCCTCGGTCTCCTCCCCGCGAATCGCCTCTATTTCCTGGTCGGCCCGATTCTTTATCGCCCTCATTCGGAGCAGCTCTTCGGCCCGGTCGGAGAGGCGCAAAATGAGCGCCAGCCGTATCATGATCGGAACCGCCCACAGCTCTCCCAGCTTCAGGGTTTCCACCCTCTGAAATGCCTGGACCACGGTCTTCGCATTTTCCTGGTCTATCGTATTGTCACTGAGGACCGCCAGCTTGAATACCGGCTCATAGATCCTGGCAAATCCAGCGTACTCCCCGCTCTGCAGACGCGGCAATTTCTTGTAGTAGGAGACCGGCAGATCTTCCTTTAACTGGACAATCTGTTCCTGGATGATATAAAAATTATCAATCAGCCATTCCCCGGCTACCGACAGATCACGATTTTTGCGGGCGGCCCGCGCCAGCGCCCGGTAGGTTTTGGTAAGCGTCTCCCTGGATGATTTGAGCAGGGGAGCGATCGGCTGGAGCGGTCGTGCCTTGAGCGTTACGCGCTGTCCCCGGGCGATATTTTCAATTTCGTGCTCCAGGTGCAGCTTATTGTAATGCACCTGTGTTTCTTCGGGCATAGCTTGTCTCTTTCGTTTGCTTTAATCGCATTTGCGTTCTCGTTGCGCTTCTCCTGTTTCCCGTCTGTTATTCGATGCGCCGGCCGGAGCTACCGTATCTCAATGATATCTTTCGTTCCGTCGGCCTCGATAACTTCTATGGAAGTTACCCATCCGTCTTCTTCCTGGTCTACGTAGATCTCTTTGGGATGCAGGATCATCCGGTTCAGCCGCTCTACATTGATATCCAGAATATCATCCTTGGGATCGTAGCTGATCCCCTTTAGCGGCGACCAGCGGGTCTCCTGCTGCACCCCGATATCATTGGACATGACCCGAATTTCAGCATATTCAGGTTGCTTGTCTTTGAGGAATTTTTTGGAAAAGGTATCGAAGTAGACCATCCATTCTTTTTTGTCGATTTTTTTTACTGCCATCGTTGATCTCCGTTTTCTTTAAAGAGGGCTTTAGGTGAATTGATCCTTGGATTAACCATAAACCGGTACACGGGGACTACCTTTTGATCCTGATACCCAGGTCTACGTGACCGTGCAGGTCTTCCTGGTGGTGCTGGTGAAACGCGTTGGCGATGAAAAGCACGCACAGGCTGCCCACAAAGGAAAACAGCAGCCCGTCCCCGAATCCCAGTCCGATGGCGATGGATCCGACTGCCACTGCCCCCACGGTTCCCCATGTCAGGTTCGCGACGAGGCTACGCCCTTCTCGCTTTATGAAGTATGCGAAAATGTATCCGACTGTCAGTCCCATGGCTATGAACCAAAATATTGCTGTTGCACTGAGTGTCACCATAACTGCCTCCTGCTGCCGGGTTGAGGTTTATTTCATTACAAATGCCTGGCTTTTACGTCTCCTGCCTATTCCTTGTATGCTTAACGTAATGATAGCTATTCTTGTATAAACTGAAGTAGGGGATTTACCTATTTCTGCTGCCGGGGATTTGGAATAGTCTCCTGTTTCATGTTGGGATTTCTTTACGCCCGGTTCTGGGAACTCGAGTCCTTAAATTTCAAATTTCTATAGGGCAGAAAGTGAATTATAAATTTAGAATAAGGAGCAAGAGGACGGGGGGAAGTGCGGACCGTCCCCCTTTGTGGCGTTGTTTATTTGAAGAGCTTGAAGTGAAGTTTGGAGGAGATCCAGGGAAATGATTTTTTTCAGTCCTGAAACTACAAACCTGAGGCGAATTACCTCACCAAGATTTTTTTAGTCATTGTGCGGGCTAACCCGGATTTCTCGCCAAAAAATTGGTTTTTCAGCAAGGCGAAGGGCAAAGGGCCGCGCAGACGTACGTTGGTACGTTGAGCCAATGATTTGTCCTTCAACGCAGCTGAAAGGCCAATTTCGCAGCCTATTACAGGCTGTAATGATAATTTGGCAGTAAAAGATGGCGTAAGTTACTGCCATCCATGAAGTCACATGATTTTATCCAACATACTCGTGAGAAATCCGGGCTAATACTCCGGCTGGAGATCCACGTTGTTCAAGCGCCGTGAGTTGGTAACCACGTTGATGGAGCTAAACGCCATCGCGATCTCCGCCAGTACCGGGTGCAGCATGCCGAAGATGGCGAGTGGAATCATCACCACGTTGTAGAAAAACGCCCAGAACAGGTTCTGTTTGATTTTGGTAAACGTAGCGCGACTCAGTTTTATAGCCTTCACCACCGCGCTCAGGTCGCCCTGCACCAGCACAATGTCGCCCGCCTCAATCGCCACATCCGTTCCGGTTCCTATGGCGATCCCTACATGGGCGCGTGTCAGCGCCGGGGCATCGTTAATGCCGTCGCCGACCATCGCCACGACCTTGCCCTGTTGTTCAAGCTCAGCTATTCTATCGGATTTCTGATCGGGCAGCACCCCGGCAATCACCTTGTCAATGCCCACTTCTTTAGCTACTGCGCGGGCCGTTCGCTCGTTGTCGCCCGTAATCATCACCGGCGTCAGGCCGTACTTCTTGAACGTGGCAATCGCTTTCTTGCTGTCCCCTTTTATTTGGTCGGCCACCGCTATAATGCCGGCAAGCTGATCACCGACGCCGACCATCATGGCTGTCTTGGCCTGCTCTTCAAGGGATCTCATTTCCTCGCGTGCCGATTCACTCAATGTTATCCCGGATTCCTCCATCAATCCGGGAGTTCCGATCCACACCTGCTTTCCGTCAACCAACGCTTTAATGCCCTTACCGGTCACAGCCTCGAACCGCTCCGCATGCTCCAGCTGGCCGTTGTGCTGCCTGGCGTATTCCACAATCGCCTGGCCCAGCGGGTGCTCGGATCCGGTTTCCGCCGAACCGGCCATGTGAATCAGCTCATCTTTCCCCATTCCATTCAGTGAGATTACATCCGTAACACCGGGCTTGCCCTCAGTGATGGTGCCGGTTTTATCGAGCACAATGGTATCAACGTCCTTCATCATCTGGATCGCCTCCCCTTTGCGGATGAGCACGCCATTTTGAGCGCCCATGCCGGAACCGACCATCAGGGCCGTGGGCGTAGCCAGACCCAGCGCGCAGGGACAGGCAATCACCAGCACCGCGATAGCCGCGTAGAACGCCAGTGCCACCGCCCCCATTTCGGGATTAATCCACGGGATAAAGTCTGCCGCCCACGTGGCGATTTCCCCGAAAAAGCCGGGAAATACCAGCCAGGCTGCAAGGGTCAGCAGCGCCGTCCCGATCACCACGGGCACAAACACACCGGTAATGCGGTCGGCAAACTGCTGGATCGGTACCTTGGAACCCTGGGCTTCTTCCACCATGCGAATCACCTGGTTCAGGAAGGTGTCCTGCCCCAGCTTGGTGGCTCTCACTTTCAGCACGCCGTTCTTGTTGATGGTGGCGCCGATCACTTCATCGCCCGTACTCTTGTTGACCGGCATCGATTCGCCGGTGGCCAGCGACTCATCCACGCTGCTTTCACCCTCCACAACTTCTCCATCGGTCGGGATTTTTTCTCCAGGACGAATCACCATCAGGTCGCCGATCTGAAGTTCATTGACCGGTACCTTAACTTCTTCACCATCGCGCTCTATGGTTGCCTCTTTGGCTTCGAGCGTCAACAGCTTCTGTATCGCCTCAGAAGCGCGTCCCTTGGCTTTGGTCTCCACATAGCGACCGGTCAGGTGAAACGCCATGATCATGCCGGCAATTCCGGCAAAGCTGTGGAACCGGGGCGCCAGCCCAAATTGATGCAGCAAGGTTACCACTCCCGTTGAGAGCGCGGCCAGCGTACCCATCGCAATGAGCACGTCCATGTTGGGCGTCCGGTTGCTGGCCGACTTCCACGCGCTTTTCATCGTTTCCCGGCCGGGTCCAAACATCACAAATGCCGAAAGCCCCAGCATGCCGATCTCCATGCCCAGGTGTCCCAGGAAGGCGTATCCCCAGATCATCTCGGGCAGCATCCACAGGATGATCGGGATCGTCGCCGCCCACGACCACCACATACGGGACTGGGCCTCGTCCACCTTCTTCTGCTCGCGCTCCAGCTTTGAATCGGCTTTATCCTGAGGAGACTCTGCCTCTTCCCTGAGCAACGTATAGCCGGCCCGCTCAACGGCCTCTGCGAAATCGTCCAACGTTACTGAGGCCTTTCGATATGTCACCTTGGCGCTTTCGGTAGCCAGGTTTACATTCGCCTCTTCCACTCCCTCCAGCGCCGCCAGCTGCGTCCCCACCGAATTTACACAGCTGGCGCAGTGCATGCCGTCGATTTTCAGGGTCTGGGTGACCAGGTCCGGCTCTACCACCTCATAACCCGCATCGGCGACCGCCTTTTTCAGATCATCACGGCTCACCCTTTCGGCGTCATATTCCACCGCAGCCGATTCACTGGCCAGGTTAACGGTGGCACCTTCTACGCCATCCAGCTTGTTAAGATTGGTTTCCACATTGTTCACGCAGCTGGCACAGTGCATGCCTTCAATTTGAAGGGTCTCTTTGGTCGTTGTCATATCGTAATCTCTTTCAGTTGAGCATTTTTCAAAATCTGTTCCAGTATAAAAAAGAGACGGAGCTGATCCGTTATAATTTTGTTGGGGATGGTTACAGAATTTTTACTGGTAAGCAGTACCATTGCAGAACAGCGGGGTAATACAATTTATTAATCATACTAAAAATCCGGGGAACAACTTTCTTCAATGTTCTTTTCATGCTTGGAAGCGCAGCAGAAATCCGGCTCCTATCTTCAATTGCTAATTTGTACCGCTGGTCCGATATATTTACCAGGTAGCATTGCCACCCAGGATTTCATTCAATAGAATCCAGAGATTTTCGGAAACTATTACTGGCTTTTTTGTAGTCGGTGACTGACATTCCGGTGACTTGCCGGAACTGGTTGGAGAGGTACTGCACGCTGCTGTAGTTAAGCCGCCAGGCGATCTCGCTGAGGGTGTGTTCATCATACGAGAGCAGTTCCTTGACGCGCTCAATCTTCAGGTGGATCAGGTACTTTTCAATGGTAGTATCCTCCTCCCCGGAAAACAGCTTGCTCAGGGATGCGTAATTCCGGTGTATCTTTTCCGACAGGTACTCCGAAATTTTGGGGACCTCCTGCTCGGCTTCCAGCTCTTTTACGTAGTTGATCAGGTGAGTTTTGATCTGTTCCACCTTCTGCTGTTCCCGTCCCTTGAGGAGTTCAAACCCCAACTTATTGAGTGCCTTTTCCACCTCTTGCTCGTCAATGTCCTCATTCTGCTCAACCACTGCTTTCCCCAGTTCGACATTCCGTACCTCAATGCCCAGGTTTTCAAATGCATTCTGCACCGCCATCACGCAACGGGGGCACACCATGTTTTTGATGTAATATTGATTTGTACTTGCCATAGGTAATTTTCTGTGCGCTAGTCAGTGCTATGAATCTCAAAATATATTAATGAAGCAATCGCTTATTCTGTTCCCAAGCAACCGTTAAATAGGTATGTTTTTCATTTTTTTTCCACCGGGGGGATGACTAAAACAGGGGTTTATTCCGTATAATTTTCAGGATCAGTTTGTAGAGCTGCTCCTTGTGATTGTTGTATCGAAATTCGCACTCCTTGAGATGCAGGCGGTAGGTGGAAAGGTGAAGCCCCTTAAACTTTTCCAGACGCGACTGGGCAAATCCCCAGAATCCCTCCATGCGCCGGAATTTTCGCGCCTGCTGTTGATGGCGGGTTTCACTGCAAAGGTATATTCTGCGTTTTTGGATTGGGTCAATCACCATTTTAAATTCCTGGATCGAAACGCCGGATAAATACCACTTGAGGGAAGCGTGATCAATCCCGGACCGGATCTTTTGCACTTCCTCCGGCTTCAATATATCCGCAAACACCTGCCGCTCATGTTCTCTGAGTCCGACCAGTTTAAACTTGGGGGTTGCACTGTTCAAATCGCTCCGGGATGAAAATACAAGGGGCTCCGTAACGGAACAATACTCCGCGATTCGCTGCCGGATCCCTTTCAAATATCGGTTTACGGTATTCCGGTTCAGCTCCGTCAATTCCGCAATCTGTATTGCCGTTAAATCCATTGAAAAAAGGCGGACTATTTCTCTGAATTTGGCTTCTGAAATTTTTGAACGGTTTACGTACTTGTTATTCATTGATGCACAAACAGTTATAGACTTTTCCTTATTGTTAACTAGTCAAGACCCTCTGATTCCGCCTCACGCCGAAGCAGAAGGCAGCCACAATCCTTCTATTTAGAACAAGTCTAAATTATATGGTCGCCATCTATTTAAACACAGTCTAAATTAAAATCAAATTCTGTATGTGCGTTTTTTTCCTCTTTTCCGGGCTTATCTCGGCAGTCTCACTGCAGGTGCAAGGATCAATGGTTCAACAGTGTTTACAACTGAGCAAGTAAGAGATTCAGCGTAACCCGGGGCTGGGATAGGCAATTTGGGCTGGATGTACTGGTGAAACGCCCGGCACTTTCCGGGCGGTGATTATGAGGTGGGTCGTCACACGGCCAAAATGTCCTGGTAGTCCCTTCCTTCAGCATAGACGTACTTTTAAAAAGGGACCTTTGCAGAACCTACTATCTTGTTGGGGGGGGGGTATACCACCGACCGTATTGATCTTTAATCGGGAGTACAACTCCCTCAGAAGAGGAATTGAGTGTTTTGAAAAGCCCTCTAAAAAATACCGTTAAATTACAGGCGGATGCTATAACGGCAGGTTGTCATGTTTTTTCTGGGGAATGGAATCGACCTTGTTTTCCGAAAATTCCATCGCCCTGATCAATCGTTTACGTGTCTCGCGGGGAAGTATCACATCATCCAGGTAGCCCCGTTCGGCAGCTTTATAGGGATGGGCAAACTGCTCCTTGTAATAGTCAACCAGTTCCTTTTCTTTGGTTTCCGGATCATCGGCATTCTTTATCTCTCTGCGAAAAATTATTTCCACTGCTCCCTTGGGTCCCATAACTGCAATCTCGGCCGTTGGCCAGGCTACATTAAAGTCGGCCCGGATATGTTTTGAATTCATCACATCGTACGCTCCCCCATAGCCTTTACGCGTGATAACCGTCATCTTGGGGACCGTCGCCTCACAAAAAGCATATAACAGCTTGGCCCCGTGTTTGATAATGCCTCCCCACTCCTGGTCGGTTCCCGGAAGAAATCCCGGGACATCTTCAAACACCAGCAATGGGATATTGAATGCGTCGCAAAAACGGACAAAGCGAGCACCTTTCAGGGAAGCATCGATATCGAGCACGCCGGCCAGTGACAGCGGCTGGTTGGCTACCACCCCGATACTGCGCCCGTCTAGGTGGGCAAAACCTACGACAATGTTGTCGGCGTAGTGTTGATGGACCTCCATGAATGAGTCGCGATCCACAATCCCCTCGATCACCTCTTTTATATCGTACGGTTTGTTCGGGTTGTCGGGGACGATTGTATCCAGCTTCTTTTCTTTTGCCGGGTCCGGTTCCCTGGACTTTTGGCGGGGTGGTTTCTCCTCGCAATTCAGCGGTACATAATCCATGATGCTGCGGATATTCTTCAGGCACACGGCATCGTTTTCCTCTGAAAAATGGGCGACACCCGATTTTGTGCTGTGGGCACTGGCTCCCCCCAGCTCTTCGGAGCTAACCTCTTCGTGCGTTACGGTCTTCACCACATTCGGACCGGTGACGAACATGTAACTGGTGTTTTTCACCATAAACACAAAGTCGGTGAGCGCAGGGCTGTAGACCGCTCCACCGGCGCAGGGTCCCATAACGGCCGAAATCTGTGGAATGACCCCGGAAGCCATGCTGTTGCGCCAAAACACTTCCGCATATCCCCCGAGTGAAGACACGCCCTCCTGGATACGCGCCCCTCCCGAGTCATTGAGCCCGATGACCGGAATCCCGTTCTTCATCGCAAGGTCCATCACTTTGCAGATCTTCTCGGCATGTGTCTCAGAAAGTGAGCCTCCAAAAACCGTGAAATCCTGGCTAAACACGTAGACAGGCCGCCCCTTGATTTTTCCCTGGCCGGTCACAACTCCATCGCCCGGTATCTTCTTTTTGTCCAGGCCGAACTCGGTACTGCGGTGCGTGACAAAGGCGTCGATCTCGTCAAACGAATCCTCGTCGAGCAGCAAGTCGATCCGTTCGCGGGCGGTCAGCTTTCCCTTGTCGTGCTGTTTTTGTATCCGCTTTTCGCCGCCCCCCTTTTTTGCCTCTTTGCGTCGTTGATTCAGCTCTTCGACTTTTTCGTGTTTGCCCATTACATCCGTCTGCTAATTCTGATTCAAGATTTCAATAAAATAGTTGTGCAGGCTGTCGGTGAAGTCAACCGCCACCTCGGAGTACATATCCACCAGGTTCCGATTAAAAATCTCTTTTTCAATAAACTGGCTGGCGTTTCGCCAGTTGTCCTTTCTCGACAACTCTTTCAACGCCTCTTCATACGCTTTTTCCGATCCCCTGAAAATCTCCTCTACAAACCGTGAGCGGTCGGGGCGGAGCATCCTTTTCAGCTGTTTAAGCTCCTCGGTGTCCATCTCATTATCGGTGGTAAAATCGACGAGGGGTTCACTCTGTACCCGGCCCGTATCATCTTCAGAATTCTCTTTTCCGCGTTCCAAATACACCTCGGACTGCTCCTCTTCAGGATCCAGGAAACGGAGCCACATCGGTTGTTCCTCCTCTTCCTCATCAAGGTGCTCCTCCCTTTCTTCTGCCGGTTTGCCGGACTCCGCGGGTTCTTTCGGAACTTCTGGTTCTTCCGGTTTTTCTGCCGTACCGGTCGGTTCGTCCTGCTGCTCTTTTTTCTCGCGCTCTTCCGGTTGAAATACCCGGGGTGCCGGCTCATTCTCTTCTTCTGCGGGAGGCTCGCTCCATACAAGCTTCACAGGTTCGCTCCCGGCATCTTCATCCGGGTCTCCCGCATCAGCAAACAGCTGGTTCAGGGCGTTCTCCGCTTCTTCATCCTCCTCTTCCTCCATCTCCTCAAACTCTACATCGGTCTCCTCTTCACGATACAGTGTATTGATGGATGCAGCAGCATTATCATCCTCGCCTGTCTCCTCCTGCTCTATACCTGATTCAGCCGGGCGATAATCCTCTTGTTCGCCGGCCTCTTGATTGTCTTTCTCCACCGGTTTCACCAGTCCCTCCCACCCCGTTGATATATTCGATTTCCTGGAAATCTGAAGGAAAAATTCATTTTGCTCATCCTCTCCCGGGAGATCGGGCGTGGAAAGCTGTTCGATAAGCTCCGAACGGTTCAGGGATCGGTTCATATTATCAAATTGACGTGCAATGCGCGGCATGCGTTTATCCTCGAAAAACATCCGCAACAGGCTGGAATCGATCTCCTCTCCCATCAGTAAAAAGAGCGGCTCCAGCATCTGGGCCCAATTCAGCGACGTGTACCGGGCGGTCAGCTTTTCATCGGCCTGGATTATCAGTTTCCGGCACTGTTCTTTGGAGAGCTCAATATATCCCTTCCGCTCCATATACCGGGGAATAAGCGATGCGAAATGGCGGTAAACCACGATACTGTCCATTCTCTCTGCCACTTCTTCGTAATCAAGCATTTCAGCAGCTCCAAAAATCACATCCGGCAAGTTTCTTCGGGGCTGGACCAGGATCTCCAGGATATCGCTTATCGCCGTTTCCAGCACCGGGCTGGCGTAGCTGGCGGGCAACCGCGCCTGTGTCCTGATGACCTCAACAAACTGTTTCCATGCGTGCTGTACGGTATCGGATTCCATCTCGGCCCATTCCGTTTCGGGCAGAACAATAGATTCAGCAAGGTTGCGCTGCAGCTCCACCTCCACCCGCTTTACGACGAACCGGGGCCAGCCGCTCTCGCGCAGATCACTCAGGCTGTAGGAATCCGCCTCTTCAGGGAGCAGGTTGACAAGCCGTTGGGTAATATGTTTTATCGTTTGATCCATAAAACCAAGTTTGAAATATATAGTCTCAACAGAGGTAACACAACCATATTTACCTCTCATCTACCAGGATATCCAGCTGTTGAAAACGAGCACATACACCGCCGGATTTTCAATATTTGTGATTTGGGATTTATCTCTGCCTTGTTACCTTTGATGCATGTTTTCAGTAGAAGTACATAACCTGTCCAAGCGTTACGGGGCCACGAGAGTGCTCGAGAATCTTTCGTTCTCATTCGAACCAGGTATAACAGGCATTGGGGGCTCCAACGGGTCCGGCAAATCCACGTTGCTGAAGTGCCTGGCCGGGCTGCTGAATCCCACTACCGGAACCATTACCTGGAAAAATGGAACGACTCCACTTGCCAATGATGTCTTCCGATCTCATCTCGGTTACGTTGCGCCGTATATCAATCTCTACCACGAGCTGAGCGTCCGGGAAAATATGGAGCTCATTTTAAAGCTTCGGAAAAAAAACTATTCCCCGGCACAGCAAAAAGAGCTCTGGGAACGGTTGCAACTTGCGGGTTTGACTGACAAGCCGTTCGGAGATCTTTCAACCGGCCAGCAGCAACGGGCACGGCTGGCATCTACTCTCAGCTATCACCCCTCCATCCTTTTCCTGGATGAACCCGGGGCTAATCTTGACAAGCAGGGCCGGGCAACCATCCGGCAGATCCTGGACAACTTCCGGGACGAACAAAAAATCGTGTTACTGGCGTCAAATAATCCCTCCGAGCTGGACCTTGCAGATCAAATTTTTTCCGTAGAATAAGCGCGGCAAACCCGTTACGAACCATCTCGTTTTACCTGCTCTCCCCTGCAGCATTCTTCTACGTTAATACCGCAGTTCGCACACTGTCCGTGGCCGTGCACCCAGATCAACGGTGCCTCAGATCCACAATATGTACATCTTCCACGCCCTGCAGGTCTACAGCTGTTTGTGCCCACTCGCTGTTTTCTGTTTGGTTGCTCTGGCCTATTCAACGATTTCCACTTCCATTTCTTATTCAAAATTCAGGCCCAACATTGTGCAGTGGTACTACCGCCACAACCTGCTTCCACCAATTCCAAATCTGTAAGCCTCTCCGCGTAATGCTTTGCTCCCCAAAATGGACAACAAAAACACAGCCAAGTTTAATATAATCAGCAACTTAACAACTTCTTCATCAAAAACAATACCCATGGATCACCGGATCTCCATATCCTCCCTGATCAACAGCAGGATCGCCCCGTGGGGCACAATAATATATTTCTCATTTTCGAACTCAATTTCATGAGACTGCCCCTTTAAATAGATCGCCAGGTCTCCCTCCGCCGCCTGCATACCGATATAGCGGGTTTCGCTGTTATCCTCTTTCCAGGGTTCGTCCAGTTCCTGTGAAGGGATGGGATATCCCGGTCCCGTTTTTATCACGTACCCGCTCTGGATATCCTCTTTCTCCTGTACCGTTGCCGGCAGTACGAGACCGCTCTTGGTCCGCGCTTCCATCTCACGAGGCTTGATTAATACTCTGTCGCCAACTACAATAAATTTATCTACCGAATTGAGATAATCCTGAATCATATTGATGATTGCTCTTTTAGATCTTACTTAAAAACGTATTTTGATTAAACTTGTATATGTTATTTTCCGTTTCATATAACCCAGGGTATCGTTCCTGGCATATATAATCTTGTCCGGTTAGAAACAGAATGCGAATATAGATTCTTTTTATGGAGAACACCAACCTCGATAATAAAGTATGCCTCATTACGGGGGCCAATTCAGGTATTGGAAAAGCCACGGCCATAGAACTGGCCGAAAGGGGAGCCTATATTGTCATGCTGTGCAGGAACGAGAAAAAGGCGGAGCAGGCGCGGGAAGAGATTATTAACAAAACCGGGCAAACGGGGATCGAAATTCTGCTGGCCGATCTTGCCGTTCAGCACGATATCAGGAACGCTGCCCAGACATTTCTCAACACGTTTGATCAGCTCGATCTGCTAGTCAATAATGCCGGAATTATTGCATCCGGGCGACAGGAAACGGTCGACGGTATTGAGAAAACGCTTGCCGTGAACCATCTCGCTCCTTTTCTTCTTACCCATTTGCTGATGGATTCCCTCAAAGCAGCACCCTCCGCGCGGGTCATCAATGTTTCTTCGGAAGCACACCGGACCGCTGCCCACGCTTTTGACCTCAATAACCTTCAGTTGAAAGAGGGATTCAGCCCGATGAAAGCCTATGGTGTTTCCAAGCTTTGCAACATCATGTTTACCCATGAGCTGGCGAAACGGACTTTGGGCACTCCCGTGACCACCAACGCTCTCCATCCCGGGGTCGTGCGGTCCCGGCTCACCAGCGAAGCCAGCTGGTTTATGTATCTGCTGTTTGCAATCGGACGGCCATTTATGAAATCTCCCCAAAAGGGGGCGGAGACCACCGTCTATCTGGCCACCTCTCCCAAGGTCGAGAATACAAGTGGAAAATATTTCAAAAACAAAAAAGAGACCCAGCCGGCGGATATCGCTTATAATGATGAACTGACGGAAAAACTGTGGGAGATCAGTTGCCAACTAACAGGAATAGAATAGATTACCGGGCTGGGGATTTCTTACCAAAAAATGATACGCTTTTTGAACAGCACTTTGCGGATTCGCCATACCATGCTCTTTAACTGCTTCTCGTCGAATCCAAAATCCTGAAACTCGTAACCCAAATTTTTAAACGTTTTTTCATACTCCCTGATGCCTATCTCGCTCAAAAAAATCTGAAGCTGCGACCGCTCATACTCCCGGTACTGTTTTTCAATAATGCCAAGAACATGATCCCACTTGTGCAGATCCACTGAAAGTTCCACGCCCAGCCCCCTTGCGTCATCTTTGTTATCGCTTTTAAGGCACACATCCAGGCGCTCCTCCAGCTTTTCAGGAACCGGTTCTATGCGCATGACTTTCGGTCCCCGTTTTTCGCCGTTGGCCTGCGGGAAAAAACTTTTCCACATCTCGTTGGTCGAAGGATGGTGATAATAGGCCTCCCATTTTTCATCATCCTTCCGCAGCTGAACCATCTCTTTTATGAGCGCCAGCTGCCTGTGATAGTCTAACACATACATGACATTAACGGTTGGGTTCAATATTGTTGATCATTTCTCCAGTGCAGATTACTGCAGTTTGTACTCCAATAACTACCTCCTGGTCAAATTCGTACCCGGCGTTTATATCCCCGCAATGAGAATTTCCTATTCCAGAAAATCCAGAAATTTAGCAAAACAACAGGGTTACAAAAGCCCTATTATAATCGCCTTACACGCTCGGGCGCCTGCCAAAAATCAACGAAACCACAAACAGCACCAGGAATATGTAAAAGAGTATTTCGGCGATTCCGGCCGCAGTTCCTGCAATGCCTCCAAAACCGAGTACGGCGGCAATGATGGCAATAATTAAAAATGTAATACTCCAGCGCAGCATCTAACCTCCCGTATTTATGTCACTGTCATGTTCATTTTGTACCGCTGTGTTATTTGCCACGCAGCAGCACCACACCCACCACAAGTACAACGGCGGATACCACCACCGGCACAATATTTCCCTGGCTCACCACCACATCCATCCCGAAAACGCCAAAGCTCTCGGACTCATTAAGATAGTTGACTCCGGTGTAAATAAGAGAGGCCAGGCCACCGACCGTTAGTATAGCTCCTATTGCTTTTCCCATTGTTCAACAATCTTGTTATCGTTTTGATACCTTATAACGGTTATCGACAGATTTGTTCCCCGCTTCCGGGGATACTCAGCACCGGTTACCGTTCCTGCATGCTCATGGCACCATAGAAATCGCGTTCATGAAAATTATAAAATCATATAAACTAAACTACTGTTTTTATTGATTATAAAACAAATGAAATAAGATCTGTACGATACATTTTTTTGGTTGCAGTTTTTGGCAGGTACCATTTACTTGTAATTTTAAAACCAGGAACCACGTGGTGTTGAGTCCAATCTCCGACACCCCGCCAACAATTCAGCATTATGGATAAAAGAGAATGCCCCGGTTGCGCAATGAAAGTAGACGCTGATGCAGAAGCATGCCCTGTCTGCGGATACGAATTCCCGCGTCAGCCTCTCAGCGTACAGATTGCGGCCTGGGTTATGATTGTGCTTCTTATTTTGTGGATGGTTCTGTAGTGCAGCTTATCGTGGTGTGAAGGTCATGCGATCGGTTTTGGTAATTCTCTAAACCCCACCTTTTGTTTTCACGAATCCCTTTGAAAAGCGATTAACATTTCTATTTTATTTAACAATGGGCTTTAAAAAGCCGGGATGTTGCCTGAAGTCAATCCACAGGCGTATTCGAAATCCCGGGGTAATATCGATGATTGAGGATTTCGAAGTGAACATATGTTTGAAATCGGGCAAACATCAC
Source organism: Halalkalibaculum sp. DA3122 (assembly GCF_043951865.1). Lineage (NCBI taxonomy): Bacteria > Pseudomonadati > Balneolota > Balneolia > Balneolales > Balneolaceae > Halalkalibaculum > Halalkalibaculum sp. DA3122. The sequence goes on from NZ_JBINJF010000019.1 coordinate 80,321, forward strand.
ATCCAGAGACCTTTGCAGAACCTGCTATTTTGTTGGGAAGTGGTTGTACCACCAACCCTTATTGACCTTTAAACGGGAGTACTACTCCCTCAAAACAAGGAATTGAGGTTATTACAACACCCTCTTTTATACAGTCTACTTAAAATCTTTTTATACAAATCCAGATCAATTATGAGTGAGAACATTTCCAGAAAAAGATTCCTAAAACGAGCCGGTTCCGCCCTGGCCCTTTCCACTATCGGGTTTCCCTCCGTTATACTCTCAAACAACCAGGAAAAACTTGGAGTGGCGCTGGTCGGCCTGGGAAACTACAGTACGACACGGCTGGCTCCCGGACTTCAAAAAACCGATCACTGCGAACTTCGTGGCATTGTAACCGGCTCGCCGTCAAAAATACCGACATGGCAGGAAAAGTATGGAATCCCCGACAGCAATGTTTACAGCTATGAAACGATGCACGAGTTGGCCAATAATGATGACATTGACGTGGTATATGTTGTGGTTCCCACCGGTTTGCACGCCAGGTATTCCATCATCGCGGCCGAGGCAGGCAAGCATGTATGGTGTGAAAAACCGATGGCCATGAACGTCAAGGAGTGCCAGGCCATTATCGATGCCACGAATAAAAACGGGGTGCAGCTGGCAATCGGCTACCGTATGCAGCATGAACCAAACACCAGGACCATCATTCGATATGGCAAAGAAGAAACATATGGAGCCGTCACAGGGGTGAAAACCGGGGCCGGTTACGACGGGAGTCATCCGGAGGGCAACTGGCGAAGAGATGCGGAATTGGGAGGCGGCGCCCTGTATGACATGGGGGTGTACCCGATCAACGCCGCCCGTTACTCTACCAGCATGGAACCGATTGCCGCAAGCGGCATTCAAAGCTCTGAGCGCAAAGATATGTATGACGAGGTGGATGAAACCACCGTCTTCCAGCTCGAATTTCCCGGAGGGGTTATTGCCGACGGGGAAACCAGCTTCGGTAAATCGATGAACTACCTGGACGTGGACTGCACCGACGGCTGGTACTATTTGCGCCCGTTTCAGTCTTATTCCGGCGTCAAGGGAAAGACCAGCGACGGAAAGATACTGCCGCCGGACCCCCATCACCAGCAGGCGCGCCAGATGGACAATGAAGCCCTGGCCATTAAGGAAGGCCGAAAACCGATTGTACCGGGATCAGAGGGGCTGAAAGATATCCGCATTGTGCAGGCCATTATGGAATCTTCCCGAAAAGATGGAGCAAAGATCCAGCTGTAAGACATATTTGAGGAAGAAACCCGGGCCCAGGCTATTACCTCTTTTAATTTGTAACAAGTCCGCACCGAGAGGCTCTTGACATATTAGTTGGCAAATTTTGGGTTTTTATCATGGAGTGACATATGAAAGCACTATCTCTTCCACACCGGCATGGTTTGAAGATCACCTCCATATACCTCATTATATCGGCGGGCTGGATCTTTTTCAGCGATTTAATTATCGTTGAAATATTTGAAGATCAGGCCATTATGGCGCAGGTGCAGACCTACAAGGGTCTGTTTTTTGTAGTTGTCACCGCCGCACTCCTGTATTACCTGATTGGTAAAAACACCGCTTCGATACTAAAAAGCAGAGCCCGCCTTGAAATGCTGATAAAGCAGAAGCAGACCTTGTTGAGTGAATTGCACCATCGCGTAAAAAACAACCTGGCAATTGTTACGGGCCTCATTGAGTTGCAAGCGAATACAATGGATGAAGCTGACACAGAGGCCCTCCAGGAAACGCAGTTTCGCATATATACGCTCGCAAATATTGAAGAGTTGTTATACAAGGAAAAAGACTTTACCAAAATACCATTTCACGAGTGCATGAGATACCTGGTATCAAATCTCGAGCAGAGCGTCAACTCCCCATCCTCTATCCAGGCCAATATTGATGAGGTGAACCTTAATATCAACCAGGCGATACCACTGGGACTGCTGATCAATGAAATTTTTACCCAGCTCAGGGTTAATGGATATAAGGGGAAAATAGGTTCCGTCCGTATTGACCTGAACTACTACCTGCCCAACAAAGTGAAGTTTAACCTGCAGCTGGTAGATCTCCCTGAAAAAGCCATTACCAAACTGGTTGAAACGGGTCATATTGAATTAAAATTGGTCGACCTGTATACAAAACAGTTAAAAGCCACCTCCGGATGGGAAACCACCTCCAACGGGTATAACTTCCACCTGGAATTCAATAAATCCGATCGTTCCGGCTCTGCGGCAACCATGGCCCAAAGCATGTAACCCGGAAACCTGCAGGGTAACGCTTAAAAACTCATATAAATGCGCTGGTGCCGAACACCAAGGTGATAAGAGGTTCCAGGAACAGCTGTAAAACAGAAAAAGCCTCCCAACAGCGTTTAAAAGCTATCAGAAGGCTTGATTATGTCGGGAAGACAGGATTTGAACCTGCGACCCCACGACCCCCAGTCGTGTGCGCTACCGGACTGCGCCACTTCCCGAAAAAAGTCGATTCTGCGGCGGGCCTGCCAACGCTCACCTTACAGGCTACCACAGTTGTATTAGTTAATCGATGTCAAAGGTAAGAGTGTAAGACTCAAAACTCAACTTTTGCTTTGACAAATCTCAACCAGTACTCCACGGTTATCTTTTGGGTGGATAAACGCCACCAATTTGTTATCCGCCCCCTCCACCGGTTCCTCATTTAACAGGGCAAACCCTTTTCGTTTCAGCCTTTTCAGTTCCTCATCGATGTTCTCGACCTCGAAAGCGACATGGTGCATTCCCTCTCCATGCTTTTCGATATACTTTTGTATGACCGAATCCGGGGCTGTGGAGCCCAGCAGCTCGACTTTCGATTCACCGGTCCGGAAAAAGGCAGTCTCTGTCTTCTGGCCTGCCACCACTTCCCGCTTATAGCATTCGGAATCCAGCAGCGACTCGTAGGTCGCAATTGCATCCTCCAAGTCGCTGACTGCTATCCCGATGTGATCGATACGCATGGTGGTCTGTATTGGTTACGAAAGACTGATATAGCGCAATCCGTCTACCCCGTCCAGATTAAGGATCGGCTGCAGCTCCTCTTCGGTCAACGGCTTATCCACCGCCACGGCCGTAATGGCCTGCGATCCCTTTTGGGTGCGACCGAGGCTGAGCGAAGCGATGTTGATGCCCTGCTCCGCCAGTGCGCCACTTACCGATGCCAGCATACCGGGCTTATCGATGTTGGTATACATCAGGATGTCACCCTCCAGGCGCAATTCAATACCGAACCCGTCGATTTTCACAATGCGGTAATCCCCCTCACCAAATACCGTTGCGGCAATCTCTTTGTACTCGGCATCGCCGTCAAATTTAACGGTAATCAGTTCATTGAAGGTCTTGGTTTCTCCCCCGGTCGTCTCCTTGATTTTGAATCCCCGCTCTTCAGCATAGTGACGGGCATTAATCAGGTTGATCGCTTCGCTCACATGCTCCGAAAGCATTCCCTTGAGCATGGAATCAGTAAGCACATCAGAATACTTGGCGCATTCACCGGAATACTCAAAAGAAAAACTGCTGGTGTGTTCGGGTGCAATCTGGATCGCCATCTCACCCAGTTTTTCCGCGAGCTCAAGATAGGGCTGTACCTCTTTGTTGGTGATAAGAGAGATTGACTTGCCGTTCAGGCTGCCCTTGAAACTTTTCTTTTCCAGGGCATCCGCCATCTGGTATGCAATCTGTTCAGCTACTTTTTCCTGGGCCTCCTCCGTAGAAGCGCCTAGGTGGGGCGTACTTATAATCTTCGGATGCTTGAGAATCTCATACAGATCTTCCGAAGGGGGCTCCTGTGAATAGACATCCAGCGCAACACCCGCCAGTATTCCGTCATCCAGCAATTTAGGCAGGTCCTCCTCTTTATAAATACCGCCGCGGGCACAGTTCACCAGGAACATTCCTTTCTTCATCTTGTCGGCCTTTTCAAGTGAGACCAACCCCTTGGTTTTTTCTGTGAGCGGCGTGTGTACCGTTAAAAAGTCGGCCTGGCCCAGCAGGTCATCCAGCTCCAGCAGTTCAACCCCGATGCTCTGGGCTTTTTCGTGAGACGCAAATGGATCATACGCTTTAACCGTCATCCCGAACTGCTGCATCCTTTTGGCAACCTCGCTGCCGATCTTGCCAAGACCAACGATCCCCAGCACCTTGCTGTGGACTTCGGTTCCCATATACTTTTTGCGATCCCAACCGCCGCTCTTTACCCTGTCGACAGACTGCGGGATATTCCGGGCGATTGCCAGAATCATGCCGCAGGTATGCTCGGCCGTTGAAATGGTGTTGCCATCGGGGGTGTTCATCACCAGTACCCCGCGCGCCGTGGCTGCAGGAATATCGATATTGTCAACCCCGACACCCGCCCGGCCGATCACTTTCAGGTTGTCAGCATGTTTTAACAGCTCTTCAGTAATTCTGGTGGAACTGCGAACAACGATACCATCATAACCGGCGATCTCTTCAAACAGCTCCTCTTCTGAAAGACTGGTTTTCCGAACTGCCTCGATACCTCGATCGGAAAAGACTTTTTCACAACGTTCATCTACGTTATCTGCTAGTAATATTTTATAGGACATGATTTTTATTGTTGTTTATTTTTATGCTTCTGAAAATTCGGAAATAAGATCTTTAAGCTCCTCCATTCCGGTACGTTCGCTGGATGAACTCAGCAGGATCGGCACCTCAATATTCATCTCCTCCAGAATTCTCTCCAACCGGAATTTTGACTGGTTTTGCTGGTTTCGCGATAATTTATCGCTTTTCGTCAACACTACACAAAACGGCAAACGGTTGACCCCCAGCCAGTAAAAAAAATCTTCGTCCAGCTTTGTGGGCTCATGCCGGATGTCGACCAGGTGAATTACCAGCCGAAGTGTAGTCCGTTCAAGCAGGTATTCACGGATATCCCGCCCCCAGCGCTCACGCTCCTTTTTCGGCACTTTAGCATACCCAAACCCGGGCAAATCCACAAAATAGGTCTTGTCATCTACCAGGTAGTAGTTCATCTGCTGGGTTTTGCCCGGGGTGTTGCTGGTTCGGGCCAGCCCCTTGTGGTGCATTAAAGCATTGATGAGGGACGATTTTCCCACATTTGAGCGGCCGGCAAAACAGATTTCGGGGCAGGCCGGTTCAGGACACTCGCTCAGGGAGGGGGCGCTGGTTATAAAACGGGCTTTCTTAAACTCCATCAAACAATCTCGTTTTCTTCCTTGCCAACGCCAAAATTGACCGGCACCGGGTATTTCTCTGTAAAGCAGGCAGTACAATACCCCTTCCCTGAAAGGTTCGCCTCCTTCACAGCGTTCACCAGCCCGTCCGGCGACAGGTACCGCAGGCTGTCAACACCAATCTCTTTGGCCATCTTCTCAATATCCCGGTCAAAACGGTTGGCCATCAGCTCATCGGGACTCGGAAAATCCATTCCGTAAAAACAGGGACTTATGATCGGGGGAGAACTCACCAGGAAATGAATCTCAGCAGGATTGGCATCGCGTATCATATCCACCAGGTAGCGGGAGGTAGTGCCCCGCACAATGGAATCATCGACAATGATGACCGACCGCCCCTCGATGACGCCCCGAACCGTGTTAAACTTGGTGCGCACCTTCTGGTCGCGCGATTTTTGCCCGGGCGAGATAAACGTCCGGCCTACATAGTGATTCCGAATAAGCCCGATCTCGAACTTGCATTCATGCCCAAGCTTCTGGTTCTCATGGACATATCCCAAAGCCGCCGTATTGCTGGAATCCGGTACAGAAATCACAATAGGCTTCTTGTCGGGCGGCACTTTATTGCATACTTCAGAAATAGGATGCTCCTTGGCAAGATACTTCCCGAGGTTCCGCCGCACCTTGTCCACATTTTCCCCAAAAATTTTGCTGTCGGGGCGTGAAAAGTAGACATATTCAAATATGCACTGGCTGGTTTCTGTTCCATGCTCCGGCTCTAAAAAGTAGGAGGTCGGCTCATCGGTTTCCAGCGTATTTTGATCAATCACCAGCACTTCACCGGGCTCCACATCACGTACATATTCCGCATCGATAATATCGAACGCACAGGTTTCGCTGGCCACGCAGTACGACCCGTCCACCTTTCCCAGCGCCAGCGGACGGAAGCCGTTGGGATCACGTACGGCGATAAGGCGGTTGTCGGTCAGCATCATCAGGCTGTAGGCCCCCTCTATCCGGGACAGCGCATCCAGGATCTGGTCGATCTGGTTTTTCTGCCTGCTGTGGGAGATCAGGTGAAGAATCAACTCAGTGTCAGAAGTACTTTGAAATATAACCCCCTTCTCCCGCAGGCGCTCCCGGATTTGCCTGGCGTTGGCCAGATTTCCGTTATGACCCACCGCCACATTGCCATCGCGGTAGTGAACACGAAACGGCTGAATGTTGGCCGGATTCCTGGAAGCCCCGGTCGTAGAATAGCGATTATGACCTATGGCGGCCTTGCCCTTGAGTTCCCTTTTCAAAATCTTGTGATCGTCAAACACATTGAGTACCAGTCCAAACCCCTTGTGCATCGGCATTACCCAGCGTTCTTTCTGGCTGTCATAATGGGTTGTCACAATGCCAGCTGACTCCTGGCCTCTGTGTTGGAGGGCGTGCAGCCCGTAATAGGTGAGCAAAGCGGCGTCAGGATGGTCATAAACACCAAAAATACCGCAATAATCGCGTGGTTTATCGGTCATGAAACTGATTCACATTCCTATTGTTTTTAAGGCAGTGGAAAATAAGAAAATCAATCGCTAATTGACAGAGTTTATTATAAGGAATAATCTCCTCCCTATAAGAAATGAATCCTGTTTAAGCTTTGCCCCGCATCTGAAACGATGTGTGGGACCCGCTGTTTCCACAATATTGCATTGTCACGCAGTCGTTATGTTCCCAGCGGAATCTGCCACTCGTGGCATGTTCGCAACATCACATCCTGTCGCTAAGGGTGTTGATGAGGCGACCGGTCGCCGGCAGATTTTTTGCCGGACAATCTCTCCTTCGGCACAGCCGCTCGTCAGTTCCCGGGTATCTGATACCTACCGTTTTACCAGGTACTGCAGGGAGAAATAGCGGTTTTCATCCAGCCACACCTGTTCAACGGAGAACCAGTCCTTCACCAGGTCTCCAAACTCCTCTACCGAGTATTTATATGAGTTTTCGGTATGGATCGATTCCCCTTCGTGGAACAATATCCGTTCCCCGTCGATTTTCACCTCTTGTTTATGCTTAGAGACCAGGTGCATCTCTATACGTCCTTTCTCCTCATTGTAAAAGGCGTTGTGCCGGAACTTGTCAGGGTCAAAATCAGCGTCCAGCTCGCGGTTCAGCCGCACCAGAATGTTTTTGTTGAACTCAGCTGTAACACCGTTCTCATCATTATAGGCGGCCTCCAGGATAGTGCGGTCCTTCTTCAGATCCACTCCAACCAGCAATGCGGCTTCCTGGTCCGCCCTCGCAGCTACATTCTTTAAAAAATCGTGTGCCTCTCCGGGCCGAAAGTTGCCGATAGTGGAACCGGGATAGAAGAATACCTGCTCCCGGTAATCCGACGGGGAATCGGGAATTTCGAAACGGGAGGTATAATCGGCACAAATCGGCTGGATGCTTAGGTCGGGATAATCCACGCTTAGCTGCCGGGCCACCTCCTCAAGGTATTGCTCGGATATATCCACGGGATGATACGAGACCAGCGACGGGAGCCTGTCCAGCAGCAGTCTCGTTTTCCTGCTGCTGCCGCTACCCAGTTCTATCAGCACCGCCCGTGACCCGATGGCACGGGCAATCTCGTCAATGTGGGTCTCCAAAATTGAAATTTCCGTCCGCGTGAGATAATACTCCTCCAGCTCTGTTATCTCTTCAAAAAGCCGGGAACCCCGCCTGTCATAAAAAAATTTACTGGGAATCCTTTTCTGCGGTTTTCGTAATCCCCCGAGAACCTCATCCAGCATGGTATGTTGCCGCGCAACTGCCTGGTCTTCCATTACATCTCCCACTGTTTCGTTTTAGATCAAAGTTAACGTTTAAAAAACTGTGTTTGTCATCAAACCGCAGCCAGAAATACAATTACCCAATTCCGGGCTTTATAAACCGTTTTACCGGGTGGCCAACAGGAGGCACACCTGACGCCCCGGGCGCACTCCTGACTATAGCTGTTGACCCGCAACCAACACCTCTTACCCGGATACTCCGCTCCCGTAAGAAAACGATAACAGAATACATCCGATACGATGGCGGTGGTACTTTGGGCATAGGGAAATCTGGTTATGAAAAAGCCCCTTCAATTCGACAATTGAACGCAATTTTATACCTTAACCTTAACCTCAACCTTAACCTTCAACTTTTAACTTTTAACCTTCAACCTTTAACCTTCAACCTTCAACCTTTAACTTTCAACCTTTAACTTTCAACCTTTAACTTTCAACCTTTAACTTTCAACCTTCAACCAGTAATGAAGTACAAAATAAATCATGAAAAGTGAAAAGATAACTTTCCCGGGAAGCCAGGGAGAAGAGCTGGCTGCAAGAATTGACCGGCCGGACCAGCACACCAGCAAAGGATCCGTGCTGTTTGCCCACTGCTTTACCTGCAGTAAAAACCTGCGCGCAGTGGGACACATCAGCCGCACCCTCACCGACCACGGGATGAGCGTATTCCGGTTCGATTTCACCGGTCTTGGAGAAAGCGAGGGCGATTTTTCCAACACGAACTTCTCCTCCAACGTGGATGACCTGATTGCTGCCGCCACCTATATGAAACAGCATGAAATCGTCCCGCGCATGCTCATGGGACATTCCCTCGGTGGGGCGGCCGTCCTGCAGGCAGCCGACCGAATCGCCTCCGTTGAGGCCATTGCCACGATCGGCGCCCCCTGCAACCCGGAACATGTGCAGCATTTGCTTACTGATAAAAAAGAGATCATTGAAGAAAAGGGAGAAGCCGACGTCCGGCTGGCAGGGCGCACCTTCACCATAAAAAAACAATTTCTCGATGACTTGTCGGCTCAAAAGATGGACGGTATTATTCGTAACCTTGGCAAGGCGCTGTTGATCTTTCATTCGCCGGTTGACAATACGGTGGGGATCGACAATGCGGCGCATATCTACAAACTGGCCAAACATCCCAAAAGCTTCATATCGCTTGACGACGCCGATCACCTGCTAAGCAACGAAGAAGACGCCAAATATGTGGGATCGGTTGCCGCGGCGTGGGCAGACCGCTACCTGTAGCAGCCGGCTGTTCTCCCGCAGGAGTTTCCTTTTATCATTGAAGATGATTCTTTTCTAAAACCCCAGAACGCCCGCTACAAACTTGTATTCAACAATATATGCAGCAACAGCTTCTTTCCGAGTCAGAAATTATTGAACTCAAGCCGTGGCTCGACCGGTGGGTCGAGCGCATGGAAAATCCGGATTATATTGATGACGACCCCGTTCTTTTTATGCACGCCTTCGAGGGCAAGCTGGACCGGGAACTGGCCGGTTTTTTTGCTGCACTGATGGCCTGGGGTCGACGCGATATTGTCATTGCCAAAGTCAGGGACCTACTAAAACGGATGGGTCACCGGCCGGCCGAGTTTATCGGCAATTTTTCGGAGCGCGACCGCCGACGGTTCGAAGGCTTCAAGCATCGCACGTTCAAGCCGGTGGATATCTACTGGCTTACTATGATCCTGCATAACATCCTGCAGGAGTACGGGGGATTTGAACCTTTCTGGAAAGAATGCCACCGAGAGGCCAACCGTACCGATCGCAATCTGCTGGCCGTGTTCCATGAACGCTTTTTTGAAACCTGTCCCGATGCGGCCCGGCGTACACGCAAGCATATTTCCAACTCCGAAAAAAACAGCTCCTGCAAGCGCCTTTACCTCTACCTTCGCTGGACCATCCGCAAGTGTAGTCCGGTAGACCCCGGAACGATGACCTTCATGGCCCCGTCCGAGCTGATGCTGCCGCTGGACGTACACGCAGCACGACAGGCACGGGTGCTCGGCCTCCTGGAGCGCACCTACAACGACTGGAAAGCCACCAGGGAACTCACCTCGAAGATGCGGTTGCTGGACCCTGACGACCCGGCAAAATACGATTACGCACTGTTCGGCATCGGCGTGACGGAAACAGGTCCCGGGGATGAGAGAATCCTGAATCCACAGTTTTTATGAGCTGGGGCGCTCCTGATGCTGCCCCGTCTTCACACAAATCATGAGAAAAGGTGGCGGCACCTGCAGCAACAGGGATGAAATTTTTGTGAAAAAAGCTCTAAAAATATTATACTTTGCATTCAATTGTGAGAAGAAAGAATATGTCAAGCATGATTATATTCAACTGCCGCATTCCGCTTATTTTCAACATCTGTTGTATTATGGCACGGATGCGGCTCCCAAAGCATTGAAGGGTTTAAGTGACTGTACCACCATTAACATGGATGAAATTCACAAAGCCCTTCGAAAGATTAATTGAAGGGCTTTTTTAATATAAAATTCGTTCTTTTTCACTCTTGGTTATTGAACATACTCTTATCGAGAAAGGCGGAGGGATCAGGCCCGATGAAACCTTAGCAACCGCTTCTTGCACAACCATCATATGTAGCTGCAGATGATGTGCAGGAGGGTTCAGGTGCTAAATCCTGCTTTTTCCAGGTGATTTACCGCCCGGAAAAAGGGAAGATGAGATTGAGGAATCGCTTCAAAACATGAGCAAAGCCTCTTCTGAACTTCCGCGATCAATCATCGATGAGGTAGTTCGGAAGAGGCTTTTTTGTTCCTGCTGCATAACAGCGGGGAACGAAGAATAATATAGCTTTAGATCACGCAATGAAATCAACATTTGACAGCTGGTATGCCGAGAAGATGCGGGCGAATCCGGAAATATCCGAAGAGACCGACCGGGTGGAGGAGCTGCTTGACACCATCCGGACGATCGCCGTCGTCGGAATATCGCGGAATCGGCACCGGGACAGCCATTTTGTGGGCCGATATCTCAAAAACGCCGGCTATACCATCATCCCCGTAAATCCCGGGGCCGACCAGATCCTGGGGGAGCAGGCATACCCCGATCTTGAAAGTATTCCCGTTCCTGTTGACGTAGTGGATATTTTTCTCCCGGAAACACTGATCCCGGATGTTGTTGACCAGGCCCTTGAGATCGAACCGGAGGCGATATGGCTTCAGCTGGGAACGGGAACACATGACAAGCTGAAGAACAAGGTCGAAAAAAGAGGAATCGATTTTTTCCAACACCGGTGCATGAAGGTAGACCATCAGTTTCTTATTCGTCCCAAGAAAGAGCGAAACGAGCAATCTGTATCCTAAACTTAATTAACAAGGTGACATTATGAGCAATAACGAAAACGGAGAAGAACGCAATTATCGATTTGAGACCCTGCAGCTACATGCCGGGCAGGAGCCGGATCCCACCACGGGTTCCCGTGCAGTACCTATTTACCAAACGACCAGCTACCAGTTTGATGATACGGAGCATGCGGCCACCCTGTTTGCCCTGAAAGAGTTCGGCAATATTTACACGCGGATTATGAATCCCACGACGGATGTGTTTGAAAAACGTATTGCGGCTCTCGAGGGGGGCGTCGCTGCGGTGGGAACGAGCTCGGGACAGTCTGCTCAGTTCATGGCGATAGCCACCATTGCTCAATCGGGCGACAATATTGTCTCCACCCCGTTCCTGTACGGCGGCACCTACAACCAGTTCAAGGTTACGCTGCCACGCCTCGGAATTGACGTGAATTTTGTGGAAGAGGACACCATCGAGGCCTACGAGGCAGAAATTGATGATAACACCAAGGGTATCTACGTTGAATCGATCGGAAATCCGCGCGGCAATGTTCCCGATTTTGAAGGACTTGCGAAACTGGCCGACAAGTACGGCATCCCCCTGATAGTGGACAACACATTTGGCGTGGCGGGTGCTGTCTGCAAGCCGATCAAGCACGGGGCCAACATCGTAACCGCCTCCGCCACCAAGTGGATCGGAGGGCACGGAACCAGCATCGGCGGTGTCATAGTGGATGCCGGTAATTTCGACTGGGGCAACGGTAACTTCCCCGTTTTCACGGAACCTTCCCCTGCCTATCACGGGCTCAAGTTCTGGGAAGTATTCGGCCCGGAAGGTCCGTTTGGCAATATCGCGTTTGCAATTCGGGCGCGGGTGGAAGCGCTCCGCGACTTCGGATCAGCCCCGTCTCCGTTCAACAGCTTTCTGCTGCTTCAGGGACTTGAAACCCTTTCGCTGCGCGCCGAACGCCATTGCGAAAACACCCAGAAGCTGGCCGAATGGCTGCAAGATCATGACAAGGTAACGTGGGTCAACTATACCGGCCTGCCCGATCATCCCTATCACGAGCTCGGCCAAAAGTACCTGGAGGGCGACCGTTTCGGAGCCGTTCTCACTTTTGGCGTGGAGGGCGGCTATGAGCCTGCTCGCACTTTTATCGACAATGTAGAGCTGGCAAGCCACCTGGCAAACGTGGGAGATGCCAAAACACTGGTTATCCATCCCGCTTCAACGACGCACCAGCAGCTTTCGGATGAAGAACAGGCCTCAAGCGGCGTAAAGCCCGACCTGATTCGCGTATCCGTGGGAATTGAACATATCGATGATATCATCGAAGATTTCGAGCGGGCATTTGCCAAGCTCGGTGTAACCGCTTAACACCTGCCTGTTGAACAGATGACACCCGGCTTACAAAGCCGGGATTGACACAGGTTACAGCGACAGATCATAAAACGGGTGTGGAACCTTCTGCAACGTTCCACACCCTATCCTTAAAGTCTTGCGGGCTAAGACCCGCAACGGCATTACAAACAGAAGCAATGAACGAAGGTGTAAAACAATATCAATTGCAACAGGAGTTTGTAACGGAGTCGGGTTTTACATTCCCCGATCCGGTTATCGCCTACAAAACGTGGGGCAAACTCAACAAAGCACGTGACAATGTCATCTTGATCTGCCACGCGCTTACGGGCAATGCTGCCGCCGACGAGTGGTTCCCGGGGCTTTTTCAGCCGGGGGGCATTCTTGATACCGACCGCTACTATGTTATCTGCACCAACGTGCTCGGCAGTTGTTATGGAAGTACGGGGCCATGGACTACAGATCCCCGGACCGGCAATCCCTACCGCGCCGATTTTCCCGATATTACCATCCGCGACATTGTCCGTTACCAGCAGCAATTTCTGGATGAATTTGACATCCGCGGTATTGAAACCGTCATCGGAGGTTCGATGGGCGGCATGCAGGCGCTTGAGTTTTCAATTATGGACGAACGCGTGCGCAGCGCAGTACCGATCGCAATGGGAAAAGCTCATACAAGCTGGCAGATTGGCATTAGCCACGCCCAGCGGCAGGCGATATTTGCCGATCCCAACTGGAACGACGGATATTACGAAAAAGGAGACGGGCCCTCCGAGGGACTTTCTGCCGCCCGCATGATGGCGATGATCAGCTATCGCTGCCAGCAGGATTTTGAGAATAAATTTGGGCGTGATCTCCAGGAGGGGCATGACGACCTGTTCCAGGTGGAGTCGTACCTGAACTACCAGGGACAAAAACTGGTTAACCGCTTCGACGCGCTCACGTATGTTTACCTGACCTGGGCAATGGATACGCACGATGTGGCTCGTAACCGCGGAAGCTACTCTGAAATACTGGGTGAGGTCGACATTCCGGTACTCGTTATCGGCATCAATTCCGACCTGCTGTACCCGGTAAACGAGCAGAAAGAGCTGGCGCAGCTCCTGGGAAACGGACATTACGAAGAGATCACATCTGAGTATGGCCATGATGCCTTCCTGATCGAATTTGACCAACTGAACAATATCATAAAGCCCTTTCTATCAACATATAAAACTCATCACGCAGTATAAGTAATCCCTATGTCAGAATCGTCACTATTAAAAGAAGACAACAGACCTGGTAATGGTACAGGTCTCAAGCTCCTGAAGAATGAACAACTGCCGCTGCTGGAGCAGCTGGTGGATTCCAGCCGCCGGCTCAACGAAGCCGCACACAAATTGATTGACCGCATTCAGCCGGCTGAACAGGCCGTGCCCCTGTTTATAGCGGGCACAGGCGAAGTTGGAGGCACGTTGATCCGGCTGATTTCCGAACTGGATACCGAGGAGTTCACCCTGGATATTATCGGAGCCTGCAACAGCGAACACTATATCTGGAATGAAGAAGGCATTGATCCCGCACAGGTTATTGAAACACTCCCCGGGGGAGAAGAGACCAATTGGAACCATATTTTGGACAAGCTGACCAAGGAAGGTCCCGAAAAGCTTGTCTTCATCGATGCCACCGGCAGTGCCGAGGTGGCACGACTCTACCCGCCGATACTGGAATCAAATATCCATATTGCCACCCCGAGCAAGCGAGCGAATACATTTGAGCAGGAGTTCTACGAACAGCTTCAACACATAACACAGCACAAGGACGTTGAATTTTGCTACGAACCGACCGTGGGCGCCGGTCTGCCAATCTTATCGACCGTGACCCGCCTGCTTGAAACCGGCGATACCATAACAGAGATATCCGGAGTGGGTTCCGGAACCATGACCTATCTTTTTAACGAGCTGGAGCAGGGCACCCCGTTCAGCAAGGCCGTCATCAAAGCCCGTAAACTAGGATATGCAGAGCCCGACCCAAGGGATGATCTTTCTGGTGAGGATGTGGCCCGAAAATTTCTTACATTAGCACGAACCTTGGGTTTAAAGGTTGAGCGGAGCGAACTGAACATTCAAACTTTGGTACCAGAACATCTTACATCGGTCGACCGGGACACATTTCTCACTGAACTGTCTGAGGTTGATGAGTATTGGAAGTCTAAAATAGAACACGCTAAAGAACGTAATGAAACACTCCGCTACGTCGGCAATCTTACAAATCATGACATATCCGTCGGAATAAAATCGGTACCTCTCGATTCCCCCATCGGGCGTTTAAGTGGTACGGATAATCTGTTTCAGATTACAACAAAACGCTACTCAAACTCCCCTATCGTTATCCAGGGACCAGGCGCCGGAAAAGAAGTAACAGCCGCCGGGGTACTGTCCGATGTCCTAAAAATTGCTCATAAGATCATCGTGTCGAAACATTAAAGGTTCAGGAGCTTTTTTGCTCCTGAACGTAATTGCGGTTCGCTCATTCTCAGCAATGGGTGTATGCAACTCCGGACGGATTTGCAACGAAACCTGTCTGGTATTTACGTTTATAAATTGAAACAACTGTAAGTAAACCGAAACAATTTTATGCACATGTCTGGAATGAACATGCCTCCCAAACAGGGATTGTATGATCCGAAGCACGAACGCGACGCCTGTGGTATCGGGTTCGTGGTGAACATCAAAGGAAAGCAATCCAACAACATAATCAATCAGGCATTAACTGTTCTGCACAACCTGGACCACCGGGGTGCCACCGGCAGTGAAGCCAACACCGGTGACGGAGCGGGAATACTGATCCAAATTCCCCACAAGTTTCTGAAAAAATCCTGCGAAGGACTCGGCATGGACCTGCCGGAACAGGGGCATTATGGAGTAGGAATGATCTTTTTCCCGGGAGATCGTGAAGATCGCCGGCCCTGCGAAAAGATTGTTGAAAAAATCGTTAAAGAAGAGGGGCAGGAAGTGCTTGGCTGGAGGAAGGTGCCCACCGACAATTTTTACCTGGGTAAATCAGCCAAGGAAACCGAACCATCCGTACGACAGATTTTTATTGGCCGAAGTGACGACCTGGAAACCGAACTTGATTTCGAACGCAAGCTGTATATCATACGTCGACGCATCACCCGGGCCATAGAAGAGACGGAGATGGATATTAAGGAAAAAGATTTCTTTTATATCGCCAGCCTCTCCTCGCGTACCATCATATACAAGGGGATGTTGACCTCCACCCAGCTCCGGGAGTTTTATCCCGATCTGCAGGACTCCGAAATGGAGTCGGCCCTGGCACTGGTGCACTCGCGTTTCAGTACCAATACCTTCCCCAGCTGGAAGCTGGCCCACCCCTACCGCTACATGATCCACAACGGGGAGATCAACACCCTGCGGGGCAACCAGAACTGGATGCACGCACGAGAATCGCAGTTTGCATCCGACCTTTTCGGGGATGATATTGAAAAAGTACACCCCGTCATCCAAGAAGACGGAAGTGACTCCGCCAAATTTGACAACGCCCTGGAATTCCTCCGCCTCAGCGGGCGCTCACTACCCCACGCCATGATGATGATGATTCCCGAACCGTGGGAGGGGTATGAAAACATGGATGAACACAAAAGGGCGTTCTATAAGTATCACAGCTGCCTGATGGAGCCGTGGGACGGACCGGCCTCCATCGCCTTTACCGACGGGGTTCGCGTCGGGGCCACTCTCGACCGCAACGGGCTGCGCCCATCCCGCTACTATGTGACCCGCGACGACATGGTGGTGCTTGCCTCTGAAGCCGGGGTGCTGGATATTCCACCGGAAGATATTATCCAGAAAGAACGACTCCAGCCCGGCCGGATGCTGCTGATCGACACCGAAGAGGGGCGTATTATCAGTGATGAAGAGATAAAACAGGAGATTGCAACCGAACATCCCTACAAAGAGTGGCTCGAGGAGAACTTCGTTACGTTTGATAAAATCACAAAGAACCTGACCCTTGAGGAACCGAAGGTTTCTCACGAGGCGGTCGTCCACCGGCAAAAAGTGTTTGGCTACACGTATGAGGATCTCGAAGTCAACGTGGGTCCCATGGCAGAAAACATGCTGCAGCCGGTGGGAGCAATGGGGAACGATGCTCCACTGGCGGTGCTCTCCAATCAGCCGCAGTTGCTGTACAATTACTTCAAGCAGCTGTTTGCACAGGTCACCAATCCCCCGATCGATCCTATCCGCGAGGAGATGATCACCTCTACAGAGACTACGCTCGGTTCACAGGGCAATATTCTTGATCCGACTCCTGAAAGCTGCCGGCAAATTGAGCTAAAAACCCCGGTATTGAAAAACGAAGAGCTAAAGGCGCTCAAAGATCTGGATATCAAGGGTTTCAAAAGTGTAACCCTGCCGATTTTCTTTGAATCCGGTAGCGGAGGCGAGGGGCTGGAAAAGGCGCTTGACGACCTTTTTGAATCAGCGGATAAAGCGATTGACAACGGTGCCAACATCCTGATTCTCTCTGATCGCGATTTCAGTCGTTCCAAAGTACCGATTCCCGCACTTCTGGCGGTATCGGGGCTGCACCATCACCTGATCCGCACCGGCCAGCGCACCGAAGTCGGTATTGTGCTGGAGTCCGGTGAGCCGCGCGAGACGCACCACTTCTGCCTGCTGCTCGGTTACGGGGTGGAAGCGGTTAACCCCTACATGGCCTACGAAAGCCTGCACGACCTGATCCAGGAAGGCATGCTGGATCTCAGTTTCAAGCGGGCGGTCAAGGGATACAACAAGGCGGTCGTCAAAGGCATCGTCAAGGTGATGTCGAAGATGGGGATCTCGACGATCAAGTCGTACCGAGGTGCCCAAATTTTTGAAGCGCTGGGCATCAACGAAGAGGTGATCGACAAGTACTTTACCTGGACCGACTCCCGTATCGGGGGCATCGGACTGGATACGATTGCCGAAGAAGCCCAGCTGCGACACCGCAAGGCGTTCCCGGAAATTCAGACCAACGGCCAGGTACTGGACGAAGGGGGACAGTACAAGTGGCGCCAGAACAGCGAATACCACATGTATAATCCCGAGACCGTTCACACGCTGCAGTTGGCCAGCAAGACCGGAGACTACAAGCTATACAAAGAATTTGCCAGCCTGGTCGACGACCAGTTTGATCCCCCGCCGACGTTGCGGCACCTGTTGGACTTCAAATACAGCGAGGAGGATGCGATTCCGCTCGAGGAGGTAGAATCGGTGGAATCGATCTGCAAACGATTTAAAACCGGTGCAATGTCATACGGCTCTATCAGCCAGGAGACCCACGAAGCACTGGCTATCGCCATGAATCGCATCGGCGGGAAAAGCAATACCGGTGAGGGAGGCGAAGATCCCGCCCGGTACACCATCGATGAAAACGGCGATGACAGAAACAGCCGGATCAAGCAGGTTGCTTCCGGTCGGTTTGGCGTTACCAGCCAGTACCTGACCGAAGGCGACGAAATACAGATTAAGATGGCCCAGGGCGCCAAGCCCGGCGAAGGAGGCGAGCTGCCCGGACGAAAAGTCTATCCGTGGATCGCCAAGGTACGACTTTCCACTCCGGGCGTGGGACTTATCTCCCCGCCGCCCCATCACGATATCTACTCGATTGAGGACCTGGCTCAGCTTATTCACGATCTTAAGAACTCCAACAAGAATGCCCGTATCAATGTTAAACTCGTCTCGGAGGTCGGCGTCGGTACGATTGCGGCCGGGGTTTCCAAGGGACATGCCGACGTCATCCTGATCAGTGGAAATGACGGCGGCACCGGGGCCTCTCCGCAGACCAGCATCAAGCATGCCGGTTTGCCGTGGGAGCTCGGACTTTCCGAGACCCACCAGACGCTGGTGCTCAACAAGCTGCGCAGCCGCGTGGCCCTCGAGACCGACGGGCAGATCAAAACCGGGCGCGATATCGCTATTGCGGCGCTGCTCGGTGCGGAAGAGTACGGCTTTGGAACCAGCGCGCTCATTACGCTGGGCTGCATCATGATGCGGGTCTGCCACCTGGATACGTGTCCGGTGGGTATCGCCACGCAAAACCCCGAGCTGCGTCACAACTACAAGGGAGATCCACAAAACGTGGTC
This sequence comes from Halalkalibaculum sp. DA3122, assembly GCF_043951865.1. Taxonomy (NCBI): domain Bacteria; kingdom Pseudomonadati; phylum Balneolota; class Balneolia; order Balneolales; family Balneolaceae; genus Halalkalibaculum; species Halalkalibaculum sp. DA3122. The sequence goes on from NZ_JBINJF010000019.1 coordinate 99,115, forward strand.
AACTTCATGAAATTTGTTGCCCGGGATCTCCGCGAGCACATGGCCAGACTCGGCTTCCGTTCTGTTGATGAGATGATTGGCCGCACCGATAAACTGAGACAGCGGGAAACCGACCACTGGAAAGGCCGGTATCTGGATCTTTCTCCCATCCTGCATCGACCCGAAAATGCCGACGAGGTAGGAACACGGAAAATGATCGACCAAAATCACGGGCTGGAAAACTCCCTCGACGTTCAGACGCTGATGGATATCGTGGAACCGGCGCTGAACGACAAGGAGCCGGTCAAGGCAAAACTGCCGATCAAAAATATCAATCGGGTGGTCGGCACAATTGTCGGCAGCGAAGTGACGCGCCGATACGGTGCGGAGGGACTGCCGGAAGATACCATCCACCTGCATTTCAAGGGTTCCGCCGGGCAGAGCTTCGGAGCGTTTATCCCCAACGGCATGACGCTTGAGCTGGAAGGCGACGCCAACGACTATTTCGGCAAGGGCCTGTCGGGAGGAAAACTCATTCTCAAGCCTTCTGCGGGATCCCTGTTTACGCCGGAAGAGAATATCATAGTCGGTAATGTTTCGCTGTATGGAGCGACCAGCGGCGAAGCCTACATCCGGGGAATGGCCGGAGAACGTTTCTGCGTGCGAAATAGTGGTGTGCATGCGGTTGTTGAAGCAGTGGGTGATCACGCCTGTGAATATATGACCGGCGGACGTGTAGTTGTGCTCGGTCCCACAGGCCGTAATTTTGCGGCCGGCATGTCTGGCGGTATCGCCTACGTGCTGGATCTCGACAACACATTTGAGGAACACTGCAATACCGAAATGGTATTCCTGCAACAGCTCGAAAATGAAGATGAAATCCGAAATGTAGAACAAATGATTCGTCGCCACGGCGAATATACCGACAGCAACAAGGCCTGGAAAGTGCTCGCAAAATGGGACAAGATGGTCCCCCACTTCGTAAAAGTTCTGCCCAAGGATTACAAGCGGATGCAGGATTCTATCGAAGAAGCTGAAAAGCAGGGACTTTCCGGCGAAGAGGCCGCACTTGAAGCCTTCTACACCAACAAAGAAGACAAGGCACGTGCAAGCGGAAACTAACTGATATTCCAAGCCTGCAGAGGATAGATGAGGACGCCATGTGCTGTACTTTTCGTGCGATCTCTGCGGCTGACACAAAATTTCATAACGAAATTTCTAAACGGTAAACGATACAAATATTATAGATTATTATGGGTAAACCGACCGGATTTATGGAATATGATCGTCAATCGATTCCATATAAAAAACCAGAAGACCGGATTAAAGACTGGGACGAGTTCTATGTCGAACTCAGTGAAGAAGAACTCCAGAAGCAGGGAGCCCGCTGTATGGACTGCGGGATCCCGTTTTGCCACACCGGCATCGAGCATAACGGGAAAGCGCTCGGCTGCCCGATCAACAACCTGATTCCGGAGTGGAACGACCTGGTCTATCGCGGAAAGTGGAAAGAAGCCCTTCACCGCCTGCACAAAACCAATAATTTTCCCGAATTTACCGGCCGTGTTTGCCCCGCTCCCTGCGAAGGCTCCTGCGTGCTCGGCATTACAGATCCCCCGGTAGCGATCAAAAGTATTGAGCAGGCTATCATCGACAAGGGGTTTGAGGAGGGATGGGTCAAACCGAATCCCCCCGAAAAGCGGACCGACAAAAAAGTGGCCGTCGTGGGATCAGGTCCCGCAGGACTGGCCGCAGCTGCCCAACTTAATAAAGCAGGGCACAACGTAACGGTATATGAGCGCGACGATCGGATCGGCGGATTGCTCACCTACGGTATTCCGAATCCAAAGCTGGACAAAGCTGTTGTAAAACGCCGTGTTGACCTGCTGGCAGAAGAGGGCATCGAATTTATCACCAATACCGAAATCGGTACCGACATCCCCGCACCCGAACTTACAAAGAATTACGATGCTGTTATCCTGGCCGGGGGAGCTACCAATCCCCGGGATCTGCCTATCGAGGGCCGTGAGCTTAACGGCATACATTTCGCCATGGAATTTCTCCACGCGAACACCAAAAGCCTGCTCGACTCCAACCACGAAGACGGTAACTACATATCAGCAGAAGACAAAAATGTGATCGTCATCGGCGGAGGCGATACCGGTACCGACTGTGTGAGTACCGCAATGCATCACGGCTGCAAAAATCTCACCCAGTTTGAGATTCTGCCCAAACCACCAAACAGCCGCGCCGAGGACAATCCCTGGCCCGAATGGCCCAACATCTACAAGATTGACTACGGGCAGGCGGAAGCCAAGGAGAAGTTCGGCGAAGACCCCCGCGAATATCAGGTGATGACCAAGAAATTTGAAAGTGACGGCAACGGAAATGTAAAAGCACTTCACACCGTGCGGGTCGAATGGAAGACGGGGGAAAACGGCAGTATGAAGCCTGTCGAAATCGAGGGTACGGAGAAGGTCTGGAAAGCCGATCTCGTGCTGCTGGCCATGGGCTTTCTCGGGCCGGAAAGTCCCGTACTGGAACAACTGGAGGTGGAACGCGATGATCGCTCTAACGCCAAGGCGGAACACGGCGACTACCATACCAACGTGGAGGGCGTGTTTGCCGCCGGAGACATGCGCCGAGGACAAAGTCTCATCGTGTGGGCCATCAACGAAGGCCGCGGAGCCGCCCGCGAATGCGACCGCTGGCTGATGGGACATACTGAACTTCCCTGAGAATTAGGAATGAAAAATGAAGAATTGGGAATTGGAGCCCGGAATTTTGTTTCCGGGCTTTTTCTATCAGTGACCCTTATCTCGTCGCGCCCCTCTGGTGCGTAACATCTGCGCCCGGGAGCTCCGAATTCTTAAATACAAGCAATTTAAACCGTGATTTCGGGGATTAATGTGATGAACCGTGATGGGCAACGAAAAAATCAAAGTCCATCCTACCAATCACCCTAATCATGGTTCAG